>NZ_JBBHZL010000011.1:0-253691 GCF_049843575.1 Cupriavidus sp. Met-2
GGTAGGTCTCGGACTGGCAGTTCTCGAATACCAGCATACGTCCGCGGTCGCGCACGATCAGCGAGGCGACGCCTTGCGACAAATCCGCCAATTCCTGCATGTAGGGCCGCGCCACCGCCAGGACCTCTGCGCCCTGCTGCGCGGCGGGCGCCAGCGCCAGTGCGGAACTGCCCAGGCGGTAACGAACGGGGTCCGTCAGGGCCTGGAGGTAGCCAAGTTCGGTCAGCGTGTGGGTCAGGCGCGAGATCGTCGATTTTGGCAGGCCACAGCGCTTGGCGAGTTCGGCATTGCCAAGTTCGCTGTCGAATGCACGAAAGCACGCCAGCACATCCAGACCACGCGCCAGCGCGGTCACGAAATGGCGGTCTTCCTTGCGTTTGCTTTCCTTGGGTGCGGCGGCGATCTCCGCCATTTCGATCACATCTTCCATGGCGTGCTCACTCTTTGCCCGTGGCAAGTTGCACGTGCAGCTTCGCCTGGATGGTGGTGCCTGCGAGCAGGCGTGGTCTTGCGAAAAGGGGGAAGGACGCGAGACCAGAACGGTTCGCGGGTACTGCGGTACTACGCATGATGTCTCCGGGTAAGGCGTCCGGTGTTGATGACTCACCGGTATTCGATGAGTCGCATCGTCCCACCGATACTCGGCAATTGTCAACCGCAGCGCGGAATCATAATTCTGCATTGCAGAATTAAACGACTGAATCTAGTGCTCGGAGGCTTGCGTCTGCAGCCATTCCCGTGGCGATTTGCCAACTTTGGCCGCGAAAACACGCGACAGCGCAGAGGGGTTGGCATACCCAAGTTCGTTGGCCAGCAGCTTGATCGGTACGCCATCACGCAGCCGGGCCTGTGCAAGGCTGATACGCCAGCCGGCCAGGTAGTCGGCTGGCGTTTGTCCCACGATTTCGCGGAAGGCGGAGGCGAATGCGCTGCGCGACATGCCGGCGCAGGACGCCATGCGGTCCAGGTTCCAGGTCTCGCCAGGGGCTTCGTGCATCGCCACCAGTGCGCGGGCCAGTCGCGGATCGGAAAGCCCGGTAATCAGGCCCGCCTGGATGCCTGCATCGGCCGGATGATCGAGCATCCAGCGCAGTAGCTGGATCAGCACGACCTCGAACAAGCGGTCTGCCAGCAGCCGCTGGCCGCAGCGGACACGCCCGGTCTCGGCGAACAGCAGCGATAGCGCGGCATCCAGCCCCTCGACCCGCGCCAGCGGCAACACGATCAGCGGGGGCAGGGCCCTCGCAACCGGGTTCATTGCACCTCCGGCGAACTCGAGCGTGGCGCAGGTGAACTGCGAGCCTTCGATCGGCGGATTGTGGAAGGTGTGGACGACGTGCCGCGGATAGAACAGCAGGGACGGCTCGCGGATTTCCATGCGCCGAGGCAGGCCACGGGCCGAGTGCGAGAGCGTCAGATGGCCTTCGCGCAGCACGTGCAGGAATCCGCGTTCCTTCACATCGAACCGGCTGATCCCGCAGAGCGCCCCGGTATGGAACAGGTGGGCGCGAACGCGGAAGCGCTCCAGCAAGCCGGAGAGGCGGTCAGGAGTGGATTCGATCGGGTGGGACATCTTGATGGATGAATTGGTATGTTTCGTGGACGTATGGTATCCGATCGTGTTGCGCCCGGCGGCATAGTGGAGCCCATGGACGGCACGGCCCGTCCGGTTCCCAGTACCACTCCACTTATCATCCAGAAAGGAGCTTCATCATGACCGCACGTGTTCCCCTCGTAGACCAACGCACTGCTCCGGCCGCAAGCGTGACTGCCATCGAACAGATCCAGACCGCGTTCGGCGTCGTACCCAATATGTTCCGCGCCGTGGCCAACTCGCCGGCCGCGCTGCAGTCGATGTGGGGCAGCTTCGGCGCGCTCGGTGGTGGCACGATCTCAGCGCAACTGGGCGAGAAGATCGCCGTAGCCGTTGCCGACCGCAATCGCTGTGAATACTGTCTGGCCGCGCATACCGCGCTGGGCCGCAAGGCGGGCGCATCGGCCGAGGAGATGGCCGCAGCCCAGGCAGGTCTGTCGAACGAACCCAAGACGGCCGCCGCGCTGGCGTTCGCGGTGAAGGTGGTGGAAGCGCGCGGGCAGATTAGCGAGACCGAAGTGGCATCGCTGCGCCAGGTCGGTTTCAGCGACGAAGAGATTGTCGAGATCCTGGCACACGTCGCGTTGAACCTGTTCACGAACTACGTCAACGTGGTGTTCAACGTGCCAGTGGATTTCCCGAGCGTGAAGCTGATTGCGCGTTGAGGTTGCGCCGAGATTGCGCTGATGGCGCTGATTGCGCTGATGGCGCGCGAGGCTGAAAGCCAATGAAAAAAGGGCCGCAATTGCTTGCGGCCCTTTTTCTCTTGCTGCGGGACCGATTGAGCGTCAGTGCTGAGTCAGCCCTGAATCAAGCGTGAATGGCACCCGATTCGAGCTGCTTGCCAGTCAGGCTGGCCACCGCGACCGCCATGGCGCGCTCGCGGGCCTCGGCGGCGGCGGGCGCCGGCATAAAGCGCTCCGGTGCCTCGCGTGCCAATTGCTGCAGATGGCGCAGCTTGGCCTTGAGATCCGGGTCGACGCGCGAATCCGGCGTGATGGTGGAAGGGCAGGCCACACCGAGGATGTCGAGCGCCTTGCGGAAGATGTCGACGGTCAGACCTTCGGCCGGGTTCACCTGTACCAGGTGTGCGCGCTGCTCGTCGGTCAGGGACTCGGGGGCAGTGGTCGAGATGATGACCCATGCGCCCGGCGCCGGGTGTTGCGCGAACCAGGCGTCGATCTCCGCGCCGTGTCCGCCTGCCACTGGCGGCGTCATGCCTTCGACCTGCAGATCCAGCTGCTGGAAGATGGCGGCCGGGGTGCCACGGCGCCAGGCGTCCGAGACCACGACGCGGGCGCCGGCAATGCCGAACAGGCGGCGCAGGTAGCCGAGGGCGATGGGGTCGAAGTACCTGACGTCTCGCAGGGTTCCCGTGTTTGGCGTGCCGCCCAGGCGGGTAGCGGAGCGGTCCGAATACAGGACGCCGGGGACGTCCAGCATGATGAGGCGTTCAGACATGGGATTCCTGTGTTTGTCAGTCGCAGTTAAGCGGTTAAGTTGAATCAAGCGTATCTGGCTTTAGGGTGCGATGGGCTACACAAATTGTGCTCAAGTGCAACAGCCGTGTAACTTGGCCACACAACTCGTAAATGCCGGTTAGCGCTTGATATCAGTTGTTTCGTGCAGACACACTGCCCGGCTGCAGTCCGCATTGTCTCGACAATGTCGACGCGCGGATACAGACCCGATGCACGCCTCAACGAGTGGTTTGGCGGGTCGGTTGACAGGAATTTGAAAGGAAATGTTCGCGGATGTGAAACATTTGATGCATTACAAACGAGGGGAAGGGCGTTCAGCGCTTGCGCAGCAATTGCATTTCGAAATGCTCAAACGAGTACTGGCACGTGATGCCGCAAAACAGTTCGGCTCGCCTGACCGGCTGCTCGCAGGCGTGGCAGGTGCCGCAAGGCTTGAGCCGGGGCGCCCAATCGCGCCCGGCGTTCTCGAAGTCTTCCAGAAAGCTGCTGTCGTCCTGTACGGCTTTGCGTAGCATTCGCTTGTCTCCGCGGAGGCATTTCCTTGGCCAATGACGCAATGCCTTCGGCCCGAGGGCCATGCTCGCGGGGCGTTCTGCGTCGGTCAATAGGCGTGTTGCCATTTACGGACGACAAATGCGAAAACTGAAGCCTTGCCCCGGCGTTCTGCACCCTCAGGGCAAGGTATTGCGGCGGTGCGAAACCTCAGAAGCGGAAGCGCGCGACGTCTGCCTCCAGCGCTGCGGCCTGTTGGTCGAGTTGCGCCGCCTGGCCGGACACCGCCTCCACGAGCGTGCCGTTCTGGGCGCTGGTCTGCTCGAGCCGTGTCAGCGCATCGGCGACGTGCCCGATGCCGGCCGCCTGTTCGTCGGCCAGCAGGCGCAGTTCTTCGGCAAGGGTGTGGCTGTGATTGACCGCGACATCGATGCCTTCCATGGCGCCCACCACGCGCGTGCTGAGGTCCGCACCGCGTGCGATCTCTTTCGCCGCGTCGCCGACAATGCCGCCGATTTCGCGCGCAGCCGTGGCGCTACGCTGGGCCAACGCGCGGACTTCCTGCGCGACAACGGCGAAACCACGTCCCGCAGCGCCCGCGCGAGCGGCTTCCACCGCTGCATTCAGCGCCAGGATATTGGTCTGGAAGGCAATCCCTTCGATCACCGTGACGATCTCGGAGATGTTGCGCGACTGCGCGTGAACGTTCGCCATGGCGCCGCTCATGTCGCGCACCGACGCCATGCCTGTAGTGGTGGCTTCGCGCGCGCGGCTGGCCATGTCGCTCGACTGTCGGGCCTGTGCGTGCGCCTGCTGGACCAGTTCGGTCAGGCGCGCCACGTTCCCTGCAGCCTCGGCAAGCGCTGAAGCCTGCGTGCCCGTGCGTGCAGCCAGTTCGCGGTTGCCGTTTGCGATGCCGTCGCTGGCACTGGAGATTTCATGCGCGCATTGCTGAATGCGCGCGAGCACGCCGGCCAATTGATCGCGCATGCCGGCCAGGAAGTAGAGCAGGCTGCCTTGATCATGCGCGCCCACGGCGATCCGGGCGGTCAGGTCGCCATTGGCGATGCGATTCGCAACGGCCGCGGCGTCGCGCGGTTCGCCGCCGAGTTCGCGTGTCAGGCTACGTGCAGCGATCCAGGCCAGCGCGGCGGCGGCAATGAAACTGGCGACGAGCAGTACCGCCATCACGGTCTGGGCGGTGACTTGCGCGGCGGCCACGCCGGCAACCGTGTCCGCAGCTTGTTGATCCAGCGTGGACCGTGTCTGTTCGATCAGGCCGGCGAGCTTCTGCAGTTGTTCGCCGACGAAGTGTCCGTCGACCGAGACCGATGAATCGAATTGCAGGGCGTCGAGCGGCTGCTTGCCGATCAGGGCCACGAAGTTGTTCATCAGTTCGCCGGCAGTCGCGCGCTCTTTCTGCAGCGCGTCGGCTTGCTGCGGGGCGGCCGAGCGGACGCCGTCAACGGCCTGGTCGAGCCGACGCAGCGCCTGGGCGATCTCCGACGCGGCGGTGTCGCGCTCCGCGGTGCTGGTGGCCAACGTCAGCGACAGCTGGGCGCGGCCCAGCGTGGCCAGCGCCGCCTGAGCACGCTCGGCGGAGATCGCGCCGCGCATGTCGCGCTGGTAGAGCGTGTCCGTATCCTGCTTCAAATGAACCAGATTGATGATGCCGGTGAGTCCGACGGCCGCGCCGAAGGCGTAGATCAGCACGAATGCCGCTGACAGCCGCATGACCAGCGGCAGGCGCGCCAGTCCTTGCCACAGGGATTTGCCTCCCAGTCCAGGCAGACCCAGCTTGATGGCTTGCAACACGAGAAACACTCCTTCGGGGCCGCGACCCCGTCATTCCATGACCCGATGCGCTGCGGCATGCCGGCCTCTCGGTCATTCCCTGGAGAGTGCGGGGCGTCGGTCGTGCTGCGGTGCAGCGCGATCGTCGTGCATGAATGTGACGATAACGTGACACCCCCTGAATGGGTGACGTCGTCATACTGGCGACACATTGCTGTCATGAAATGGCGGACGCTCCATTTATCGTTCGCGCCGAAAGCCGCCTCGTGGCATCACGGCCTCCCGGCCGATAACCTGCCATTCAACCCTTATCCGCATGTCATGCTGACCGTCGCCTCCTCGTTGGCCACGGCCCGAGAGGCTGTGTGCCTGCCTTCGCTGCAGGCGGTATTCCAGCCTATCGTGTCGCTGGGCAATGGGGACATTCTTGGTCATGAGGCGTTGATTCGCGGCCCGGCCGCATCGTTGCACGAGATGCCTGACGCCTTGTTCCGACGCGCGCAGGCAAATGGGACAACCGTGGCGCTTGAAGTGGCGGCAGCCCGTACCGCGCTCGATGCGTGGTCGTCGCTGAACCTGCCCGGCAAGCTGTTCCTGAACTTCAGTCCATTGACGCTGCGCCATCTTCTGGTCGGGCGTGGACACGCCATGGCCGCGTTGCTGGGGGCCGATGGCATTGTCGGCGGAGCGGCGGCTATCGCACCATCCCGGGTCGTCATCGAGATCACGGAGCAGACTGCCATCGGCAATGCCCAGACCTTTGGCCAGGCCATGGCGTTGCTCGGCGAGCTCGGCGTGCATTACGCTCTGGACGATTTCGGCTCGGGACATGCCAATCTCGACATGCTGGCCGATCTGTCGCCGCAGTTCATCAAGCTGGACAAGTCGCTCGTGCGCGGGATAGGCACGTGCTCGCGCCGGCTGGAGATACTGCGCGGGATGCTACGCATGATGGGAGCATTCGGTGGGCACGTGATCGCAGAAGGCATCGAGCGGGCCGAGGAACTGGCCATGGTGCGGGATCTTGGTGTTTTCGCGGGCCAGGGCTACTTTTTGGGGAGGCCAGTGGCGCAGCCTGAACGGCAAGCGTCGCTGGAGGTGCGAGCTGTGCTGGCCTCGCGTCAGATCGCGGTGTTTCCCCAAGCCTTGCGCTCGGGGTGGTCGGGCATGACAGCCGGGCAACTCCTGCGCCCCGCGCCCACGATTCATCCGACTACCTCCAATAACGACGTCCTGGCGCGGTTTCACAGCCAGCCCGATCTGCACGCCATGGCGGTGGTGGACGAGGCCATGCGGCCGGTGGCGATGATGAACCGGCAAATCCTGATCGACCGCTACGCCACGCCATTTCATCGGGAACTCTATGGCAGGAAGGCCTGCATCACGATCGCCAATCCGGCGCCAGTTTGCTTCGACCGCCGCACCAGTCTGGAGGATATGGCCGAACTCTTCGCGGGCGAGCAATCGCATGTGCTGGCCGATGGTTTCGTGATCACTGATCAAGGCAGATACGTGGGTCTTGGCACCGTGGCCGATTTGCTACGCGCCACCACCGAGGTACGCATGGAGGCGGCACGTTATGCGAATCCGCTGACGTTCCTGCCCGGAAACATCCTGCTGAACCAGCACGTCGACCGACTCATCGCAGCTGGCAGCGCGTTCCATGCGTGCTACGTCGACCTCAACCAGTTCAAGCCATTCAACGATCGCTACGGCTACTGGAAGGGCGACGAAATGCTGAAGGGCGCGGCCGCGATTCTGGCGCAGGCTTGTGACCCCGCGCGCGACTTCCTTGGACATGTCGGCGGCGACGACTTCCTGGTGTTGTACCAGGGGGACGATTGGGAGGTACGTATCCGGGACGCCATCGCACGCTTCAACGATGCGGCACTGATGTCGTACTCGTCGACGGATCGTGCTGCTGGCGGTATTCACGGCGAGGACCGGTTCGGCAATCCGGCGTTTTTCGTGCCGGTAACGATGGCCGCCGGCGTGGTCAGTGTCGGTGCGGAAGCAATGGCGACGCTGCGGCTATGCAGTCAGCATATCGGCGCGGCCTCGGCGGTGGCCAAGCGCAGCGCCAAGCGCGCGCCATCAGGCGTTGCGCGGGTCGATATCGCCGAACTGGCTGCGCGCGGCGCGCTCGATATCTAGATCTGGATTTTCAGGCGGTCTTACGAAAGCAATTTGAACATCCGCGCAGGGGTCGATGACGCGGAGGCCGCGCGAGCGGCAGCGGACAATTCGTGGCGCGCAGCTTGATCGAGGATGTCCAGCCGATACCCCTGGGCATAGACGACGCTGACCGTGACGCCGTTCTCCGCGCACAGGTTCAGGGTACGACGCATTCGCGATACCAGTCCGGCCAGCGCGCGGGAGTAGGGCGGCAAGTCATGTCCCCAGATTGTGTGCTCGATGCGGCGGCTGGCCAGAATGCGGCCCGCGTTGGCGAACATCAGCATGGCCAGGTCGAACTCCTTGGGCGTCATCGGAATCCGGCCGCCATTGAGCGTGGCGTAGCGACCGGGGTTGCTCAGCTCGTATGGCCCGGCGCGCAACGGCATGGCTCCGCGCAAGCGCGTGCCGCTCATGCGCCGGCGCAATGCGGCGATGCGGGCCAGCAGCACACGCGCGGCCAGCGGGCGAAGCACGTAGTCGTCGGCGCCGGCATCAAGGGCCTCGACGAGGTCGTCGTCATTGTTCTCGCTGGCAAAGATCACGATTGGCACGTCGCGGTTGCGCACCGCCCGGACGGTGCGAATCACGTCGATGGCGGAGATGTCGGCCAGCTCACGGTCGATCAGGAGCATCTCGTAGGTGTCATGGCCGAGCCCTTGAATCAGGTCACGCCCGGCGTGAAAGACGTTGCATTGGTAGCCGGCGACGGCAAGGAGTTCCTGCAGCGGATGCAGGGGTGACGAGCTGTTTGCAAGCAGCGCGATGTTCGTTCGGGCATTCATGCGACATTCTCTGGAAAGCGAAGTAAACGCGTTGCAGCGTAGCCAGCGTTGGCAGGGCGAACAATCGGTGTTTCCTTAAATGGATGGCGTTGACGTCGGAATGAAACGAAATCGGGCGTCCGGCCGGCGACGCGTGCGTGGTGTCGCTTATCCACAGATTGTGTGGATAACTGCGTCGGCGCCTCCGCCAGTCGCGCCGGGTCATGGGAGCGCATCGGACTGCCTAAAAATTAAGCAGCATGGATTCGGGTGCGAGGCTTGGGGATGTTGGAAGTGATGTGCTGTGCCAGAATAGCGTCCATCCCGTCCGGCCCCGGCTGCCTATGTTGACCCCTAGTGTGATTGCAGCGATCGTCGTGTCTCTTCACGTGCTGGGCGTGATTGCGGCGCTGCACGCCGTTATGACCGTACGCACTGCGCCCGGGGCCATAGCCTGGGCTGGATCGCTGGTCATGATGCCGTACTTCTCGCTGATCCCCTATCTGATCTTTGGACGAAGCCGCTTCGCGGGATACGTCAATGCGCGGCGCTTCAACAATCACCGTCTGCGCGAGATCCGCCAGAACATGAGTACCCAGGAGCTGGATTCGCTCAGCGCCTGCCTGGTGATGAACCCCGACCAGGAATGCATGCGCGCATTGCCGCGTCTGACTGGCATGCCATGCCTGGGTAATAACGACGTGCGGCTGCTGGTCAACGGCGAGGCGACCTTCCAGGCGATCTTCGCCGCGATCGATGCCGCCACGCAGGTCGTGGTGGTCCAGTTCTTCATCGTTCATGATGATGAGCTTGGACTCGAACTGCAACGCCGCCTGTGCGCGCGTGCCAAGGCGGGGGTCAGGGTCTATTTCCTATACGACAGCATCGGCTGTCACGCGCTAGGCCGGGCCTACCTGCGTGCGCTGGAGGAAGCCGGCGTCCACGTGCGCTCATTCGCCACGCATCCCGGCTTTGTCAATCGCTTCCAGCTCAACTTCCGCAATCACCGCAAGCTGGTCATCGTCGATGGCGAGCGCGCCTTTGTCGGGGGTCATAACGTCGGCAACGAGTACCTCGGTCGCCGGCCACCACTCGCGCCCTGGCGGGATACCCATATCGAGATTCGCGGCGCGGTGGTGCTCGAGCTGCAGATGACGTTCGCCGAGGACTGGTACTGGGCCGCGCACGAGGTGCCCTACCTGTTGCTGCCACCGCCGAGGCGTTTCGGCGACATGGTGTGCCAGATCGTGCCATCCGGGCCGGCGGATGCGCAGGAGACATGCTCGCTGTTCTTCGTCGAGGCGATCCAGGCCGCGCGCAAGCGGATCTGGATTACGTCGCCATACTTCGTGCCCGACGAAGCCGTTTCCGCGATGCTACGGCTGGCAGTGCTGCGTGGTGTGGACGTGCGCATCCTGATACCGGCCCGGCCGGACCATTACGTGGTCTATGGGGCGTCGACGATCTATGCCCACCAGGCCGTCTGCGCCGGCGTGAAGGTGTTCCGCTACCAGCCGGGCTTCCTGCACCAGAAGGTCATCCTGATCGACGACGACGCGGCGGCTGTCGGCACCGCGAATCTGGACAATCGCTCGTTCCGGCTCAACTTCGAGATGATGGTCATGACGGCTCACCCGGCATTCGCGGCCAGCGTGGCCGAGATGCTGGAAGCCGATTTCGCGCAGGCCCGTCAGATCGACCGCGAGGACTTCCTTGGCGCGCCCGCCATCCTGCGCGTGGCGATGCACGTGGCCAAGCTTTTCGCTCCCATCCTTTAGTGACGCGGGAAATACGCGAACAGCGCGGACGAACGGCGCTGGAAGTGTTTGTGTACACTGTCTACTATTGTTATTCGTTGCCCTGGACGTTGTCCGCATGGGAGCTAGCATGAATCGAACCGCCGCGCCCACACCGCCCACACCGCCCACACGCACCACTTATCGCCATGGTGACCTGCGCCGGGCCCTGCTCGAAGCGGGCATCGATCTGGCACGGCAGGGCGGGCCCGATGCCATTGTCCTGCGCGAGGCGACACGCCGAGCGGGCGTGGTGCCGAATGCGGCATACCGGCACTTCGCGAACCGGCAGGATCTTTTGCAGGCAGTGCGCGCGCACGCGCTGTCCAGCCTGGCGATAGCGATGGAAGCGGAGTTGGCGACGATTCCTTCCGATGCCGCGCCAGCCGAGCGCGCGCGAGCCAGCCTGCGGGCGGTAGGCGCGGGCTACCTGCGCTTTGCCTTGGGTGAGACAGGGCTGTTTCGCACCGCATTCTCGGTTCCCGACGATGTGGAGGAAGATTCCGATCCGGCAAAAGCCGGCAATAGCGGACTGAACCCGTTCGAACTGCTTGGCGCCGCACTGGATCGCTGGGTAGAGGCAGGCCTGCTGCCAGTCGAACGACGTCCGGGTGCGGAGTACCTTGCGTGGTCGGCCGTACATGGCCTGGCGATCCTGCTCATCGACGGGCCGCTGCGCGGCCGGGCAAGGGAGCAGGCGGGAGTGCTCGGCCAACGACTGCTCGACCTGGTGGAGAAGGGCCTGTGAAAAAAAGATGCCACGGGACGGGGACCGCGTGGCATCGTGAAGCCTGAGTCTCAGGGGGAGGGGTCGGCCCTGAAACCGGGTGGGTCGCCCGTATTGCACGGGCGAGAGGCAGTGTAAGAAGACGATTCTCATATGAGAATCGGAAGATTCCGAAATTTGGACTTCTCGATGCAGCTATTGTCTAAGTGACTGTCGGAAGTCAATTCCGACCGGGTATCGACAGGAGGTTGTGATGAGGGGCGCCCACGGGTGGGTCCTGGCGGCAGTGACCGCGGCAACGATGCTGGGCGGCTGCGCGACGTATCCCGGCTATGACAGTCCGTACGGATATGACCCCAACTATCCGCTGGGCGACCTTGGTTCTGTCTACGGTGGGTACCCGGGCTACGAATATGACTACGCGTATCCCTATTGGTACGGCTACCCGTACGCGTATGGCGGCGGTTATCCATACTGGCCCGCTTACTGGCCGGCGTACACTGGTGGCGTATTCTTCGGCAGCTTCTGGTATGGCTGCTGTCACACCTCTTACTACCACCGCTACGGATGGTATGGGCATGGGTACCGTGGATACTACGGGCACGGCTGGTATGGGTATCGCGGTGGCTACTACGGCTACCGTGGATCGCCGGGCTATCCTGGGTATCGCGGGTACCCCGGCTACCAGGGCGCAGGTGGAATGCCGGGATGGGGGGGCGGTGGTAGGGGCGGACGGAGCGGTGGTGGCCGCGGAGGCGGACATCGCTGACACGCATCACCAGCACTTTTCAAGGAGCCGATGCTATGAGCAAACTGGATTCCACCAAATCTCTCACACCTGCTTCAAGAAAGGCACGCGAGTCGCATGATCAGAAGGTCGAGCAGGAACTCGACGAGGCCTTGCTCGAGACATTTCCGGCCAGTGATCCGATCGCGGTGCATCCTGTGCCGCACGAACCGGCCCACAAGGGGCCGGGCGGAAAAGGGTGATTGGAAGGCGTCTGCGAGCGTTAGCGAAAGTGGCCAGGCAACCAGGGCAACCAGGGCAATTTAGGGCAACTGGCGCAATTGCCCGATGACGGACATCAGCCGGCCGTGCGCGACGGTGACCGCGGCTTCATCCTGCAGCGCTTCCTGATAGCGCTTGCGGAAGTCCGCGTCGCCACGTTCGCTGAACAGCTTCTGCGCGGCGGCGGCCACGGCCCGGCAGGTTTCGTCGTGATGTTCTTCACCATCGAGTTCTTCGTCGATCTCGATGATCAGTCTCGATAGCGGATCGAGCCAGCGGAAGAAGGATTCCTCGGTCACGAGTTGCACGAACTGGCCGGCTGGAATCGGACCGTGCAGCCGCTCGTACTGGCCACGGTCATAACCGATGACTTCCTTGTGAACCTGGAGCAGCGCCGCGCGCAATGCCCGGAGCCCCAAGCGGCGGGTTTCCTGGATTGCAAGGAACTGTTCGCTGGGCATGTCCATCTTCACTTTCCTCTTCAATGGCAGGCCGAATGGACATGATCATCCGTGGCATCCTCCCTGGGCCGCCAGAGCCTGCCCGCTAGTGTTATCGGGCACACTCGTAGACAGCGTGATGCTGTGTACGGTGCGAAGTCAGTATAGGCAGCGGGGCAGGCGCGATCTAGCGTTGAAGCCTAGCGAAATACCCGTATTGCGGCCCCGCGACAAAGCGTGCCGGGCTTGCTGCGCAGGCGCTCGCCACGCCTCGCACGTTGCAGTGCGGCACTCGGCCGCACGGGCGGGACGGGCGAACGTGGCGCTACTTTTGCGCGGGTAGCGACTTCAGCAGTTCAACGAGATACGGCTTCCAGACCTCGGGGTGTTGCAACGTCTGATGCCCATATGTGTTCACGCTCTCCGGCATCTCCACGTACTTGCCTTGCCGTACCTTCGGCACGGTGCGTTGCATGACGCCGAGGTCCACCGCGTTGATCATGTCGTCGGCGAAGTTCACCGCGTAAAGCGGCGCGCGGATCATGCCCAGATCCGGCTCGGGGTTGTAGTCCCATGATGATTCGAACCAGTACAGGTAGTCATTGGCGTCCACGCCGCGGCTGTCCGCCACGGTCTTGTCGACGTACTGGTTGACCTGGTCGCGCGTAGGGGCGGCCTTCTGCAACGTGGCTGCGCTTTGCGTCATCAGGGCGAATACCGGCGTGGTGCGGGTCCAGTGCGTGGGCTGCCGCGTGTAGTTGCCACCATTCCATTCCGGGTCATTCCGGATCGCGTCGATCAGCATCCGGCGCCACAACCAGTTGCGGCCCGACATCGCCACGGGCTGGCTGGCGATCGGCATCAGCGCATCCATCATGTCCGGATGCCGTTCACCCCAGACCCACGTCTGCATGCCGCCCATCGACGTGCCCAGTATCAACCGCAGGTGATCGACTTTGAGTCCCTCGGTCAGCAGGCGGTAGTGGCCTTCCACCACATCGTTGTAGCCATAGCGCGGAAAGTTCGCGCGCAGGGCGTCGCTGGGCTTGCTCGATCCGCCTCGGCCGATGCCGTCGGGCATGATGATGTAGTAACGCGAGGCGTCGAGCGGCTGTCCCGCCGCGAACAGTTCCTTCTGCATCAGCGGCGTCAGGTACGCGCGTCCGGTGCCGGTAGTGCCGTGGAGCAGAAGCACGGCGTTGTTGATTTTGCCGTCGGCGCCGCGAGTGGGCGTGCCCAGTGTCGCGTAGTGAAGCTTGACGGTCGGCAGCGTCTGGCCGCTCTGGAAGTGGAAGTCGCGTGCTTCGAAATCGCCTTCGGTGGGTTGCATCACCGGCACCGTCGATTGCGCATGGACTATCCCGCAGGCGAATAGCGTGGCAACGGCGAGGCGCTTGAGCCCGACCGTCGTGATCGTTGTCTTCATGGTTGTCTCCCCGTTTTGGTTCGCTGGTTCGCTGGCTCGAACACGCGCGCATCATACGCGCGGCGGGAGAAATCTGCAGATCAGGCCAGCGCGGCGGCCCGCCACGTACCGGGCGGCTTGCCGAACCGACGGGCGAATGCGCGTGTGAAGGTGGTCTGATCGGGATAGCCAACGCCATAGGCGATATCGGCGAGCGGCATCGTACCGGCCATCAACCATTGCACGGCCTGGTCCAGCCGCAGCCGTGTCTGATAGCCGTGCGGGGTATCGCCAAACGCCTCGCAAAACAGCGTGTGGAACCGACGCGCGCCCCAGCCCATGCGCGCGGCAAGCTGGTCTACCCGCAACGGCGACGCGAGATTGGCGCGCAGCCATGCATCGATGGCCATTGCCGGAAAATGCGTGGCATCGTTACGGGCCGCATCGAGACCCAGCGCCGATGCCAGATTGCCCGCGAGCGCCGTTGCGCAATGCCACGCGTGCTGGAGTGGCAGGTCGCCAGACGGGCGATGCGTCGCCAACGCGCGGACGCGGGCAGCGAAGCTGGCATCCATGGCGAAGGCACGCGGGTTCTCCATTAGCCGCGCAGGCAGGGCGACGGAACTGGCGGGAAAGTCCGCCACGAGCTGGAGGTTTTCGGTCAGGCCCGCGCAGACATGGTGGGCGCCCGCAGGCACCACCAGGCCGTGTTGGCCATCGACGCGGTACGCATGGCCGTCAATTTGGAGCTCGATGGCCCCGTCCACGCCGAACAGCAACTGATGGTAGTCATGCGCATGACCGAAGGGCCGCGGCGAATAACGGCGCGGCTCGACCAACGGCGAGGCGTGTTCAACGAGCTTGGGCATGTCGGGGGTTGCCCTGCGTCTGACAGAGCCACACGCCAATACCGGCCACGGCCATGCCGAGCCACTGGAGCGGGGCGAGCCGGTCGCCGAACAATAGCGCGGCCTGCACGGCGGCAAGTGGTGGAGCCAGGAACATCAGCGCCGCCGCATTGGCGGCCTGACCACGGCGCACCAGGCTGAGCAGCAGCCAGGTGCCGATCCCAGACAGCACGAACGCAGCCCAGGCCAGCGATGCCCACAGCGTCGGGCCGGTTTCCCAGCGCAATGCGCCGATCCCGCCCGTGGCGCAGACCAGCACCCCGGCCACAAGCATGGCGCCGACATTCTGCCAGGCCGAGCTAGCGCGGATATCCGCACGGGCGATCGAGGTTTTCTGGAGGAGGGTTCCCATCGTGATGGAGAGAATGGCGAGCACGCCCGTCAGTATGATCCATGGCGACACGGTCTGCGGCGTGCCAGCCTGCATGGCCGGAAGCACCACCAGCCCGACGCCCAACGCGCCGAGCCCAAGGCCGCGCCAGGTACGGGACGAAGGTTGCTCCTTCAGTAGCGGGATCGCAAGCAGGGCGGTCAGCAGCGGCTGCAAGGCGCCAAGCAGCGCCATGATCGAAGGAGACAGTCCATGCGCCACCGCGCCGTAGCCCGCGCACAGGTAGATGCCCTGCATCAGCGCGCCGGCCAGCAGATGGCGTGGCACCTGCTTGAGCGCAGGCCACGTGACGCCGCTGGCCATCGCCGCCAGGGCAAACATCAGCGCGGCCAGCGTGAAGCGGGCCAGCAGGAACAGGTTGGCGTCGGCGACCGGAACGACGGCCTTGCCGACGATGAAGCCGGTGGACCAGATCAGGACGAAAGCCATGGCCGGGAGCCAGGCGGGGAAGGGGCGCGACATCGGTTCGAATCGGGTAGGGCCTTGGTGGAGCCTCGGGATGGCATTTCTTGGGCCGGAATGGTCCGCGGAATGGTCCGCATTGTCCGGGAGCCTAACCCGCCACGTGCCGGGTCGTCTTGGCGAATCCTGCAATGCCGGGGCCATGCCGCCATCGGCCGACATTCTGTCATGCCTGGCTTTCGGGTAAGGTGGCGTGTCAGTCATCCGATCCACACACCAGCCCCCCGCAGCCCCTGCAGCCCCGGAAACAAGTCATGCCTACGCGCTCACCGCAGCAACGCCTGATCGACGAACTGTCCCTGGTCCCGCACCCGGAAGGCGGCTATTACCGCGAGACCTACCGGGACCCCGCGCGTATCACACGCGTGGCCGACGGAGCCGAGCGCTCTGCATCCACGGCCATCTACTACCTGCTGTGCGATGGCGCCTATTCGGCTTGGCACCGCATCCAGTCCGACGAAGCATGGCACTTTTACGCGGGCGATGTGCTCAATGTCCACGTGCTGGCACCTGACGGCGCGTTCACCACGCACCGGTTGGGTAATCCGCTGTTCCAGCCAGGGACCGTCTTCCAGGCGGTGGTGCCGGCCGGCTGCTGGTTTGCCGCGGAACCCGTGGTGGGCGCGGCCGGCTATGCCCTGGCCGGTTGCACGGTGGCGCCGGGATTCGAGTTCAGCGAGTTCGAGCTGGCGGACCGCGATGAACTGGCGCGGCTGGCGTCATCCCATCCACGTCACGCCGCGTTGATTACCCGGCTGGGCAAGGCATAAGCAGCGGCCCGTCGCTTGCCTTACCTGTCCTGTCCGTCCGATCAACGAGGCCAATTCACCATGAATGCACGGAACGCTGTCCTGCTGGCTGTCCTGCTTTGCGCCACGAATGCGATGACCGCGTTCGCGGCGACCCGGTGCGATGGCCCAGACCACAAGGTTCTCTATCTCGACGATGGCGTGACGTGCCCGACCGGCTACCGCAATGCCGGCGAGCCAGGCGGCACGCTCTCGATCATCGGCAAGACGGCGGTCACCCGGCAGCAGGAGGAAGCCTACCTCCGTCGCCACGACGTCGAAGCCAGGCAGTTGCAGCAGGCCAGCGCCCGTGAACAACAGATGACGATCACCGCGGAGAACAATCGCCGCTCCGGTTGCACCATGCTGTTCAATCAGCTCCGCCAGAACGACCTCGCCATGCGTCAGGGCAACGCCTGGGACAACATGGCGCAGCTCAAGGCCAACCGCCAGGCCATCGTGAATCAGCGTGGTCAGCTTGGCTGTTAGGCGGACCGGATACCAGAGTGCTGCAAGCTGCGCGACATATATGGTGGTATATATCGCCTCATAATCATTGATATATCCACAATCGACTTATAATTAAGCGGTTTTCCTCGCTTCTTAATTTTCCATTAATGTATTTTCTTCGGACATTCAAAATAACACTGAATGTCTAATGAAAAATGCATTATTCATTCCTCAGATCGGTATCTTTTCTGGTGTTTCTCTCCTAATCTTCACGCAGGGAAGGAGAACGCGCGGCGTCACCATGACCAAGACATGGAAAGCCGGACCGGGAGGGCGCCGCTGCCTCAAGCGGACAGAAGTCGAAGCACGCAATGTACCCCTGAATTCGGGGGAGGCCGCGTCCTTTGTGACGCGCGCCGGGCACCTGGACAGCGCGGAATCCTGTGAGCCAGCAAGGGATTCCAGTTCGGTTCGTGACTGCCCCAAGCATTGTCGGGCGGGCCTCCGCGGGCCCGATCTGTCCCAGGCAGTATCACCACCTGACAGGCTGATTCATGCTGCCCCCGCGTTGAAATACGTGTCGCCTCGGACACGTTTTCAATGTGGATGCCGCTCGCACTTCCGCGTAGTTCGAAGTGGGAGGCGCAAATGAATAACAACTGCAGTGTGCTGATCGTGGAAGACCATAATCTTCTGCGCGCGGGTTTGCGTTCGATGCTGTCCGCGCAAATGGGATATCACGTGGCGGGGGAGGCAAGAGATGGTCGGGAGGCCTGCCAATTGGCAATCTCGCTGTGCCCGGATCTGATATTGATGGATCTTTCGCTCCCCGGCATGAACGGTATCGATGCCATTGCAGCAATCAAGCGCCGATCTCCTGGTATTCGGATCATTGCGCTTTCGGTGCACCAGAACGACGAATATGTGCGCGAGGCATTGCGGGCAGGCGTCGACGGCTATGTACTGAAAGACACCTCCTTCGATGATCTGGTGACCGCGATGCGCGTCGTCCTGCTGGGCAAGAAACATCTGAGCCCGGAGCTCTACGGTAATCTTGTGGAGTCCTACGTCAGCGGCCATGAAATGTCGACCGCCAAGACCGGATGGGACCTGCTGACGGCACGGGAGCGCAGCGTTCTCAAGCTGGTGGCCGAAGGGCGCTCGAACCGGCAAGTCGGCATCTACATGAATCTCAGCCCGAAGACGATCGAGAAGTATCGGGCGAGTTTGATGCGCAAGCTCGGCATCACCAACCTGACGGAACTGGTGCTGATCGCCATCAGCATGGGGCTGATCACATCGTTGGCGCGGAAGTATTGCGACGACAATCATCCATCCGTGACGAACCATGACGGGCTGGATGCCGTACCACTTCCCGCAGTACGCCGGCAGATGCTGGACGAGGGGCACGCCGCCGGTTCGGATGGTGAGGCTTCCCCATGACTGCGGAACGAGTGACAGGGTAGCGGGAGGGTCTGCCCGATCAGACCCTCCATGCAGCGCTGACCAGGGTTCCGCTACCTTGGCCTGACGTCAGCGCAAAGCTCCCTCCGTTCGATTCGACCCGCTCGCGCATGCCCAGAAGACCAAGGCCGGAGAATGTCGGGCCGTCGGGTGAGCTGGATAGATCGTCGAAGCCAATGCCATTGTCCTGAATCGTCAGCAGAATCTCCTTCGCGGCGCGGCGCAGGACGATGTTGATCTCCGTGGCCAGCGCGTGCTTGATGATGTTGTTGATCGCCTCCTGGGCAATCCGGAAAATGTCCGCCTTGAGGTTGTCGGGCACCTCGTTTTCAACGATGCGACAGTCGAAGACCACCAGCAGATTGCCGGTGCATTGCTGCGTCTGCTTGCACAGCGCCTCCAGCGCCGGCACCAGGCCCAGATCGTCCAGCAGCCGTGGGCGCAGGTCATTGCAGATGTGCCGGACCTCGCCGATGGTTTCCCTGATGCGTAGCAGCGTGGTTTCGAGCAGCGACTCCGCCTGCTCGGCGCTGCCATGGCGCATCCGCCCAAGCGCATCCTCCACCATCAGCTTGACCAGCGTCAGCGCCTGCCCAAGGCCGTCGTGAAGCTCTGAAGACAGGCGCTTGCGCTCGTGTTCCTGACCGGTCAGCAGGTGCGTGTACAGACGCCGGAAATCCGCTTCCGACCGCATCAGGGCATCCACCAGCCCCTGCTGCAGCACGACAGGCTCCTCGAAGATGACAAGCACCGCGCTGCAGTTGCCCCTGCCATCCATCACCGGCTGAAAATGCAGCAGGACACTGGCTGCTCGATTGTCACGGCCATGCAGCACGACATTGAACGAGCGGAGGGTGCAGGAGATGCTCGCGGCCAGGCAATCCACGATCCATGCGCGATCGCCGTCGTCTGCCATGTCGGCCAGTGACCGGCCGATCAGCTCCGCGCAGGTGTAGCCGAGCAATCTGGCGGCGCCATGGTTGACAGATACGAAGTACCCGTCAGGCGCCAGAACTGCGAGCGCCGTGCCTCGTCCGTCGGTAATGGCACGAAAGCACCGGTGACCCGTTTCGATGGCCGCGCTCATCCGGCGCATCGCATCCGTGACGTCACGCAACTTCAGGGGCTCGGCTCCATGGGATGGCTTGTCTTCCATTGGCCCTCCGATACAGATTCGCGCGATTCCCACGTTCCGATGAAAGGCGCGCCATGGTGGCCCGGACCACGCGGGCCTGTGTTCCCGACTGCGACGGGCCGGCACTCCCGATGCGTGCCTTGTATCGTTTGTGATCATTCTAGGCGCGTGAAAAATGCAATGCCATGAAAGCGGCCCGTCGGAGGAAGAAGGAGGGTCTCTACCCATGCCTAAAGGCGGACCTCCCTACTACTTGGCACCCGCCCTGTATCCAAGAATGTCACTAAGGCCCCAGGTTGGATCGCAGCTCTCCACCAGGAGGAAGGGATTTGCCATGCGTATCGACACGCAACCGAAGCGGCTGGCGCAGCGCCGATGGCGATGGGTAACGCGCCGCTTCCCGGATCATCGCCCATATCGGCTGGCGGTGGGATGCCCGCCAGGGTTCACGTTGCTCGAGTTGCTTGTCGTCATGGTCATCATCGGCTTGCTGGCCGGGCTGGTGGCGCCGCGCTACTTCGAACAGATCGGCAAGTCGAACACCAACGTGGCCAAGGCGCAGGTCGACTCGTTGAGCAAGGCGCTGGACGCATATCGCCTCGACGTGGGGGCATACCCCACTACCGAGGAGCGTCTCGACGCGCTGGTCACGCGGCCCCAGAACGCGCCGCGCTGGAATGGCCCCTATCTGCAGAAGCGTGTGCCGCTGGACCCATGGGATCGGCCCTATCAGTACAGGTCGCCGGGGGAGCATGGCGACTACGACCTCATGTCGTTTGGCAAGGACGGACAGCCGGGAGGGACGGGAGAGAACTCAGACATTACTTCGTGGTGAAAGCGTGAGGGGCCGGCCCGCCGGCCTGACGTGGAGAACGACGGTGACCTACATGTTGTGCGTGTTCGACAGCGGTGGCCGGGTCAAGACCATCTATCTGGACGGCGAGTCCGCTGCCAATGTGGTGACGCAGGCGGAATCCCGAGGCCTGCGCGTGGCATCCGTCCGTTCCACCGTCACGACCACGAACAGTCTCCGCGGATGGCGCGTGCTGCCGGGTGTGCGGTTCGACGTGGAACTGTTCGCGCGGGAGCTTGCCGCACTGCTCGATGCCGGTGTTGGCGTGATCGACGCCTTGCGCACGCTGGGCGGCAACGATCGCAGGGAGGCGTCGGCACGTGTCTACGGGAATCTGCTCCGGCAGCTTGAGGAAGGCCATTCGCTATCCGCAGCCATGGTGAACGCCGCGAACGTGTTTCCCGATGTGCTGATCGCCTGCGTCAAGGCCAGCGAACAGACCGGTGGTCTCGCGGACAGCCTGCGGCGCTACTCACGCAACAGTGCCACGCTGCAGGCGTTGCGCGCGCGCGTGATCTCTGCAGCCATCTATCCGTCGGTTCTGCTGGTGGTGGGGATGGCGGTAGTCCTGTTCCTGCTGGCGTTCGTGGTGCCACGGTTCGCCGCGCTGCTCGAGCACAGCGGCCGCGAACTGCCGTTGATGTCGCGCTGGTTGATGATGTGGGGCGGCGCGGTGCACCGGCACGGCTCAGCCATCGCATTGACATTCGCCATGCTGCTTCTGGCCGGCATCGTTGCGCTACAGCGTCAGTCCATACGCGATCTGCTGGCCGACCGGCTGCTTGCGCTGCCTGGCATCGGGCCGCATTTCCGTATCTATCGCCAATCCCAATTCTTCCGAACGTCGGCGATGCTGGTGGAAGGAGGGATTCCCGCGGTACACGCCTTCGAGCTGTCGCAAGGGCTCGTGAGCCAATCCGATCGCGCCGCGCTGAGCACGGCACTGCACGCGGTACGCAGCGGCAGGAAGATTTCGGAAGCCTTCCAGCAGTGTGGATTGGCCAATGCCATCACTTCTCGTTTGCTGACCGTCGCGGAGAAGACCGGTGGCCTCGGCCCGGTGCTGGACAAGATCGCCGGATTCCAGGAGTCGCATGTCTCGCGCGCCATCGACCTGATATCGCGGTTGATCGAGCCGGTGATGATGATTTTCATCGGCGTCGTGATCGGCGGCATTGTCGTGCTGATGTACATGCCGATCTTCGAACTCGCCTCCAGCGTTCAGTAGACCATCATGGACCCGATCGGCACGCATCCGGAGCAGCATGGGGGGACCACCCTCCGCGCAACGCTGCGCGAACTCGCGGCGTCCTACGGGTCGGGCACCCGCGCGCTGGAAGCGTATATGTCCCAGAGCGGCGTGGGCGCGGACGAGAGCCTTGCCGAGCTGGCAAGCGCCTTCCGGATGGAGCCCATCGGCATTCGCGACCTGCAGGAGATGGAGCCCGACTTCGAGATCATTCCATTCGTCGAGGCCGTGGCACGCCTGTGCGTGTGCTTCCGGTCCGGGGACGGGCTGGTGTTCGTGATCGCGGACCCGCTCGATGCGCAGTCGCGCGGGCGGGTTGACCAGCGGATGCGTGCCCGGCCGCACGTGCGTTACGAATGGCGCCTGGCGACCGTCGGCGACGTGACGGCCTATCTTGCGGCGCGTGAGAAAGACGTCCACGCGCTGGATACCGTTGCCTTCGAGGAACTGGAGCACCGCGCGGCGGAATCGTCCGCGCTGGCGCTGAGTCTGCAGGGCATCAGCAATGACGACAGCTCGGTCGTCAGGTTGCTCAATTCGACCATCTATGACGCCTTGAAGATGCAGGCCAGCGATATCCATCTGGAATGCCGCGCTAACGGCCTGGTGATCAAGTGCCGCATCGACGGCGTGCTGGCGGTGGTGGGCAGGGTCGACGGACGCGCACCCGCCGATCAGGTGCTGTCGCGTGTCAAGGTCATCTCGGAACTCGATATCGCCGAGCGGCGTGTGCCGCAGGATGGCCGCTTCAAGGCGCAGTATGCCGGGCGGGAGATCGACTTCCGCGTATCGATCATGCCGAACCTGTTCGGGGAGGACGCCGTCCTGCGCATTCTGGACCGCTACCAGCTATCGCAGTCCGCGCAGGGCCTGACGCTCGAAACACTGGGTTTTCAGGCTGCCGATACGGGTTTCATGCGGTCGGTGGCATCAATGCCTTACGGCATGTTGCTGGTGACCGGTCCAACCGGTAGTGGCAAGACCACGACGCTGTACGCCATCCTGACCGAGATAAACGATGGTCTGGACAAGATCGTGACCATCGAGGACCCGGTCGAGTACCAGCTCGGGGACATCCTGCAGATCCCGGTCAACGAGGCCAAGGGCCTGACCTTCGCGCGTGGCCTGCGCTCCATCCTGCGTCATGACCCGGACAAGATCATGGTGGGCGAGATCCGCGATGCGGAGACCGCGCAGATCGCGGTGCAGGCGGCGCTGACCGGACACCAGGTGTTCACGACCGTCCACGCGAACAACGTGTTCGACGTGATCGGTCGTTTCACGAACATGGGGGTGGATCCATACAGCTTCGTCTCGGCGCTGAATGGCGTGGTCGCCCAACGGCTGGTGCGCAAGTGTTGCGATGGCTGCGTGGTCGAGGAAGCCGGTGATCGGGACTTGCTGGCACGATCTGGCATCGACCCGGACATGGCGGACGGGTTCCGCTTCCGGCGCGGACTGGGTTGCGCGGCCTGCCGTGGCAGTGGCTATCGTGGCCGGCGCGCGATTGCGGAAGCGCTGCGGATGAACGACGAACTCCGGGCGCTGCTCTCGGAGCGCGCGCCACTTGCGCGCATCAAGAGCGTGGCACTGCGGCAAGGTATGCAAACGCTGCGCAAGGCCGCGATCGAGATGGCGGCCGCCGGGGAAACAACGCTCGAGGAGATCAATCGTGTCACGATCTCCGAGTAACCGTCTTGCCATCGGCATTGGCACGTGCGATGTCGCGGTCGGCGTGTGCCAGTCCAGGGCCGAGCGTCTGTGGACGCTGTTGCAGCGACGCGAAGTCAAGGCGCTGTCGCTGGGCGGCCTCACGGCGCCGCTGGCTATCGTTTCGCACCGCAGCGTCGAGACGCCGTCCGACCGCTGGTATAACGAGGAGGGCGCGCTCGATAGCCTGCGCATGGCACTTGCCGAGGCGCATTCCCCGTCCAACCCGCCTTTGGCGGGGCGCAGACACCATGCTGCGATCGTACTGGACGACTTCTGGGTGAATCATGGGGTGCTGCGTGGCGATTTCCGCAGTATGCGCAAGCGGGACGTGGAAGAGGTTGCGCGCGCGTACTTCTCGGATGCGTTCGGCCTTGAGGGTGTGAGTCTGGCGATCGCCATCGCAGTGCAAGCTGGCGGTGACGCTGTCTTTGCCAGCGCGATGCCGAGATCATTGCTGACAGGCATCCAGGAAACCTGTGCCGAAGCCGGCATCAAGGTGACGTGCCTGTCTCCCAGGCTGCCCCGACTGCTCGACCGGACCCAGCGCGATATGCCGGATCTTCCGGGCATGATCGTCGTGGTAGCGGACGATCTGCTGCAGGTGGCCATGACCGCTGGCAGCCACTGGGTTGCCTATGACGCGCAGCGATTGTTTCCCGGCGAGACGGCTAGCGATACGCGGCTCGCCGATCAGGCCCGCACGATGTTCGAGAGGTGGTCGGACGAGAGTGCGAGTACGTGCACGGTCTTTCTCAGCGGCAATGCGGTGGACACGGCACCGTTCGAGCGCTGCTTCGCCAAGGTGCATCGGGCGACGGGGATGGATGCCACGTATGCCTCGCCGGCGTTAGGCCTGATGGGGCTTGCATCATGAAGCCGCGCCTGGACATCGACTTCTGCGCGGCACGCTGGCAGCCGCCACTGGCTGGCATTGTACTGTTGCTCGTGTCCGGCATCCTGCTTGGGTCGGGGGTGTGGGAGCTTTGGCGGGCGGGCGAGAGCAACGAGATCGCGCGAACGGATCTCGAAACCGTCATGCGCCGTGCCAGCCCGGCGAGGCACGCCATCGCTGTTGCCTCCACGCCAGCCGCGAAGCTGGCCGAGAAGCAGTCTCAGGCGATCCTGCGGGAGCTGACGGTGCCCTGGCAGGACCTGTTGTCGATTGTCGAGAACTATCCCGAGCACGATGTGGCGCTGATCGGCATCGACCAGAATCCGGCGCAGGGGCAGATTCGGATCGTCGCGGAAGCCAAGGACGCCGATGCGATGATCGCCTATCTCAAGTACCTGCAGAGTAGCGCGCTGTTGCGCGAGGCGGTCCTGAACGCGCATCTGGTGGAAACCAATGTGCCTGGCACGCCAATACGGTTTCAGGTTGCCGCTGTCTGGAGAAAGCCATGACAGCCGCCCAGGTACGCGATCGCCTGCTGACGATGCGTTTCGCGCTCTGGCGGACACTGGGGGCCCCAGGGCTGCTTGGCATCGCCGTTCTAGCGGCGGCGATTGTGGTCTGGTCAATGGTGCCCGACCTGATGGCGGACACGAAGGCACTTCATGCGCAGACATGGCAGGCCCGCAAGGTGGCAGGAATTCGTGCCGCCGAGGCGGCGCAGGCAAAGGCCGATATCAGCGCGCCGGACAAATTCCCCGAACTATTCTCGACCTTCTCTGGCAGCGGCGAAGACCTGACCGTCATCTTTGCCCAGGCGCGGGAGAGCCACCTGACGCTCGGCTCGGCCCAGTACCAGTTCAGTGCCGAGCCGGGCGCGCGCTTCGTGCGCTATCAGGTCACGCTGCCGGTCAAGGATCAGTACGGCGCGATTCGGCGCTTTATCGCGTCGGTGCTGAACAGTGTGCCTAACGCGGCCTTGCAGGAGATTCACGTCGAGCGGCCGGCCGTGGATGGCAATCAGATCGAGGCGCGTATCCGCTTTGCCTTGATCTATCGGACGGAGCGGCCATGACGCACGATCTCGCCCGAAAGATCCTGATCGGCACGACTGGCTTCGTGTTGGCCGCCGTCGTTTCCTGGTCGGTGATGCCCGACCCGCGCACCAACCCGGCACTTGCAGCGATCAATTCCGGCCCTTCCTGGGGCACGATGACGCGGCACGGCGCCTCCAGTGATGCCGCAGCGGCCAGTCACGCGCATCATTCCGCGGCGAAGCACCCACCCGCCAGCGCAGCCGTGGCCCAGACGCAGACCCATGCCGCGCCACGCGAGCAGCTGGAGAAGCTGCGCAAGCCGATGTCCGCGGAGCCGGGGCACGATCCCTTCACGGCGTCATCGTGGTTGCCGCCGCCGCCCCCACCGCCGCCTCCGGAACCGGTCGTCGAGCCACCGCCAACGCCGCCGCCCCTGCCGTTCAGCTTCCTTGGTGCGCTGGACGGCAATACGCCCAAGCCGCAGATTTTCCTGGGCAACGGCGACCGCCTGTTGATTGTCTCTCGCGGCGACGTGATCGACGGGCAGTACCGCATCGATGCGATTGCGACCGAGAGCATCACGTTTACCTACCTGCCGCTCAATATGAAGCAGGTCCTGCCCACCCAGAGCGAGGGGAAATAAATGCATACCTCACGTGGGCCCAGGCTGATCCGGGCGAGATGCAAAGCGCAGCCCATCTGCATCGGCGTCATCCTGTTGGGAACCTGCCTTGCCGGTTGCTCGCCCATGTACCAGCGATTCCCGCCGGACCCGAGCACCAATGCAGAGCAGATCGTCGGCGCGCTGCGCGAGCGGGACAGGCAGGTCAATGCACTGCTCGAGGAGGCGGAGCGACTACGCGCGGCAGGCCAGTACCAGGACGCCGTTCCGCTGCTTGGCGCGGCGAACCAGCTGGACCCCACCAACGAGCGCGCGCGCATTCTTGGCGCGGCGCTGCAGCGTGACTGGCGCGACGCGGCCATCCTGCAGGAAGCGGAGCGTATGTTCGATCGTGGCTCCTACGATATTGCAGCGGAGCGCGTCCGCTACGTGCTTGCCGAGAATCCGAACAGCATTGCCGGCAGACAACTGGCCCAGCGTATCGAGGAGCAACGCCGTCTGCTGCGGCTTGCGCGTGAGGAACAGCGCGCGGCGGGGTCCATCATGCGCACGCCGGTGACCCTGCAGTTCCGCGATGCCAACATCCGCATGGTGTTCGAAGCACTATCCCGTACCTCCGGTCTCAATGTCATCTTCGACCGGGATGTGCGTGCCGATCTCAAGACCACGATTTTCGTGACCAATGCGGCAATCGAGGACGCGGTGGATCTGATCCTGCTGCAAAGCCAGCTCGACAAGAAGGTGCTGAACGCCAACACGCTGTTCATCTACCCAGCCACGCCCGCCAAGCAGCAGGAGTATCAGGAGCTCAAGGTCCGCACATTCCAGCTGTCGAATGTCGACTCCAAGCAGGTCCAGTCGCTGCTGAAGAGTCTGCTGAAGATCAAGGAAGTCGTGGTCGACGAACGCGCGAACACCGTGACCATTCGCGGTACGCCAGACACGATTCGCGTGGCGGAGCAGATGATCGCCGCGCAGGACCTGCCGGAGCCGGAAGTCATGCTCGAAGTCCAGGTTCTGGAGGTGTCGCGCGAGCGTCTGACCGACCTTGGCATCGCATGGCCAAATTCGTTCACGATGGCCACGCCAGCCTCCGCGACGACATGGGGCGTGCTGCACCACCTGACCGCCAACGAGCTTGAAGTGAGTCCGTTGTCGGCGACAGCCAACTTCAAGCTGACCGATACCGATGCCAATCTGCTCGCCAGCCCGCGGATTCGTACGCGAAACAAGGAGAAGGCAAGGATCCTGATTGGCGACAAGGTGCCGGTGATCTCCAGTTCCAGCACGCCCAGCACGAGCGGACCATCGTTCACCCAGACGATCCAGTATCTGGATGTCGGCATCAAGCTGGAAGTGGAGCCCCAGGTGTATCGCGACAACGACGTGGGCATCAAACTGGCCCTGGAGGTCAGCAATATCACCAAGACGATCCAGAGCGGCAACGCGCAGACGGGTCTGAGTTCGCTGGCTTACCAGATTGGCACGCGCAGCGCGTCCACGAGCCTGCGACTGCGGGACGGCGAAACGCAGATACTCGGCGGGCTGATCTCGGATCAGGATCGGACGTCTGCCGACAAGGTGCCCGGGCTGGGGCAGTTGCCGGTGGTTGGGAGGCTGTTCTCCGACCACAATGGTGACCACGTCAAGACCGAGATCGTGCTGCAGATCACGCCGCATATCGTACGCCCGCAACTGACGATGGATAGCGACACGCGCGAGCTCTGGTCCGGCACCGATACCAATGTCCGCACCGAACAATTGCGGCTGGACCCGAGCCGTCCCGTCGCATCGACGGCATCCGGCGCGCCTGCGTTGCCCTATACGCCGGTCAAGCCTGGACAGGTAGGTGGCGGAACCATGGGGCCGCCACCGGCCGCAAGCGGCAGCGCTGCAGCAACGCCAAAGAGTGCATTCGGGCAGCCTCCGCCGCCGATGCGGACCACGCCGCCACCGGCTCCCTATAACGGTCGCTTCTCGGGCACGCCTGCGGTGCCGCAGGGGCAGGCAGCGCCAGCCGGCACAGCCGAGCCGGCGCCGCCACCACCCGTGCCGGCGTCTGGCAACGCCGACGGCTCGGCCGAAAATACGGCGCCGCCGCCAGCGCCACGTGGTCCGGTGCAGGTGGAGCTGATTCCACCGACGCCGCCCGCGCCAATGCCCCGGCAGCCGACGGACATCCCCAGCGACAACCCGCTGTACTCGATCCCCGGCGGCAGCCCCTGAACCATGAATGCCAGGCCCGGATCTCTCTGCATTGCGCGTCGCGGCCCGCTGGCGGGATGCGGGGGGCGCGGCTTCACGCTGATCGAGCTGGTGGTGACCCTGGCGCTGGTGGGCATCGTGGCGCTGGCGGTGTTGCCGTTCTCCGAGCTGATCGTGCAGCGCCAGAAGGAGCAGGAACTCCGCGTTGCCCTGCGCGAGATCAGAACAGCGCTGGATGCGTACAAGGAGGCCAGCGACTTCGGCTCCATCGAGAAGAAGGCAGATATGTCCGGCTATCCGCCAACGCTCGACGTGCTGGCGACTGGCGTCGCCGATGCCAAGGACCCGAAGGGTGGGCTGCTGCAGTTTCTGCGACGGGTGCCGCGCGATCCGTTCTATGCGGGCGATGTCGATGTGCCACCCGAGAGTACGTGGAATGTCCGCGCCTACGGCAAGGCGGCAGACGGCAGCCAGGCGGGCAGTGCCGATGTCTATGATGTGTCGTCGACGTCCACGCGCGTTGGCCTCAACGGCATTCCGTACAAGGACTGGTGACGGCCATGCGATTTCCGGCTTTCACGTGGCGGCGAGGATTCACGCTGATCGAGATCGTGGTCGTGATGGCGATCCTTGGATTGCTGCTGACCATCGCGCTGCCACGCTACCTTCACGCGATCGACCGTGGCAAGGAGCAGGTTCAGCGGCAGAACCTTGCGGTGATGCGCGACGCCATTGACAAGTTCTACGGCGACAACGGGCGCTATCCCGAGACACTCGACGAGCTGGTGACCCGGCGTTACCTGCGCAATGTGCCCGACGATCCGGTCAGCGGCAGCCGCGACTGGGTGGTCGTTGCATCGCCAGACGGCGAGAAACCCGGCGTGTACGACCTGGCTCCCGCCAGCGCGCCGGAGGCGGTAAAGCCCGCCGCTGCCACGACTACCGCAGCCGGGGGAGCTTCCGCGGCAACTGCTGCAGCCGAACGGCCAAGCCAATGAGCCCGATGCCTAGTGCGCGTCTGGTGCGTGGATGCCTTCGTCGCAGGCGAGGGCAGGGGCTGGTCCTGCTGTCGCTATTGATCGCGCTGTTGCTGATGGCGATCGCGATGGAAGGGGCGCTGGACGTGTGGGCGCTGCAACGACAGCGACAGATGGAAGAAGAACTGCTCTTCGTTGGCGAACAGTACAGGCAGGCGATCCAGAGCTATTACCTGGTGGGACGCGCGCTTCCGGCATCCATCGACGATCTGCTCGAGGACAAGCGGTTTCCCGTGCCATTGCACCACTTGCGACGCGCCTATCCGGACCCGATGACGGGCAAGGCCGACTGGAAACTGTTGATCGAAGGTGGCCGGATCTACGGCGTCTACAGCAGCTCGACCGCCGAGACGATCAAACGGGCGAGGTTTCCCAGACGCTACGCCGAGTTCGCGAACGCCAAGACCTACGCAGAATGGCAGTTTTTCTATGTGCCTCCTGGCCGCGGCATTCCGGGCACGAACCCCGGGCCGCAGACGCCAGCGCCGAACACGCGCGGTGGGAAAGGGGCAGTGCCGGGCAACGGGAACAGGACCTCTCCATTCGCGCCATTGCGGCCGGGCGGTTGAGGGTGTCGAAGACGGGGCAGTCTTTGATGGATTGCCCTACCGCATCAGTAGGGTGTTGCCCCATGCCAAGCTTTCGTCGCGCTTTCCAGAATGGAAGCATCGGGCGATGGATGTCCTGGACATCGGCCATTCGCCCGGATCGTTCGGCTGCGCGCGCAGACAGCCGGGGGCACCGGACCAGGACCGAGGCTGCCGCCAGGAAGGAGGCCGTATGTCGAGTTCCCGCATATTGCGCAGCGCGTTCACCGCGCTGCTGCTGACCAGCATCGCCTTGCCTGCACTGGCACAGTCGTTCCGGGTCCAGTGTCCGGACAGCACGACACTGCATCCGGCACCCGCGCAGGGCGGCGGCGTCGCGGCAGGCATCAAATGCCAGCAAATCTCCGGCGGCGATGGCTACGCCACGATGGGCGATGGCACACAGACCTACCTGTTCTCGTTCGGGCCACTGTCTGGGCTGGCCGATATCAAGAAAGGCCTGCCCGGCACCCAGCCAAACTCCGTGTTCAATACCGTGGGCAGCCCACAGACCGATCCGACCTACAACGGCGCGGTGGGTCTGGTGCCGGATCCGGAGGCAACGGACGCCAACCATCCGCTGACCGGTCACGTCGATCCGAAGCAGATCATGGACGTAGGCGTCATGAACGGCAACATGCCGGCGCCGACGATGGCGATCGACGAAGACGACGAGTTCTTCCTCACGTTGACGAACGTCGGGATGATCATGCGCCCAGACCTGTTCGAGCAGCACACCGTGCACTTCCACGGCTACCCGAATGCCTCGTCGTTCTATGACGGCGTGCCGGACGCATCGGTCGCGATCAATATCGGCGGAAGCTTCACGTACTACTACCTGGCGCCGGACGCCGGAACGTACTTCTGGCACTGCCATATCACGCCACCGGAGCACTTGCAGATGGGCATGGTGGGGCAGATCTACGTACGGCCGCGCCAGAACCGCGTGCCAATGGACGGCACCACCACGCTGTACGCCGCACTGATGTCGCAGCAGGCGGACCCGCGCACCCGCTGTGGCACGGACATTCTCTGCGCCACGCCGCTGCCACCGCAGAACACATTCAAGCGCGTGCCGAACAAGAGCGGAACGCCCACCCTTTATGCCTACAACGATGGCGATGGATCCACCGCCTATGACGTCGAGTACCCGATCCAGATCCACGGCTTCGACCCGAACTTCCACTTCGTGGGGATGACCTTCAATCCCGAGCCGTTCACCGACATGAAAGACAAGTACTTCCTGCTGAACGGACGGAGCTACCCCGATACGATCAACCAGGCGGCGATGCATACCCAGGTGGCGGACGGTACCGAGCACTTCTCGCAGCCGCTGCCGACGCTGATCAACATTCCCGTTGGCGGGAAGGCGCTGCTGCGGATCTCGGACCTCGACGTCAGCGAGTTCCAGACGCTGGCGTCGCTCGGCATCCCGATGCACGTGATTGCCGTCAATGCGCGCCTGCTGCGCGACATGGCCGGCAATGACATGACCTACTACACCAACTCGATCACGCTCGGCGGTGGCGAATCGATCGACGTGATCCTCGATGCCAGCGATGTGAACAGGTTCCCGGTCGGTTCGACCTTCTACCTGTACACGCCGAACCTCGATCACCTCTCGAACGATGCGGAGAACTTCGGTGGCCTGATGACGGAAGTCCATATCTGCAACGCCGTCGACCCCGCCAGCAAGGTCTGTTCCTAGGAGAGATGCCGTGAGCCAACTATCCAGAAACAGGGGGGCGTCCAGGGTGGCATCGCTGGCCTGTGCCGGTGTGGTTGCACTGGCCTGCGCATCGGTGCAGGCCGCGGCGCCCGGCATCACTGGCCCGGTGTTCAACCTGAACGCCGAAGCGAACCGCATCAGCCAGCCTGACGGATCGAGCATCTATTCATGGGGCTATGGTTGCAAGACCACGCCGACCGGCTTCCTTCCTGCCAACATCACGGGTACGTGCTCCTCGATGCAGATTCCGGGGCCGACGCTTATCGTCAGGCAGGGGGACACCGTCACCGTCACGCTGACCAACAACCTTCCTGCCGCGGCCGGTACCACGTCGATCCTGTTTCCGGGCTTCCAGGTCTGCGCGGCGGCGCTGAAACCGGACAAGACCTGCCCGAACACACCGACCGGTGTCCCGGGCCTCCTGACGCGCGAAGCGGCCAACGGTGGTGGCACGGTGACCTACAGCTTCGTTGCCACCACGCCGGGTACCCATTCCTACTACAGCGGCACGCAGGGCGATCTGCAGATCGAGATGGGGATGTATGGGGCGCTCATCGTACTGCCCACATCGGGTGGCGGTGGCGCGACGGTCGTGCCGCCCGGATGCCGCGCGGTGGCTGCCACGCTGCCGGATGGCCAGACCGACTACCGCAATGCGGCAGCCGCCTACAACAATCCGTCGGCCTGCTACGACCGTGAGTACCTGTTTCAGTTCTCCGAGCTCGATCCGCGTATCCATGAGCAGGCGGAGCAGCAGGCCGCCAAGACGTGCAACCAGCCCAACGGGTGCATGTCCGTGGTCACCGAGCCGTACCATCCGGCGTACTTCATGATCAACGGTCGCTCGATGCCGGACCTCATGGACCCGAACTATGCCGTGCAGTACCCGCATCAGCCCTATAACGGCAATCCGCATATGCATCCTGGGGAACTGGTGCTGTTGCGGATTATCGGGACTGGCCGCTGGCAGCACCCCTTCCACGAGCACGGCAATCACGTGCGCGTGCTAGCCAGGGACGGCAACCTGCTGTTGAGCCAGAGCGATTCGACCAAGCTGGCCGGGCCGCTGCTGTTCACCACCACGACCACGCCGGGGCTGGCCATGGACGGCATCTTCTACTGGACGGGCAAGGGCCTGAACTGGGACGTGTACGGCCATGTGGCTGGCGCTGTCTACACCGATCCGGCTTTCCCCGCGTACGCCGGCAAGCCGGTGGTGTGCCAGCCGGACGCGAATGGCTATTACACGGTCGATCCGCACGCGCCGAACTACTACGAGTGGTGCGCCGACCATAACAAGGCGCTCGAGGCGCATCCGTTCGGCAATGTCGCCAGTGGCGGGCCGGTGACGCTGCCCGACGCCAACATCCTGACCAACGGCGCGTGGTACGGCGGCAGTCCATACCTCGGCCCGGACGCCACGATCCGCGCCGTGGGCGCCAATGGCACCACACCGCCTTCCGGGACCATCGCCAATTCGCCTACGAGCGAGGCTGGCTTCGCCTTCATGTGGCATTCGCACAATGAGCGCGAGATCACCACGAACAATATTTTCCCGGGCGGAATGATGATGATGATGCTTGTGGACCCACAGGCATTCACGATTAACGAAGGCAACTAGCGGGCGGGAGAAACGCGATGAGATCCGATCAGTTCAGGGCCAGGGTGCTTGACCTGGTCAAGGCAGGACTCGCGGTGTCGCTGCTGCTCGTGGCGAGCGGCGAGTCTCTTGCACAAACCGTCAACCTCACGGCCCAGGCGGCCACGGCGGCAATGCCTGATGGCCAGGTCGTGCCGATGTGGGGCTACAAGTGCGGCACCGCCACCGGCGCGACATGCGTGGCGTCCAATGCGAACGCCGGTACGGGCTGGTCGCCGGTCATTATCCGGGTGCCATACATTGGCGCCGCGACCACGTTGACCATCAACCTCACCAACAGCCTGCCGGTGCCCAAGAACGCCACGAGCGGGGTTCCGACCTCGCTGGTCATCGCGGGACAGCTGGGAGGCGGCCTCGGCAAGACGGCCACGACCACGGCCAGCCCGGCCCACCCGGTGCAAAGCGCAACGTGGCCGATTGCCGGCGGATCCGCACAGTTCACGCCGCCCCAACAGGCCGCGCGCGTCCAGTCGTTCTCGACCGAAGTGGCGACGGGCGGGATGGCTACGCTGACGTGGAGCAACCTCAAGCCTGGCACCTATCTCATCGAATCGGGCACGCACCCGTCGATTCAGGGTCCCATGGGGCTCTACGGGATGCTGATCGTGACCACGCCGGCCAGTGCCGGCAACCCCGCGCTGGCATACACCAACGTCCCTTATGACGCTGACCTGCCGCTGCTGCTGAGCGAAGTCGACCCCGTGCAGAACGCTGCGGTGGCAGCGGCGGTGGCGACGCCGAACTTCAGCGAGACCGCAGTCTGGTCGGGGCAGGCCGGCAGTTGCGGGGACCCGAAGTCCCCAACGTTCGGCACCTGCTACCCGCCTGCCGTGAACTACGATCCACGCTACTACATGATCAATGGCGTGGCCTTCGATCGCACGAACCAGAACCGGTCCAGCTTCCCGGTTAGCACCACGCCCTCCACGGGCAGGATTCTCGTGCGCTACGTCAATGCAGGGCTGCGCGCGCACGTGCCGGTGATCGTGGGTGCCCAGACCGGCAACGCCGGCTCGTCCGGTGTTGCGTTGATCGCTGAGGACGGCAACGTGCTGCCCGGCACGCCCAAGGTGCAGAGCGCCACGTTCCTGGCTGCCGGTAAGGCCTACGACGTGATGATGAACGCGCCTGCGAGTGGCGCGCTGGCCCTGCCGGTGTTCGACCGGCAACTCAGTCTGTCGACGAACAACCAGCGCGATGGCGGCATGCAGGCCTACATCGCGGTCAATGGTGGCGCGCTGCCTCAGGCGTCGTCGTCGACGAATGCGGTGGCCAACCCTGATACGTATTTCCTGGTCCCCGGCAATCCGGTCATCGTGGCGGACCCGGCCAAAGGCGTGATCGCCAATGATGTTGGCGTCTATGGGGTGACGGTGCAGCAGGGGCCTTCTGGCGGTACGCTGACATTGAACCCGGATGGGACGTTTACATACAGCCCGGCTAGTGGCACCACCACTGACAGCTTCATCTATCAGGCCAATGGCAATCCAGCGATCAAGGCCAAGGTCACGCTGGCTGCCTGCACCTCCAATTCAAAATGCCTGGGCAAGGCGCCCGTGGCGGTGGACGACGCCTTCTCCAGCAGTACGGCCTCGCGCTACCAGTCAGGCGCGCCCGGCGTACTGGCCAACGACACTGATCCTTCGGGTCTGCTTCTGACGGCTGCCATTTCTGGCGCCGTGCAGGGCGGCACGGTGACGCTGAATCAGGATGGATCGTTTACGGCCATTCCCTCGGCGCCGCCGTCGGGCAACGGTACGGCAACGGTACGTTTCAGCTACACGGCCGTAAACTCGCAGAAGACATCCAGCAAGCCGGCCACGGTGACCGTGACATTCGCGGGCGGAAGCGGGCTTGTCGTGGCCGTCAAGGATGCCCCGACCGGAACACCGATCAACGACTACCGCTGGATCATCGAGGAAGACCGCACTTTCTACATCGATCCTGCCTGTCAGGTTAACAGCACGAAGCGACCGGCCAACTGTCCGCCGCTGCCCGTGCCGAGTCTGGGCACCAACTTCCACACCAGCTACATGCCTGTGGTTGCCTCGGGATGCGTCGGCGTGGTGGCTTGCGAATCCGGGCAGTCGGTGCTTGACCCGAACACCGGCACGCATTCGGCAGCGACCTGCGATGTCGGCAACGGTACTTGCCGTACCGATGCCGCGCAGAAAACCCCGCTGGACCCGAGTCAGGTGGTGCTGGACCCCGCCAAGCGCTACTACATCTCGATCCTGCCAGGCGATGCCGGCAATCCGTTCAGCGCCGGGGCGGGCGCGCCGAAGCCGGTGGACCCGAACAACGCGAACAGCCCGCTGCGGCCGTTCAGCATTGCCGCGGATTGTCCGTCCGGCCCCGCAGGCGCGGATTTCGCGCCGGGCTCGGGTACCTGTGGCCACGGCATGGGCGGCGCGCCCATCGCGGCGGGCCAGAAAACGGTGAACGTCCTGCTGCAGCAGACGCCCTTGCAGACCGCGAAGATCTCGGTGTTCGTGTTCGAGGACGACGCGCCGCTCAATGGCGAAGTCGATGTCAGCGGCGGCACGGACGGCTTCGGCACGGCCCGCGAACCGGGCCTGGGCGGCTTCGAGATCAAGCTCTTCGACGATGCCGGCGGCACGGGCGATCCGACCGGACAGATGACCTACGACATGTTCAACATGCCGTTGTCGAACTCTCTGCAGGGAACGATCGATCCGCTCACGGGGCTGGATGCCTGCCCGATTTCGAAGTCTCCGCCCAATGGCACGCTGGTCGGCATGATCCCGACCTGCCCGAAATTCGAATCCGATGGCAAGACGCTGTCGCCACTGGTGGGGCAGGCGATCATCGCCAACCTGATGCCGGGCCGCTACGGCGTTGTGGCAACGCCCGCAGCCGATCGGATCGGCCGGGGCGAGGAGTGGCTCCAGACCAATACGCTTGACGGCCAGAAAGCACACGATGCGTTCATCAAGGTTGGCGGGCCGTCCTACTTCCAGGAGTTCGGGCCGGCTGGCTTCCATGTATCGGTCGGCTTTGCCAATCCGAAGATCATCAATGCCCGCCTGAAGGCAATCTGCGCAAGCGCGGGGTCAGGCTGCGTCAACAGTGTGAAAGGCAGGATCACCAACTTGCACTACAGCCGGCCGCCCAACCAGCATCTGTACGGCAGCGGATCGCGCGATTCGCTTGGCTTCACGCAATGCTATGTGAGCGTGGGTGACCCCGACGGGGAGGATATTGCCTTCGCGAAGTGCAATGCCGACGGCACCTTCTCCGTATCGGGCATTCCGGACGGGACATACCGCCTGACCGTCTTCGACCAATGGAACGACCAGATCGTCGATGGCCTGGCTACCGCATTCCAGGTGAAGGGCGGACAGAACATGGTCCTGGGCGATATCCCGGTATTGCAATGGCATACCAACCTGTACACGCGCACCTTCATCGACACGAACAAGGATGGCGTGTCCCAGAGCGGTGAACCGGGGTTGACGCTTGTTCCCACCAATATCCGGTTCCGCGACGGCAGCTACTCGAACTTCAACAACACCGATCTCAACGGTTATGCGGCGTTCAACGAGGTGTTCCCGCTGTTCAACTGGTACGTAGTCGAAGCCGATACCACACGCTTCAAGCAGACGGGCGTGCACGTGGTCTATGACTCGGGTGGTCCGCCGGACGGCACGCCGGGCGGGGGGACGTCCTCGATCGCGTCGAACTATGCCAACACCCTGGAATCGAGCACGGCTCATCTGCCGAACCCCCTGCGGGTACCGGGATCGGTGTACTGCGACAACGCGGACTGCAATGGATACTCGATCCAGAACGGACCCGGCAGCAGCGCGCACCAGCCATCCACGGGCCGTATCGATCCGCCGTGGATCACCACCATGGGCTGGCAGGGCTTCTCGGGCCAAAGCGGATTCATCGAGTTCGGCAAGCAGCCATTCGCCGCGAACGAGAACGGTGGCATCCGTGGCGAGGTCATCTACGCCTCGACGCGTCCGTTTGATGATCCAGCGCTGCTGATCCATACGAGCTGGACGCCGAACGTGCCGAACGTGACGGTGAATCTCTACCAGAAGACCGTTGCGGCTGATGGCTCGGTTGCGCTCACGCTGGTCGATACCACGAAGACCAGTAGCTGGGACGACTTCGCGCAGGGCTTCCGCACCAACAACGTGCCGAACATGAACTGCCCTGGGCAGGAGACGCAGGCCAAGGACCCGTTCTTCTTCACGTTGCGCAACAGCACGCAGTGGCTGGACCCGACCCAGAAGCAGTTGCCGTCGAACGCGCAGTTCAAATGCTATGACGGGATGCACGCCTTCAACCAGCTGCAGCCTGCGCCGTACGATGGGATGTACAGCTTCCCGAGCGTTACCGGCCGCAACCCTGGCAACGGGAATGCCACCGGGACCAACTGCACGATCTGCGTGAAAAACCCGACCGGCGACGGCACCATGATGCTGCCCCCGGGCAAGTATGTGGTGGAAGTCATCCTTCCGCCCGGATACGAGCTGGTCAAGGAAGAGGACAAGAACATCCTGATTGGCGACAACTACATCGCGCCGGTCACGCAGCAGTTCGGCGCGCTTGGCAATATCTTCATCCTGCCCGACCAGGCCGCGGTAAACGCCACCTACAACCGCTTCAATGCCCAGAATCCGACCACGGGCCTCGGTTCGTCGCCACGGCATGAGGGCGACACGGGCAGCGTGGAAACGTTCTGGCCGTGCGTTGGCGCGTTGCGCGTGGTGCCGGACTACATCAGCCTGTTCCCGGGCTCGAAGGAGGTGGCGCCGTTTGCAGGTGCTTCGCGGAACCTGTGCGATCGCAAGGAAGTCATCCTGACCGACCAGATGACCGTACTGGCCAAGTTCTGGGTCTTCAGCTCCACCCATGTGGCCGCGCACTATACGGGCTTCATGCTGGACGACTTCTCGTCCGAGTTCGATCCGTACTCGCCGCAGTTCGGAGAGAAGTTCGCCGTGCCCAATGTGCCGATTTCGATCAAGGATTTCGGCGGCACCGAAGTGGCGCGCGTCTACTCGGACCAATGGGGCATTTTCAACGGCCTGAACTATTCCACCTGGGAGGTCAATCCGCCCAATCCGACTGGTTACGCGCCGACCATGATGGTGGCGTGCATGAACGATCCGGATATGCCCGACCCGGCGCACCCCGGCAAGACCATGCGCGACCCGCTCTACAACCCCGGCTACAGCCAGTTCTGCTACGAGATCCCGTTCATGCCGGGCCAGACGCAGTACATGGACACGCCAGTGGTGCCTGTCCAGGCGTTCGCGGATGGCTACAACCAGCCGGACTGCGCCTATCCCGACGCCACGCCAGCCATTTCGACCGTGCAAGGCGATACGGTGGGTACTGGCAGCGGGCCATGGGTGCAGGCGGCAGGCAACAGCCTGACCATCAAGGCGCTTGGCGATCAGACGGTGACCAACCACGCCTACAGCGGCCCATCGGCCACGACGGCGCCGTTCAACGCGAAGTCCATCAGTCGGCATTACGGCTTTGGTAGCCGGCCTGCCGGTTGCCCGGCTTCGGGTCCGTGTCCGAACGTGACCATCGGCGGCAAGCCGATGACCGACGTGACGTGGAGCGACCTCAGCATCACGGGCAAGGTGCCCGCCGGCGTGGCGGCGTGCTCGGTGCAGCAGGCGGGTCAGTCTGCGGCCCAGTGCGGCGAACTTTCGATCGTGGCGGCCAATGGCAAGACGTCGATCGACACCGTTACCGTCACTATCGGCGGCAAGGCGCCGACGTTCGTCAACGGAGAGAACGGATCCAACAATGCCATCCAGACTGCCATCGACAAGGCGAGCCCGGGCGACATGATCCTGGTGGGCCCCGGCACGTACAACGAGATGCTGCTGATGTGGAAGCCTGTGCGCCTGCAAGGTGTCGGCGCTCCGTCGGTCGTGGTCAACGCCAATACGCATCCTTCGGGCAAGCTCGATCCGTGGCGCAGGCAGGTGCAGTGCCTGTTTGGCGTGGCGACGAACGGCGGTCTGATCTCCGCGACCAATCCGTATGACAAGTCGGGAACGTACACCTGCCCGGCGAACATGCAGCGGCAGGTGGATGCGATTCCGCTCGAACCGGTGATCGGCTGGGATGGCACCCTGAATGGCAACCTGGGCGAGCTGCTTATCGAGCCGACGCTGATGGGCGCCTACGAAGGGGCGGCGATCACGGTCCTGGCCAAGGGGGTACGTGACGTGTCCGTGAACGGCGTGCTGCAATCCGACCCGAACTGCAGCGCCAACGGTATCTGCACGCCGCTGACCAGCAGCGCGGCGGATTGCTCCACCTATCCGAGCAACTTCCTCTGCAACCCGTCGCGGATTGATGGCATCACCTTTACCAATAGTTCGCAAGGCGGTGGCGGGATTTTCCTGCACGGCTGGAACCACAACATGGAGGTCTCCAACAACCGCGTGTTCGGCAACGCCGGAACGCTGACAGGTGGCATCACGGTGGGGCAGGTGGAAGTGCCTGACGGCACCATCGCCGCCGACGGCTTCACGCAGCAGCCGTTTGCCTACAACACCAATGTGAAGGTGCACCACAACGCTGTCACGTCGAATGCCTCCTACGGCGACGAGATCAACTCCACCACGCCGTCTTCGGCGGGTGGGGTGACGTTCTGCTCGGGTGCCGACAACTACAAGTTCGACTACAACTGGGTGTGCGGGAACATCAGCAGCGGCGACGGTGGCGGCGTGGCCCACTTCGGCTTCAGCTACTTCGGCGAGATGTCGCATAACTGGGTGCTCTTCAACCAGAGCAACAACCCCACGCTTCCCACCTATGGCGGCGGCATCATCGTTCAGGGGGTTCCGCCGGATGGCACCTTCTGCGAGAACTCGGCAACCGACCTGGATTGCGCGCCGCAGTTGTCCGATGGCGCGGGCCCGGGGATAAAGATCGACAGCAACCTGATCGTCGGCAACACGGCGGAAAGCGGCAAGGGTGGCGGGCTGCGGCTCCAGTCGGTCAACGGCACCGACGTGGCGCGTAGCCCGACGAACCCGAGCCGCTGGTACCAGGTGTCCGTCACCAACAACATCATCGCCAACAACGTGGCGGGTTGGGCTGGAGGCGGGGTGTCGATTCAGGATGCGGTGTACGTGAGCTTCATCAACAACACGGTTGTGTCGAATGACTCGACGGCGTCCGCCGGCGTGCTGTTCAACACCGCCGCGGCAAGCCAGGCCAACGTACCACCGCCGACCAACTGCACCACCGTGGGTGCGGAAACGACCTGTGACCCGATCACGACATCCACCTATCAGCCAGCGGGACTGGAGACCGCGCGGCATACGCAGAACCTGCTCGGCGCGTTCAATGGACAGAGCGTGAACTGTCCGGCCGGGCTCCCGGGGTGCAAGACGTACTCGAACCCGGTGATCGCCAATAACCTGTTCTGGCAGAACCGGTCCTTCTACATCAAGGTGGGCGCGCTCGACCAGGGGATACCCGGCCTCCAGAACATCGTGACCCTGATCCCGACGCTGAACCAGTCGGGACATGCCACCGGCTACTGCGCGCCCAAAGCGGTGTACTGGGACATCGGCGCCTATGGCGACCAGGGGCCGAGCGACCACTCGTCGGGACTGACGCTTGCGCCACGGCAGTCGATTCTGACGGATGCCGCCGACTATCAGGGGCAGGGGAATCTGGGCTCCAATCCGGCCCTGGTGAGCCAGTACTGCAATGGCTCGCGCAAGCCGCCGGAAGCGGGTGGCAACGGCATCTCGGTGCCACCGGGCATTGCCGATGCGGTGATCCCGAACCCGCTGTTCAGCCTGACGCCGTCGGCCACGCCGGACGAGGGTAACCAGTGGATCAACATGTCCTACGGCCCGTTGTCGCTGGTGAATGCCTCCGTCACCGCGGGCAGCGCGGGGTACGGCGTGCCGCTTGGCAATTACTCGATTACGGGCGCGTCTCCGGCGATCAATGCGGCAGGGGCGGGTGCGCCGGACCACGACTTCTTCGGGACGCCACGGCCGCAAGGCGGTGGGGTGGACATCGGCGCGGTCGAGTACGTGCCCTCGAAATAAGGCGGCAACGAAATGACCTGTTTCGCATGCATCCTGACCACCACGGCGTTGCTGCTTGCCAGCGGCGCCGTGCCCGGCGCGCTGGCCGCGTCGGGCGATGCGACGGCGGCCAAGGCAGGCTCCGCGTCCGCCTATCGGCCCGTCAATGTGCCGAAACGGGCCCAGTCCTACTACGAGCTGAATCGCGGCGTGGACAACCTGCGGGTACGCCGCACGGCGTCGGGCAACCTGCTGCGCTTCAGTTTTCGCGTCGTCCAGCCTGAAATCGCTCAGGTGCTGGGCGACAAGAACGCCACGCCGTATCTGATTGGCCAGCGCACCCACGCACTGCTCGAGATTCCGGTGATGGACAAGATCGGCCAGTTGCGGCAGACCGGGCAACTGGAAGCTGGCCAGGAGTACTGGATGGTGTTTTCCAACAAGGGCAACGTGATCAAGGCCGGCGACCGGGTCAGCATACTGGTTGGCACGTATCGCATCGACGGCCTGGTGGTGGAATAGGTGGACGGGCTCGGACAAGTCGACGCCTGAACCGGGGAGGAGAAACCCATGAACCGAAATCTCTTTGTGGCGCTGGGTCTGGCCGTGCTCGTGACACCGGTCGCGGCCGCCGCCGCCGATGCAGGCCGGATGTCCGCCGCCCAGATCGTCGACCGGAACGTGGCCGCGCGGGGCGGCCTTGCGGCCTGGCGGGCGGTCAATACGCTGACCATGTCGGGCGAACTGGACGCGGGTGGCAAGAAGGAGACGAAGCTACCGTTCGTGGCCACCATGAAGCGCCCCCACAAGGTGCGATTCGAGTTGCGGTTCCAGGACCAGACGGCGGTGCAGGTCTACGACGGCACGCAAGGGTGGAAGGTCCGGCCGTTCCTGGGGCGGGACGGCGCCGAACCGTTCACGCCCGCCGAGGCAAAGGCAGCGGCCGAATGGGCTGAGCTCGACGGGCCGCTGGTCGATTACGCCCGCAAGGGGTCTACCGTCGAACTTGAAGGCACTGACACCGTGGAAGGCCATCGTGCTTACCGGCTCAGGCTGACGACGAAGGATAGGGTGCAACGCAGGGTGTGGGTAGATGCGTCGAGCTTCCTGGAGGTGAAGATGGACGGCGAACCCCGCGTGATGGACGGACGGCCGCGTCCGGTTGCGATCTACTACCGCGAATACGGCAAGGAGAACGGCCTGATGATGCCGCACGTCGTGGAAACCGTGGTTGTTGGCGTCAAGCCGGGGCACAAGATGAAGATCCAGCGAGTGGCCGTGAATCCGCCGGTAGACGATGCGGCGTTCGCCAAGCCGCAGGCTGCCGTTCCGGGAGCCGCAGGCCAGTAGCAGGGGGCGAACGCCATGAGCACCATAGCAACACGCGCCCGGACCATGGGCACCAGGGCGATGGCTGGTAACGCGCTGGCCGCCTGTCTGCTGGTACTGGCAGGCGCGCAGGGCTGCGCGGCGGAGCCTACCGCTGCCGAGGTCGTCGAGAAGCATGGCAAGGCCATTGGCGGCGCGGAAGCCTGGCGCAAGATCGATGCCATGGTATGGGTCGGGCACGTGGAAAGCGCGCAGGCCCCCGCCCAGTTCGTGCTGGCCCTCAAACGGCCCAACAAGACGCGCTTCGAGATTCGCGGCGGCAGTCAACAGGCCGTGCGGATCTTCGACGGCAATCGCGGCTGGAAGGTGCGTTCGGCGCAGGGCAAGCCGAGCCTGACGCCCTACACGCCGGAAGAGGACAAGTTCGCGCACGACGAGCAGGTCATCGACGGGCCGCTGATCGACTGCGAGGCCAAGGGCATTACCGTGGTGATGGAGGGCACTGACGAGGTTGACGGGCACAAGGCCTACCGGCTCGGTGTCGCCTTGCCCTCCGGCAGTTCGCGCCGCGAGTGGATCGACGCGCAGACCTATCTCGATATCAAGTCGGAGCGGCAGTCCCGCAACGCCGCCGGACAGGCGCATCTGGTGACCGTGTACTACCGCGATTACCGGGAGGTGGACGGCGTGCGTCTGCCATTCGTCATTGAGAGCGGCGAGGGCATGGCGCGTGCCGGGGAACGGCTCGTGATCGATCGCATCCAGATGAATCCGCCATTGCAAGACATCATGTTCGCCAAGCCGCCGTCGATGCGTGGCAGCGAAGAAGCGGCACGACCCACTGCGGCGCCCCCATACGGCTTCCGCCCGGCCCCGATGCAATGAACCCGCTTGCTTGCCGACTCTGGCGGATTGCCGCGTGGCTGGCGCTGCTATTGCTGGCGGGCCTAGCCCGTGCCGACCCGCCGCCAGACGCTGGCGAGCGGATTTTCCGGCAGGGCACGCTGGCCTCGGGCGAGCCGCTTCAGGCCATCCGCGATGGCGGGATGCGCATGGAGGGCCAGGCCGCCGCCTGCATGAACTGCCACCGGCGCAGCGGGCTCGGCGCGCGTGCCGGCCTGACGGCGATTCCCCCGATTACGGGCAGGTATCTCTTTCACCCGCGCGCAACTAATCCCGACGATCTCGACCTGCCATTTGTCGATGGCATCCGTATCGACCGCGAGCCCTACACGGAGGCTACGCTGGCACGGGCCATCCGCAGCGGGCTCGACTCGGAAGGCCGGCCACTGAGCTACCTGATGCCGCATTTCGCATTGGACGATGCCGATATGGCGGCGCTGATCGGCTTTTTGAAGCGCCTTGACGCACGCACGCTGCCCGGCGTCGATGGGACCATGCTGCACTTCGCCACGATCATCACGCCAGACGCGGACCCGGTCAAACGCCAGGGAATGCTGGACGTGTTGCAGCACTATTTCGCTGACAAGAACGCGTTCCCGCTGGGCCCCACGCCGCGTCTGCGCGCGTCGCGCAGCATGATGTTCATGGTGAACCGGCGCTGGCAGCTGCATGTCTGGGAACTGAGCGGCGCGCCCTCCGCGTGGCAGGCGCAATTGCAGAAACATCTCGCGGAACAGCCGGTGCTGGCCGTGGTATCCGGGCTTGGCGGTTCGAACTGGGCGCCGGTGCACGCGTTCTGCGAGCAGGCAGCCGTGCCGTGCCTGTTTCCCAATGTCGAGGTGCCCGCCGAGGAGGGCAAGGGGTTCTATTCGCTCTACTTTTCCAATGGCGTCACCCTTGAGGCGCAGTTGATGGCACGGTCGATCCTGCGCGGCCAGGACGGCAAGGCAGTTGGCCCGGTGCTTCAGGTATACCGCGAGGGCGATAGCGGTGACGCTGGCGCCAGGGCGCTCGCGGCAGCGCTCATGCCCGCAGGCGTTACGGTGTCGAACCGCGTGCTGAAGGCGCACGAGAGCATCGCCAGCGCACTGCGCAAGGTGCCAAAGGGCAACGTACTGGTGCTTTGGCTGCGCCCGCCGGATGTGGCGGCGCTTGGCGGCAGCCCACCGCCCGGAACGACCGTGCTGATGTCGGGGCTGATGGGCGGGCTGGAACATACGCCTGTCCCTGCGGGCTGGCGAGCGGTCACCGAGTTGGCGTATCCCGTCGACTTGCCCGAACGCCGGCGTGTGCGCGTCGACTATGCGCTCGGATGGTTCACGATCCGGCGCATCCCGCTGGTGGCCGAACAGGTGCAGGCGGATACGTTCCTGGCTTGCGGGCTGCTAGCCGAGACCCTGAACCATATGGCCGATACCTTCCAGCGCGACTACCTCGTGGAGCGCGTGGAGGACATGATCGAGCGCCGCGTCATCACCGGATACTATCCGCGCCTGACTCTCGCGCCAGGGCAGCGATTCGCATCCAAGGGCGGCTACATGGTCCGCTTCTCGGGGCCGGATGGCACCCGGGTTGCGGCGGATGGGGACTGGACGGTGCCCTAGGCGCGCCGGGCGGAGGTTTACCTATCCCAGTTAGGGGAGGGTTCCCCATGCCGCCCTTGGCGCTGCTTGCCCACAATGGAGTAAACACCCGCCAGGGTGCGCGTCAGCGAAACGTCGAGGAGGGGACTCCCATGAAAGCGTACGCAAAGCGTTGGAGCAAAGTGGCGGCAGTGACCGCCGTTGGGCTGATCGTGTGCGTCTCGATGGGCGCCGTCGGTCATGAATCCGACGATCCGCATTCCCATCACGAGATGAAACGGGAGATGCATACGTCCACGGTGGACTATCGCCTGCCGCCGGTGACGCTGGTGCGTGACGATGGGCAGGCCGTGTCGCTGGCCAATGAACTCGATGATGGCCGGCCCGTGGTACTGACCTTCATCTACACCACGTGCACGTCGATCTGTCCGGTCATCAGCCAGACGCTGTCACAGCTTCAGGCGGAACTGGGTCCTGACCGGGACAAGGTGCATCTGGTCTCCATCTCGATCGACCCCGAGCACGACACCCCGGGACGGTTGCGGGAATATGCGGCGAAGTTCGGCGCGGGCCCGGAGTGGCAGCACTACACCGGCGCAGTGTCGGCCAGCGTTGCCGCCCAGAAGGCCTTCAACGTTTATCACGAAGACAAGATGAATCACAGTCCGGTGGTCCTGCTGCGCGCGGCGCCGGGCAAGCCCTGGCTGCGGATAGATGGTTTCGCGACGGCGGACGAGATCCTCCATGCGTACCACCATCTGATGGCGTCGAACTGATCTCGCCGGGCGCACGAACATCGCGCCAGTCGTCCGAATGCGGAGGCCCACCATGAATGCGATTGCCCTGTCTCGTCTGTCAGGTCCGGCACGTCTGGCGCTCGGGCTGATGCTCGCTGCGTGCCTTGCGCCATGTCAGGCAGCGGATGACAGCGGGAGCGGGGCGGGCACAGGCCTGCCGCCCGGAACGCTCGCCGTCGTCAACGGCGTGCCGATTGCGCAGACGCAGCTCGACGACGCCTTGCGTGTGGCGCGCCAGGCAGACACCCCGCAGATGCGCCAGTTCTTCACACAGGAACTGATCGTGCGCGAAGTGCTGCGGCAGTCGGCGGAAAAGGATGGGTATGACCGGAGGCCGGAAGTCGTGCAGGCCGCCAACACCGCGAAGGCGTCGGCGGAGGCGGAGCTTTACCTGCGCGACAACCTGCGCCTCGATCCGATTACCGATGCGCAGGTCAAGGCGCGGTATGACGAGGTAGTCAGCATGATGGGGAAGGAGGAGTACAAGGTCCGCATCATTTCGGTGGCGGACGATCGGACCGCCCGTACCGTGCTGGAAAAGCTCAGGGCGGGCGTGTCCTTCGATGAGCTGGTCCGGATGTACAGCGTGGCGTCGAGCAAGGAGGGCGGGGGCGAGATGCCGTGGATCACGTTCCGGGTGCCCGTGGTCGAAGGCAAGAGCCAGGGCGTGCCGGTAGCCGTGGCCGAAGCCGTCTCCCATCTGGAGGTTGGTGCGGTCACGCAGGAGCCAGTCGTGGTCGACAATCTTCGTGTCATCGTCAGGCTCGATGCGAAGCGTGCCACGCAGGTCCCGGCATTTGACGAAGTCAAAGACGACATCCGCAGGCAACTGCATATTGTGGCGCTCAACAAGGCCAGGGCGGATGTGGTCGGCAATCTGATGCAGGCGGCGACGATCCGGCAGTAGAGCCGTAGAGCCGTAGAGCCGTAGGGCAGTAAAGCAGCAGCACCGGCCATCGCCGGCGCATTACCCCGAGGCCAGCAGCCTGCGGTAGTGCGCCATGACCATCGGTACGTAGGCCTGCGTTTCCGCGTAGGCCGGGATCCGGTTTCCCGCCTGGATCACCGCATTCTCGCCAGCGTTGTAGGCCGCCAGCGCAAGTTCCAGATCATCGCGGAACAGGTCCAGCAGATAGCGCAGGTACTGTGCGCCCGCGAGTATGTTGTCGCGCGGATTCAGCATGTCGCCGGTCGAGAACCGCTTGGCGGTATCCGGCATCAGTTGCATCAGTCCGATCGCGCCCTTTCTCGATACCGCATTGGGATTGAAGCGCGATTCGATGGCAATCACGGCACGGATCAGTTCCGGCGGCAGGTGGGAGTTGCGGCTGGCTTCCGAAATGAAAGTCGCGAACAGCGCGGCGTCGGTGGGCAGATCCCTCGGCTCCCGGGGCTTGCGCTCGGCCGGTGGATTGCCGGCGACCAGCAGGTGCAGATGTGGATTTCCCGCCGTATTGGTCAGCGTGATGGACCCGTCCGCACTGACCGCGCCGAAGATCTGGGCCCGTGCCACGCGCGCAAAGGCAAGCCCCACGATCACCACGACCGTGAAAAGGATGGTCCTCGGCAACGTTGATGGCTTGCGCTCAGTCATTGGCGTCCCCTCCCAGTACATTCTGGTACGTCCCGACCCATTGCGGCAGGAGGAAGTATCCCCATGACGCAGTAGGGATTGTGGGAGTTGTAGGGATTGTGGGGTTCCTGGCGCCCCGTGCAGCGTTTGCGCACTCCGGGCCAACCCTGATTCACTCATGTTTACCTTGACGCGGGCAGGCGCGTCTCCGACACTTCGCAGAACTATGCAATGATCAGTTTGACGCGCTCTGGCGTCCGGATCACTTGCTGCGACGCACCGCCAGTTGGAGACTGGGAAAGGACCCGCATGAGCGCATTCTTCTACGCATTACGACCGGTATTGTTCGACTCGCTTGGCGTGATCGTCTTTGCCGTACTGTTTGCCATGAAAGTCGATGTCGTGGTGGCCACTGCGGCAGGTACTGCCGTGGCGGTCGGCGTGGTGCTCTGGGCGAGGTTTCGCGGTGAGCCCATTGCCGCGCTGCAATGGATCAGCCTGATCAGCGTGCTGGTATCGGCCGCTGCCACGTTACTGACGAACGACCCCCGCTTCGTGATGGGCAAGCCCAGCGTGCTGTATGTGCTGGTCGGCGTGGTCATGCTGCGCGGCGGCTGGATGCACCGCTACGTGCCACCGGTCGCGCGGGAGCGCATGGGCGATCTGCTGACCCGTTATGGCTACCTGTGGGCCGGGCTGATGCTGCTCACCGGCTTGCTGAACCTGGTGGTGGCAGTGGCGTTCACGGCATCGTGGCCGCTCTTTATCGGCGTGTTTCCGCTGGCATCGAAGCTTGCGCTGTTCGGCATCCAGTTCACGCAAATGAAGCTGGCCGCGCGCCGGATGGGCATCGTGCAGCCCCAGGTCGGCGGGGAGGGGGCCGCCTGACCCCTCGGTTCATCGGGCTTTAGTTCATCAGGCTTTGGTTCATCAGGCTTTGGTTCATCAGGCTTCAGAACGACCCAACCCAACTCCCCAGCGCGATCACCGCCGCCAGCGCCAGCATCGGGCCGACGATCCCCACCATCACGATGCCGCCGTAGCTTTCCCGATGCGTGGCGCCGCATACGGCCAGCAGCGTGACCACGGCCCCGTTGTGCGGCAGCGTGTCGAGTGTGCCAGCGCTCATCACGGCCACGCGATGCAGGATGGCGGGATCGATGCCCAGGTCGAAGGCACGTGTCAGGTAGGTGCCACCCAGCGCATCGAGCGCAATGGTCAGGCCGCCAGAGGCTGAGCCGGTCAGCGCCGACAATACGTTTGTTGCCACGGCCAGCGACACGAGCGGGCCTCCCTCGATCGACAATACCCAGTCCCGCACGACGCCGAACCCGGGCAGGCTGGCGACCACCGCGCCGAATCCCACCAGACTGGCCACGCTGAGCACCGGCAGGGCGGCGGCGTGAGCGCCAGCCCCCATGCTGTCGCGCAGCTCCGGCAGGCGCCGGAAATTCAGCGCAATCAGGCAGAGAATGGCAGCGGTCAGTGCGACGATAACGGACCACACGCCGCTGACTGCCTGCAGCGTGGTCGCGCCCCACTCGGGCAGGCCGAGGTAGTCGGCATCCACCCGTGGCAGCACCACGAAGCTCATGAGCAGGTTCACCACGATCACCACGGCCAGCGGCAGCAGCGCGATAAAGGCTGCTGGCGGCTCGTCGCTGCGACTGCCTTGCAGCGCCTCGGCCGGGTCGAATTCGCGTGCGGTACTGGCAAGCTCACGGATCAGCGGGCGCTCCGCCACCTCATCGGGCGAAGCCTCCTCCTCGGCAATGGCGTAACCCTCGCCCCTGCGGCGCGCAGCGTTCTCGCGCTGCGACAGCCACCACAGCCCGAACGTCAGCATGATCGCGCTGGCCACGATACCCAGGCCGGGCGCGGCGAACGGCGTGGTGCTGAAGAACGGCATGGGAATCGCGTTCTGGATCGCCGGCGTTCCCGGCAGCGCCGACATCGTGAACGTCGACGTACCCAGCACGATGGCGGCGGGCATCAGGCGTGGCGGGATGTCCGCCGCGCGAAACAGCGCGTGCGCCATCGGCGCCAGCACAAAGAACGCCACGAACAGGCTCACGCCGCCGTAGGTCAGCAGCGCGCCCGCAAGCACCACGGCCAGCATCGCACGCTGGGGACCGAGCACGCGCGTCATCCATTCGGCGATGGCCGTGACGGAGCCGCTGTCGTCCATCAGCTTGCCGAACAGGGCGCCGAGCAGGAACAACGGGAAGAACTGGGCAACGAACCCCGCCGCCGTGCCCATGAAGGTCTGGGTCCAGTGAGCCAGCAGCGGTTCGCCCGCCGTGGCCGCGGCCAGCAGGGCCGCCGCCGGCGCGATGATCAGGATGCTCCAGCCGCGAAACGCGAGCCAGATCATCGCCCCCAGGGCGATGACGATGCCAAGGAGACCCATGGTTCAGATCTCCTCGAGCAGTTCGTCGAGATTGAACGAAGAGCGCTGGCCGAGCGCGTCGCCGTGCTCGGCCAGGAATTGCGAAGCCGCTTCACGCCCTTCGTCGCGCAGCAGGCACAGGAACGACCACTCTGCATTCATCTTCGATGCCGTGCCGTACTCCGCGATCTTGTCGCTGGCAATGCGGTGGATGCGCATATTGGCCCATTGAGCTCCTTCCGCGTCACCGGGATCGGCCACGCGCTGCAGCACCGCCATCATCCGCAACTCCTTGAGCAGCGCGGCGTTGAACGAGATTTCGTTGAGGCGGTTCACGATGTCCCGGGCGCTGCGTGGCGCGCCGGGGCGGGCCACGGGGTTGATCTGCACAAGGATCGTGTCGTGCGAGCAGCATTCCCGCACCAGCGGCGTGATCGTCGGATTGCCGGCGTAGCCGCCATCCCAGTACGGCACCCCGTCGATTTCCACGGCCTGGAATACCGTGGGCAGACACGCCGAGGCCAGCAGCACCTCGGACGTGACCTCCGCGTTCTTGAACACGCGTCCGCGGCCGGTTTCCACATTGGTGGCGGTGACGAACAGGTGGATAGGCGCGCGCGCCAGCAGCTCGAAGTCGATGCTGGCCTGCAGGATATCGGCCAGCGGATTGCTGCCGGCGCGGTTCAGGTCATAGGGCGACCAGATCCGAGCCGCCAGATCGGCGGCGACGAACAGCGGGGAATCGTCGAGGGTCCAGCGGCCCAGGATCACGTCCAGCGGACTGCGGCGGAACGGGCTGAAACGCGCCGTCTCGGAGACGCGCTGCCAGAAGTCCGACAACGCCTGCCGGGCGCCTTCGGCGCCGCCAAGCGCGTGGCCATGCACGAGCACCGCGGCGTTCATGGCGCCGGCCGAGGTGCCGGAAATGCCGTCGATCTCCAGCCACGGCTCTTCGAGCAGCCGATCGAGCACGCCCCAGGTGAAGGCGCCGTGCGCGCCGCCGCCCTGTAGCGCCAGGTCGATCAGCAGCGGCTCCCGCCTTGGCGGCGGTGCGGCGGTCTTGCCATCGTCGGCCATGTGTCTCTCCGTTGGGTGAATCACGTGAGGTACAAGCCGCTCTATTATTTGTGTTGCGCTGCAACTTAGGCAAGCGGAAAGAATGTCGTGTAGACCAGACGTTCCTCCACCACCCGGCGCCGCAACGATTTGCCGGCCCGGACTTCTGGCACGGTGCGGTCGGTGTAATACCGCTCGAACTCCCGGATGGCCAGCCGCGCGGGCTTGCCTGCGACATCGGGCAGTGTGACCGTGCCGGACCAGATGACCGGATCGAGCAGGTCGCCCAGCGATGGCCGTGTCACGTCGATTGCTCCAATGGCGCCAATAGCCCCAATAGCCCCAATAGCCCCGGTGACGGCAGCGGGCGGTGCGATGCGGCCAAGCCCTAGCACTTCCGGGACGATGCGCTGCGGCGCCTGCCCCACCAGATGCTGGCCGACGGTGCCGATATTCAGCGGGGCCTTCGGGTCCAGCAGGCTGTCCGCCAGCACGCGAACATCCTGCCAGGCCAGATCGCTGTCGATGGCCGGATCCCGCGTCTGCAGCACGACTTCCACCTTGTTGCGCCCGGTCTCGCCCTCGGTGCCGAATGGCGGGATAAACGAGATGTCGAGATATTCGCCATCGGCCGACCACTTCATCGGCCCGTGGGCCGGCACCGTACCGCGCAGGCTGACGTTGACCTGCGTCCCCGTGCGGGCGAAGGTGGCGCGTCGGCGCGGCAGGATCTGGGCGAACTCGCAGAGCACGACTTTCGACACCAGCGCCTCGTCGATTGCATTTGGCTGGTAGCGGACCAGCGCCAGCCGCACGAACGGCATATAGGTCAACCCCGGGTCCAGCTCGATATCGCAGTACCAGCAACTGCGTTCGGCGTGCCAGTGAACCCGATGCCCGACCACCATGACCCTGGGATTGCCCGCTTCCTGCAGCGGGGCCAATGCCGATGTCACCCGCGCCGGGAAGTCGGTGTCGTGGATCGACATTTTCGGCAGTACCGAATCCCAGAGCGGATCGGCGCCCCACTGGGTCACGAGCCCCTCGAGCGGCAGCGGGATGCTGGCGAAATCCCCGCTGGCCGGCAACACGACGCCAAGCAGTTCGCCTTCGCCGGACGTGAACCACGGGCGATCCAGCCATACGCGCACGCCGTTGCCGAGCCGGGTGGTGTCGAAGTCCGTGTTGGTGGGCGTGCCGCTCCAACGGAACGTCGGCACGCAGTAGCGCACGCGCGGCGCATCCGGCGGAGCGCTGGCGGGTATGACGGTATAGGCGTCGGTGCCATCGGCAGCCCGCAGCATCGGTGCGCCCGGATCGTCGTCGGCGCCACGCACCATGCGCGGCCCCTGGGCGAATTGCCCGGTACGGGTGATGGCGTTCGGGTCCGCATAAAGGGCCGCCGGCAGGTACTCGCGGAAGCGCGTCGTAGCCCGCAGGCAGTACGACACCAGACGGCATTTCGTATCGCCGAATTCGTGCTGGTCGCCGCGCGTGCGGGGTCGTAGCGGATCAGCGATCATCGCATCGACAAGCGGACCGAGACTGTCGAGGTTGGGTCCGTTTTCCGGCAGGGCGATCTCCGCCAACGTGCCCTCGCAATGCGCGATCCGGGGGCCTGCGGCGTCGGCGGGGTCATCGATCCATTCGGTCCATGTCGCCTGCAACTCGAGCTTGCCCGTGCTCGGCCCATGCACCCGCACACGCGCGCCAAGTTTGGCAAAGCGATCGCCCGGGCTGCGTGCTGTGCCCAGTCCGGTCAGGAATTCCGGCGTGCAGACCGGTTGCTGCGTCGCGTGAACCAGCACCAGCGGCCGGTACGGCGTGAGCATCCATGCCGCGCCCGTCAGCGCCATCTGCTGTAGCAGCGCCTTTTCGGCGGCGGTATCCACCCAGTCTGGCAGGCCGAACGTGCCGATCAGGTCGGGATGGACAAAGCTGGCATAGGTCAGCCTCGCGATCTGGCCCTTGGGCAGAAGGAACGTCAGCGTGCGGGCGTCGGCGTCCCAGCGTGGTGCGCCGTCGTCGGGATACGTGACCTGACAAGGTGGGTCGGCGAGCAGTCCGATGCGTTCCGCCAGCACGATGCGCAGCCCACGTGTATCGGGCCAGCGCTGGTCGAACGCCACCATCAGGACGAGTTCGTTACCCGGAATGGCGACGATCTCGGCACCCGCGCCCAGTGACATCGGCCCGGTCACGCCGGGCAGCCGGCTGCCCGGCGCGGCGCGCAGCGCGATGCCCCCGGCTGCGACATCGGGCAGCCACGGCGTTGGCACCCGTGCCTCGCGATGGATCACGTACTGGCCAGCCGCGAGCCGGTCGCCAGTCGGGTTGTCCGGCGACGGCAGGGCTGGCGGCACCGCGACGGTGGTGGCAACGTTCGCCAGCGCCGTGGGGGTGATCAACGCCACGTCAGCGCCCGGACCGGTGTCGTAGAGCGTGCCGGATTCGCGCGCGGCCAGCGCGTACGCATCGCGGATTCCCGATGCGGATCCGAACATTGGATCAAACAGGCCGTGGGTCTCGCACAGCGTTTGCGACGCCTTGGGCGGTACCACATGCCGCTCGTTCGCGGGTGTGTAGGCGAAATCGGCGGAAGCGGGCAGCTTGATCGCATCGGCAAACGCGCCGGTCGTCAAAAAGGTGGCCGGATCGGCGTCGTAGTTGCTGCGAATGACCATGCGTTCCAGCGACTCCCCCTCGCTGGTACGCGCGCGTTGCACCAGCACGGGCGGGTCCACCGGCTCGAAACGCCAGTACGTGACTGGCTGCGTGACCTCCAGTTCGTTTTCTCCGTCACCGAGCGAGGGGTCGTCGACATCGAGGCTGTTACCGGCGAGATCGACCAGCCGCGCGCGCAAGCGATAGGCAAAGCCGAAGCGCAGCCGGGGCAGACTGCCTTTCGCGGCCACGAAGCTGGCCAGGATGCCGTTCCCATCGGTAGCGGCCGCGGCATCGGTCACATCGGTCGGCACTTCGGCCTGCACGCCCGAATCGCCATCCTGCGCGCGCAGCGTGCGGCCCGGACGCGGCACCACCAGGCTCCATCCAGCCCAGCGGAACAACGATTCGTGCAGATAGTGATCGTCAGGGTCGGCGCCGCTGGCAGGGTTGGCGGTACTTGTCGTCGATGCGCCCTTGACGTAGCCCTCGTCATCGGCAGGCAGCGAGAGCTTCGCGCCCGTCGCGGCAATCTGGTATGCGCCTTGCCGCCGACACAGCGATTGCCAGCGACCCGGCTTGCCTCCGATGATCGGCTGCACGTCGACCCTATACCCGCGCAGCACATCTTCCGTGAACAGGGCAATCCCGGCCGAAGCCGCCGCGCCGCTGCGGACGGCGCCATCCTTGGCGGCGCTGCTGGCGGCCCCGAAGGCCAGCGCGGCGGCACGCCCATGGCGGGAGACACCGATCCCCCCGGCACGCAACGCGGCAACGGGCTGGTCGTCCCCGGTGGTGTAGGTCACCGCGCCATCGGTGCCGGTCTTGTGGCTCTTGTCGATCAGCCGCTGCGCCGACAGCACGAAATCCACGGTCTTCAGCGCGGTGCCGTCGGGGTCTACCTGATAGACGTCGAACGGAATGCGCTTCGACTGATCCCAGCGATCATTGGCGCCGCCCAGCCGCAGCATTCCCATGTGGTGATCGTTGGTGCGCGGGCGGGCCGTGAAACGTTGCGAGTCGGCCTGCCACGCGGTGGCCGGGCAGCCATCCACGCCGGGATCGTGATCATTGGCCCAGCGCAGATCGAGTTGCATCGTCCCTTGCGCGTTGCCTTGCTGGCCGACCTGCTGATCGATCGGGTTTTCGGCGGGCAGGACGAAGTCGAGCAGCACACCAAGTCTGCGCAGCAGGGCTGGGTAGTCGCTGTAGGACGCCAGACGCTTGTGGAAGTCGAGCGTCTGGGTCTCGGGCGGCGGGGGAATGCCCTTGCCGCTCGGCCGGCGCATGGCAAGCGCATCCGCCGAGAGGGGTTCCCGGCGATAAAAGCGGTCGGCCTGGTACAGCGTGTATTCGGCGGCGGTGGCCCAGTTGGCCATCAACGCCGTATCGGGCGTGCCGGTGGGCGGCTGCCAGTCCGGCGGCAGCACGCGCACCGGGAAACTTGCCCCGTTGACCGGGTTGCCACCCCTGTCGACACCGATGCCGGCCGCGGTGCCCGAGTATTTCGAGTTAGGGCCGAATACGCTATTGCGCAGCACCTGCTCGATGCCACCATCGCCATCGTTGAAGAAACGGGCGAAGCCACCCTGGCGCTCCGCGCCCACCTCGCGCGGTGCCCCCATGTCGATCAGCATGGCGCGTAGTGCCGGATTGGCCGATGACCAGGGCAACAACGTCGGGTGCCGGCTGGTGGCGCCCACGGCCAGTTGCGCGTAGTACTTGCGCGCCAGACCGAGCACGTTGCGCACGGCGTAGGAGCGCAGGTTGACCCGGCTCATGTCGTTGAAGACGAAGCCATCAACCGGCGTCTCCGGCGCGAAGAGCTGGCTCCACAGATCGACGTCGGGCTGTGCCTGACCGGCAAGCGGCCCAAGTGGCTCGAGTGGCAGCAACGTGGTGCCGATGCGTAGCCCGAACTTTGCCTCGGCCACGGTCCTTGGCCAGAGCAGCCATTCAGGAAAGGCCCGGAGTTGTCGCTCGTTCGCGCGTTCGGGTGTCAGTCGCGGCGAAGCGACGACCGACACCTTGAGGCGCCCCTTCAAGGCCCCCTCGGTCACACGCCCGGCGGGCAGGACCGTCCAGAGAATCGTTTGCGTGGCCATGCGCAGCCCCCTGTTTGACCAACGTCGGGTCAGGCAAATGCCTCGGCGTACTGCCGCCAGGCGTACTCGGTGTCGTCGTGGATCAGCGCCAGTTCGTCCGTCAGCGGCAGGGCCGGCTGCAGCCCCATGAGTTCGCGGAAGGTCGGGTCGCCGTTCGCGCCGGCGAACTTTCGCTCGCAGCTGATCGTGACGCTGGTGGAGAACAGGAACACCTCGACTTCGATCGTCAACTGCGCGCGTCCCACGCACTTGCCGCTTTGCGATTCGTACGCCAGCGCAAGGTAAAGCTCGATCGACGCCGTGATCAGCCCCAGCACGCTGACGCTGCCGCCAAGGCGGAAATAGCCGGTCAGGGCGCAGTTGTCCTGCTCCATGCGGAAGTAGATGCCGGCCATGACATGGACACCGCCGGATGCCACGCCGAGGTTGACCGAGATGCTGGCGCCAAACTCGAACGAGGCTTCCAGCAGCTGGATGCCGCCCGGATCAAGCGTGATGCCGAAGAACCCGCCGCCGCCAAACATGCAGACAGACAGATTGAACGGCTGCTCGCGCGTGCAGAAATTGAACCGCACCGCCAGCGGCTGGCCAATGAACGGCACCGTGAACCCGGCGCCCAGCGCGAGGTTGCTGAGATTGAACATGCCCACCGAGATCGACGGCAGGGCCACATTGAAGCCCGCATCTATCCCCTGGGTGGAAATATCCAGGTAGGGCGGGTCGGAGAAGCCGTCGAGCGGTATCAGGTCACGCAGCGTCTCCACGAATGAGAGCGGGCCGATAAATTTGATGTCGTTGAGCAGCACGTCGACGTTCATCTTGTCGGCGGTGCCAACGCGGAATTCGATCTTCTCGAAATTCAGTTCCAGGAAGCCGGCAGCGCCTATCAGGATCAGGTCGAAATGCTTGAGCGAACTGACGACCGTGAGCTTCGGCTGCCCGCCGCCTGATTTCTTGACCTTGGCCTCCACGGCCACCGAGAAGCCGGCGGGGTCGTTGGGGTGAAAGATCGGGCCGGAGGCTGGCCAACTGGCGATGCGCGGGTTCCAGTTGAAGCGGATGGTCAGTTCATCGCCGAACAGCACCTGCAAAAGCGTGCGGAGCACATCATCGCTCACTGCGAGCGCCTGCATCATCGCGTCGAGTACGTTCAACAGCGTCTGCCGCGCCGCGCCTTCGAGCAGCCGGAAGTTGGCGAGGGTATTCCGCAGCGGCGCCAGCGCGTTCTGCACGGCCTTGAGGTGGGTAAAAGACGCGTCCGGATCGCTCAGCAGCGCCTGGAACGCTTTCGGGTCGCCGAGGATCGCATCGAGCGCGGCGAACAGCGCCTTGCCTTCGGCCACCAGCGCGGCCACCGTGCCGAGGTCGCCGGCAAGCGCCGTGGCAACGTTGGCGGCCTGAACCAACGACTGACGCAGGCCAGAGGGTAGCGAGACACCGGCGACCGTCGCACCCGCGGTGGCGCGCAATTGATCCGAGGCGCTCTGCACAGCCGTGATCGCCGTGGCGAGATTGGGCAGAGCAGGCGCTGCGTCGATCGACGTGTTGACCAGCGGCGCGATAGCGTTGCTGAGTGCGGTCAGCGCGGCTTGCAGGGCGTCCAGTCGCGCCTGCGCATCGGCAACGAGGCCCGGCGCGTAGGTGGCGGCCTGCTGTTTCAGGTCTGCCACCGTCGAGCCAATGGCGCTCACCCCGCCCGTGGCGGCGCTGCCTGTCTGCCCGGCCAGCCCAGTCAAGGCGGCATAAAGCTGCGCCAGACCGTTCAGGAATAGTTCGGCCTGGCTGCCGCACTCCGAGACAAAGCGCGGCACCTGCTCGGGCGTGTCCACCAACGACGTCACTGTCTCAATGACCGCGCCGAGTGGAATGCATCCGAACAGCAACGGAAGGTTGGGCAGTCCGGCGCCGGGGAAGGCATCCGACCCGGTCATGCGCCCGCCCACGAAATCGTTGACAGAGCCGGCGACCGGCCCGGTCAGGCGAGACACCGCGCTCGGACTGAGGTTCGGCTGGACGAAGCCGCCGGCGCGATCCCCCTGTGCGGAGAAATCGAGCCGGGCCTGGTTCTTCGGATCGTCTGGCACGATGTTGACGAACACCTGTCCCTTGTTGTCCGCGCCGAACTCGCTGACCAGGTAGGTGTTGTTCCATTCCACCACGTTGGCGTCGCCGCTGCCCGTAAGCTGCGCCAATGCAGGAATGCGCACCGTGGCCCGAACCACCTTCGGATAGAAGGCGGGACGCTGCTGGGTCTGGCCGTACGCCTTCAGCGTTGGATTGCCGGTGCCGGCTTCCGCGCCGAAGCGTAGCTCGCGCACCTCCAGCATCGTGTCACCGGGCTGGGCGCTGCGCGCCAGCGTCATCGATTGCGGCGCCATCGTCGCGCCACGTCCCGTGCCGGGGACCTCGCCGGGTGGCAGCCCTTGATCCCAAAGCGTCTGCGCTTTGGCGAACGTGTCGTTCGCAGTGCTCGGGTCCATGGCGATGGATTCATACATGAACACCATCGGCAGGTCGAAGCGGATGGCGCGCCCGTCGAGATCCGTGCCTTCGCAGCGGAACGGAAACGGCACGCCGCCGACCAGGGGCCAGATCGGGGCCGTCGTCGGCGTTACCGGGCTCAGGTCCGGCGTCACCAGGCTCAGGATGCGCACACTGGTCAGGGGCATCTGCAGGTGCAATTGCGTGCGGCCATCGGTACCGCTGCGCAGATCGGTCTCCGTGAAGGCCCGCTCGCGTTCGCGCACGATGATGAACGTACGCTTGCGTAGCACCGCCGCATTGCCGGGCACACCGCCATGCTGGAATTTTCGCTCGGTGACTTCGACCAGCACCGCGCGGTGCCCGAAGGGCCATAGAAACCCGCGCTTGACCGTGCGCACGTAGTGGTCGCGCCCCATGCTGCCGCGATGGGTCCAGGCGACGAGGTCGATCGACTGGGGGCCGTCCCATACGCCACGCACGTTGATCCACGCGCCCAGCGCGGAGAGCATCAACTGATCGGCAGGAATCGCGGCGGGGGTGTAGCCAGAGCGCGAGAAGTTGGACGACAGATGGACAATGCTGTAGCGGTCCATGTCGTTGAGTGCTGCCTTGAACGGCATGTCCACGGGAGCGGGCAGTTCCCCGACGGCGGCCGGAAACTTGGCCTGCATCGGCTTCGACGTCCCTTCACCCGCCAGCGCCCAGACCGCGCGCACGATGCGGTTGGGGTCGGGGTGCGGGGGCACGATGGTGCCCTGATCGGTGGGTGCCACGAGCTGGGTGTGCCATAGCTCCGTATGCCCGTCCGGCGTGGTGACTGGCGCCACCGCGTGATGCCAGCGCTCATCGGCATCGGGGCTCAGGATCAGGCGCCAGGGTACCTCCAGCGCGGTCTGCTGGGCGGTAGGCTCGGCGGGACGGGGTTTCAGGCCCGACAGGATCGGACCCAGCCCGACGTCCGTGGTAACGCCCCGGCGAACGTCGATGGCCGGCAGGGCCGCACGGCGCCGTGCCGTAGCCGGGGCCACCTGCCGCCGCTCAAGCGTCGACGTATCGCGCTGGACCGATGCGAGCTTCAGGTTGCGTAGCGTGATGCTCGGCAGGGCGGCGCGCTGGGCCAGCGTCAGGCTGCCGGTTGCCTGCGCGATCAGTCCGCCGAGCCATTCGGGAAAAGACAGGGGCGGTTGCGCGGCCGTGGGCGGCAGGGCATTGGCGCCCACGGCCAGCGGCAGATCGCGCACGGCCGTGAGCACGCCTTCGAGCGTGTATGGGATATCGAAACCATCAGGCACGGCAAACGCGATCCGCGATTCCCCCGCGATACGCGCGCGCGCCGGCAGCGTGACGGGGGGATCAACGGCTGGTGGGGAGGATTCGGCGAACGCCTGCTCGAAGATCGACTGAGGTGGAAAATGCAGGACCAGCGTGGCCACACCGCTGCCAGTCTTGCGCAGCCGAGGCGGGCTGCCTCGCTGCACGGTCAGATTGTTCAGTTCCACCCGCAGCACGAGCAGGTCGTCCTGCCGGACCACTGGCTGACCGGGGCGGCCCGCGTCGAAGAAATTCTGATTGGGATCGGGCGCGACAGGGAGCGGGATCGGGATCGGAATCGGAATCGGCCGGATTACCACGGGGCCATCGACACGCGTCTGGACTGAAGTTGTCTTGCCGGCGGCCGGCGTCGGCTTGCGCGGGACTCTGCTGACCATCGCAGCCCCCTTTCAGAGAATGTTCTGATTGTTTGCAAGAAACGGGGTCACGGGCAGCGTCCCGGGACACAGCCAATATATTCAGTCCGCGCGTTTGCGGAATTCGATATCTTGCAGATCAGATCTGAGACGGGCCACGCGCGGGGGGCAGGGTGTGGCCGTGGCGTCTCACCAGCGCAGCAGGCGCGGGCCGAGCAGCCAGCCCAGCGCCGCCGGAATCAGCATCCCGGCCAGATACCAGATTGCCCAGAACGGGACCTCCATTTCGGGGCAATGCAGGCAATAGACGATAGTCGCCACCGAACCGGCGAGCAGTCCGGCCAGGGCGCTGGCGGCGCGGAGGTTCGTTGGGGCCATCTGCCGAACCGCCCAGACCAGCGCCACGCACAGCGGCAAGGACAGGAACACGATATTGAACGGGCAGGTCCTCCACGTCATGCCGAGCATCAGTGACAGCCGCTCGGTTGCCGGCACATTGGCCAGCACCGCCAGGGCGCCGATCCACACCGCCAGCACCGGCACGCCGGGCACCGCCCAACGGGTACCCACCTGCGCGCCGGGCACCACCAGCCGTTTCAGCACAACGAATGCGCCGATTGCCAGCGACAGCGGAAACGCCACCTTGAGCCAGAAGATCGGCGTGACCAGCATCACGCGGATGTCTGGGCGCACCCCATACGTCATGGTCAGCAGCAGGAGCGCGCCGGCGGCACCGGCGCAGAGCGCCCGGACGAACGCCCGGCGCATGATGTGCGGGTCCACCGGGCGGATGCCGGTGGCCAGCAGGGAGATCAGATCGTCTGTCTTCATGATGTGAACAGGCGCGCTTTGGCGGCCAATGCCTTGAGCCCGCGATGAATACCTACCTTGACCGCCGATTCGGACAGCCCCGTCAGCCGGGCGGTCTCCGCCACCGACAGGCCCTCCAGTTTCACGTGCAGGATCGGTAGCCGCTGCTTGTCCGGCAGTTGCTCGAGCAGGCCGCTCAGGTCGAGTCGTGCATCGTGCGCCGGCGCGTCGTCGCTATGGCAGAGGATGTCCGCGACATCGTCCAGCGACTCCGTCGCCCCGTGACGGGAACGGCTACGCAGGAAATCCAGCAGCTTGTAGCGGGCAATCGCGTAGACCCACGCCGTCAGCGGTTCCTCGGCGCGGTAGGTGTGCCGGGCGTTGTGCACCGCCAGAAGCGTTTCCTGGACGATGTCCTCGACTTCATCCTGCAACTGATAGAGCCGCCGCCGGACAAAGGCGCGCAGCCGGCCGGTCAGTTCGGTCAGGAATGCATGATAGGCGGCCTGATCGCCACCCAGGCCGGCCAGGAGCAGCGCACGCAGGCGCTGCTCCACCGCATCCATCGCCTCCATGCCGGCGCGCTCGGGAGCGGGCTTCATGCAGGCGACGACTGCGCGGAGATTTGATCGATCAACATCGTCACGAGGTTCAGGGGTGATCGCTTCGAAATGATATGTGAGTGCACCCATGGCGACAATCCGCGTGCATGTGCTTCTCCGTTATTCGTCGGCGGGCGCCATCCGGTTACAGCGGACCACAAAAAAATATCCTCCCGGGCGGCTGTAACCGGTGACGGATCCCCCGCGAATTGACAGTCAGATCATCCGACCACCGAGCCCAACAACCTTGCGTCACAAGGCAGGCCGGGCGGGACCACGGATATCTGACTTCCCTTCACATTGATCCGCTCTCAAGGAGTATCGCCATGAACACCATCAAGCTCGCCGCCGCCGTGACCCTGGCCGCCCTGACTTCGGGCGTCGCCCTGGCGCAGAACAGCACCATGCAGCCGTCCAAGGACAAGCCCGCCATGGAGAAGTGCTACGGCGTGGCCATGGCCGGCCAGAACGATTGCAAGGCGGGGGCGGGCACGACGTGCGCCGGTACCCAGAAGACCGATTACGAGCGCGACCACTTCAAGTCCGTGCCCGTTGGTACCTGCGCGACGATCAAGACGCCGCACGGCATGGGCACGCTGAAGCCGATGTAAGCCGGATAGCAGCCCGTTGGAGACGTCTACCATGACAGCGACACCACGCGCGGGGCTTGGACTCAAGCCGCAACACTTCGAGCAGGCGCTGCAATGCGCCGAGCCGGGCCTGTGGTTCGAGGTCCACCCGGAGAACTACCTGATGGCAGGCGGTCCGCGCCTGGCGTGGCTGACGGCCATCAGGGAGCGCCATCCGGTGGCACTGCACGGCGTGTCGCTGTCATTGGCGGGCGATGCCCCGCCGGACGAGGCGCATCTCGATCGGCTTCACGCACTTTTGCGGCGGATCGAGCCGGTGCTGGTTTCCGAGCATCTGGCGTGGTCGACGCTGGACGGGCGCTACGTGCCGGATCTATTGCCGGTGGCGCGGACCACGGCAAGACTGGCGCAAGTGGCGGCCAATATCTCCCGCGTTCAGGACCGCCTTGGATGTGCCATCGCGCTGGAGAACCCGTCGCACTACCTGCGCATGGACCAGCACGACTGGAGCGAGACCGATTTTCTGGCCGAACTGGTACGGCGCACCGGTTGCGGGCTGCTGCTGGACATTAACAACGTTTACGTCAGCGCCCGAAACATGGGTTACGACGCGTGGGACTACCTGACCCGCGTGCCGGCCGAAGCCGTGCGGGAGATTCATCTGGCCGGACACAGCTTCGACGACGAGTTCGGCGCGTCACTGCTGATCGACTCGCACGATGCGCCGGTGGCGGAGGCCGTCTGGTCGCTATATCGCCGCTTCGTGGCGCGGGTAGGTGAGCGTCCGACGCTGATCGAACGGGACGACAACATTCCCGAATTCGCCGACTTGCTTGACGAGCGGGATCGCGCACAGTCCATCCTGGACGCGGAGGTCGCCACATCATGAACGCCAACGGACATCACTTTCAGGACGATTTCCTGCGCGCCATTCTGGCGCCGCCGGGCATCGCGCCGCCGTGGACCCCAATCACGCCGCTGACGCAGCAGCCCGGCTTCAAGGTCTATCGCAACACCGTGCTCAAGGGCTGTGTGGATGCGCTGGCCGCGAATTTCCCGACGGTCCTGCGGCTGGTAGGAGAGGACTGGTTTCGCGCGGCGGCGCTGATCCACGTCTGCGCGGAGCCCCCGCGCAGCGTCTGCCTGATTGAGTATGGGCAGGAATTCGCGGATTTCCTGTCGGGATTCGAGCCTGCCGCGGCACTGCCATACCTGCCGGACGTGGCACGTCTGGATCGCCTCTGGACCGAGTCCCACCTGGCCGCCGATGACGAGGCGCTGGACGCGGCGGCACTGGCCACGCTGAACGGGGGCGATCTCCTTGGCGCGGCGCTACGGCCATGCGCCAGCGTGCGCTGGCGCTGGTTCGAAACGCCTGCCTTCACGATCTGGCGGGCAAATCGGGAGCAGCGTGACCTTGATGGCGAACTCGAATGGATCGGGGAGGGCGCCTTGCTGACGCGGCCAGAAGGTGCCGTGGTCTGGCAACACGCCACGCAGGGCATGTGCGCCTTTCTGGATGCCTGCGCCGCAGGCGCCAACCTTCAGATCGCCAGCCAGTCCGCCATGGTTGCCGAGCCCGGCATCGACATCGCCCGCCTGCTGGCCACGCTGCTTGGCGCGCGGGTTTTCGCAGACATTCACGGCGCAGACATTCACTGAGCCTATCCAGCTTGCCGAGGTAGCCATGTCAAACGTATCTCATACCGATTCCCCAGTGCGGGCCGATACCACGCTCTGGTCGAACCTTACAACGCGGGCCTCGCGGCTGATCAGCGACTCGTTTCTGGCATTGCTGGCACGGCTGGCAATTGCCTCGGTGTTCTTCCTGTCGGGCCGCACCAAGGTCACCGGGCTGCTGACGATCAAGGACAGCACCTATTCGCTGTTCGAGCAGGAGTACAACCTGCCGCTGATCCCGCCCGAACTCGCGGCCCATCTGGCCGCGTACGCCGAGCACCTGTTTCCGGTGCTGCTGGTGCTCGGCCTGTTCACGCGATTTTCGGCGTTCGCGCTGCTGGGGATGACGCTGGTCATCGAGATCTTTGTCTATCCCGATGCCTGGCCCACGCACCTGACCTGGGCCGCGTTGCAACTCTTCCTGATTGGCCGGGGTGCCGGCGCCTTTTCGCTCGACCGCCGATTCGGCATCAAGTAGCCCTCAAGTGGACCTCAACCTGGCCCGAGAAACCTCTCGCGTCTTCTCCTTCCGCCCCGGCACGCTCGTTGGCCGGGGCATTCTCCTTTCTGCATGGCGGTTCTGTGCGGATATCGGCCAGATCTAGGCCGTCCGTCCGCACGTCAATGCTGCACTGCGCAATCCGATTGCTGGCGTATTTACAAGGCCAGAAGCCCTGGGTCACGCAGAGCATGTCGCGCTGCAATGCAGCATCGGATAGTTGTGACTTTCGCACTAATTAAGCAATTCATTAACTTGACTTTGCGCATTCGGACTCTTACGCTCCCGATCTTCATACAAGACGTTCGCATGTAGAACGCTAGTTCGATATGCGTTCATTTCGGATTTCGTAGGAGACAGATCTTGAGTAAGGTCGCCGGGTTCTTTACTGAACTGATGCGCCGGTATTTGCCGGACCCCTTTGTATTCGCCATCGGCCTGACGTTGCTGACGATGGTCATGGCAATGCTGGTAGAAGGACAGGCCGCCCAGGCGGTCATCACGAACTGGGGCAAGGGGTTCTGGAACCTGCTCTCGTTCACCACCCAGATGGCGGTGATTCTGGCGATGGGCTACGTGCTGGCCACCGCGCCGCTGGTCGACCGCTTCCTCAATGCCATCGTCGCCCGCGTGCAGACGCCGCGCGGCGCCATCATCGTGGCCACACTGGTCGGCGGTATCGGCAGCTACCTGAACTGGGGCTTCGGCCTGGTGATCGGCGGCATCATCGCCCGCAAGCTGGCGCTGAAGGTCAAGGGCGTGCATTACCCCCTGATCATCGCCTCGGCCTACAGCGGCTTCACGATGTATGGCCTGGGCCTGTCTGCCAGCATCCCGGTACTGATCTCCACCCCGGGCCACCCGATGGAAAAGCTGATGGGCGTGATCGGTCTCAAGGAGACGATCTTCTCCACACCGATGCTGCTGACGAGCCTTGCCGTCATCGTCACGCTGCCGCTGCTCAACGCGATGCTGCACCCGCGTGACGCCAAGGAAGTGGTGGAAATCCGCGAGGAGAACAGCTCCGAGGACCGCGCCGCCGGGCACGGCCACAGCATGGGCATCGAGAACACGCTTGCCACGCGCATGAACAACAGCCGCCTGCTGAGCCTGATCATCGGCCTGTGCGGGCTGGCCTACGCGGGTCTGCATTTCTCGCAGGGTGGTTCGCTGGACCTGAACCTGATCAACTTCCTGATCCTGTTTATCGGCGTGCTGTTGCTGGGCACCCCGGCCAACTACGTGGCCAAGCTGAACGAAGGCATCAAGACGATCTCCGGCATCATCCTGCAGTATCCGTTCTACGCAGGCATCATGGCGGTCATGGCCGGCTCCGGGCTGGTGGACAGCATCTCGCGCGTGTTCGTCGATATCGCCACGCCGCAGACGCTGCCGTTCTGGGGTCTGGTCAGCTCGTTCGTGATCAACTTCTTCGCGCCGTCCGGCGGTGGCCACTGGGTGATCCAGGGTCCGTTCATGATCGACGCGGCCAAGGCCATCAACAGCTCTGTGGCGCAGACGTCGATGTCGGTCATGCTCGGCAACGCCTGGAATGACCTGGTGCAGCCGTTCTGGATTCTGCCGGCGCTGGCGCTGTCGAAGCTGAAGCTCAAGGACGTGATGGGCTACACCGTGATCATGATGTTCTGGGTCGGCGCGATCTACATCGTCGCCATGCTGGCCTGGGGCGCGCAGATCTGACAACCGATACAGGAGACATTCGATGCCGTACCTCATTGAGACCTTCGACAAGCCCGAACACCAGCACGTACGCCAGGCCAACCGGCCCGCGCACCTGGAGTTCCTGGCGGAGAACAGCAAGCTGCTGCTGGCCTGCGGGGCCAAGCTCAATGACGACGGCAGCGATGGCGGCGGTGGCATCTACATCGTCGACGTGGACACACGCGAGGCCGCGCGGGCACTGATCGAGGCCGATCCGTTCTTCACGGCCGGCCTGTTCGCCGACATCCGGATCGTGCGCTGGCGCAAGGCGTACCTGGACGGCGTCTGCCATCTCTGAACGCCAGTCCGGAGCGTCAGCCATGAAACGATGGAAGCAACGGCCCGAAGGCGCCAACTGGGGTGATTTCGGCGATGACGACCAACTCGGCCGCCTGAACCTGATTACCGCAGACCGCGTGCTTGCCGCCGCGCGCGAAATCCGCAGCGGCAAGACGTTCTGCCTGTCTCTGCCGCTCGATCTGCCGGGCGGCAATGTTCTCAATCCACGCCGGCATCCGCCGGTGCTGCGTCCCACGTTCCGTGACGACGTGGCGTACGTCAACTTTCCGCTGGCCAAGGTCGACCCAAACGCGCTTGATGTCTTGAGCGACGACCAGGTACTGCTGTCGATGCAGTACTCGACGCAATGGGATTCCCTGGCGCACGTCGGCGCGCTGTTCGATGCCGACGGCGACGGCGTGGCCGAGCGGGTCTACTACAACGGCTTTCGCCCCAATACCGACATCGTCGGCCCGGTCGACTACGCGGAAGGCGACCATTTCTCCGCGCACCCGTGCGGCCATGACCACAGCCACGCCGACGCGCTCGGCATCGAGACCTTCGCCGCGCACGGTATCCAGGCGCGTGGCGTGCTGGTCGACCTGGCCGCGCATTACGGGCGCGAGTGCCGCACGGTCGGATACGACGACCTGATGCGCGTGATCGAGGCCGATGGCATCGTGGTCGAACCCGGCGACATCCTTGTGCTGCGCACCGGGTTTGCCGAGATGGTGATGGAGATGGCCGGCCAACCCGACGCCGAGGTGCTGCACCATAGCTGCTGCGCGCTGGACGGCCGCGACGAACGCCTGCTGCAATGGATCACCGATTCCGGCATCGCCGCGATCGCCGCGGACAACTACGCCGTCGAGCGCTATCCAGCGCGGCCCGCGCCGGAGGGTGCAGGGCCAGTGCCGATGCTGCCCCTGCATCATCATTGCCTGTTCAAGCTCGGCCTGCCGCTGGGCGAGCTGTGGTACCTGCGCGATCTCGCCGCATGGCTGCGTGCCGAGGGTCGCCATCACTTTTTCCTGTCGGCGCCGCCGCTGCGGCTGCCGGGTGCGATGGGGTCGCCGGTGACGCCCGTCGCCACCGTCTGATTTCGCCGGATTCACAAGGAGCCCCCACATGTTGTTCATGGTGGAAATGACCGTCCGTATCCCCCAATCGCTCGACCCGGAAGTGGCCGATGCGATCAAGGCCAAGGAAAAAGCCTATTCACAGCAACTGCAGCGCGACGGCAAGTGGCGCCATCTGTGGCGCGTGGCTGGCCTTTACGCCAACGTCAGCATCTTCGACGTGAAGGATGCCGACGAACTGCACACGCTGCTGACCGGCCTGCCGCTGTATCCGTACATGGAAATGAAGGTCACCGCGCTGGCGCAGCACGGCTCGGCCATCGCGCAGAACTGAGCCACGGGAGCCGTCATGCCTTTTGCCGACCTCTCCGACGTCCGCATCCATTACCGCCTGGATGGCGACGAGCACCTGCCGGTGCTGGTGCTGTCCAACTCGCTCGGCACCACCCTCGACATGTGGAAGCCGCAGATCGCCGCGCTGTCCCAACACTTCCGCGTGCTGCGCTATGACACGCGCGGCCATGGCGAGTCGGGCGTGACGCCCGGCCCGTACAGCATCGCGCAGCTTGGCGGCGATGTGATCGGGCTGCTCGACCATCTGGGTCTGCAGCGCGTGCATTTCTGCGGGTTGTCGATGGGCGGCATCACCGGCATGTGGCTGGCGCTGCATCACGCCGATCGCCTGAACCGCCTCGTACTGTGCAACACCGCGGCCTATATCGGCCCGCCCGAGAACTGGACCAATCGCGCCGCGCTGGTGGAACGCGAGGGCATGGCCGCGATCACGGCGGCCGTGGTCGACAAATGGCTGACGCCGGACTTCAGCGCGCAGCAGCCGGAACTGGTGCAGCGTCTGCAGACCATGCTTGGGGCCACCAGTCCGAGCGGCTATGCCGCCAACTGCCTGGCCGTGCGCGATTCCGATCTGCGCGCGGAGATCCAGCGCATCCAGACGCCGACGCTGGTGATCGCCGGCTCGGGCGATATCCCCACGCCGCCCGCCGACGGCCGCTATCTGGCCGACACGATCCCCGGCGCCCGCTACACGGAGTTGTATGCCGCCCACCTGTCGAATCTGCAGCAGGTGGAGGGCTTCACCCAGGCCGTGCTGACGTTTCTCGGCAGCTGATTCGAGCGGTCATTTGCCCGCCGCCACGCGGTGCGGGTAGCATTGCCCGCCTGACGACAACTTCTCGGGCGGGTGATGATCGACAAGCAGTACGGCGGCAAGCCTGCATGGCGACTGGCCATGGCTGTGGTGGGAGCCTTGCTGGCGGGCGACGGCATCGCCCTGATGCTGATGGGCGTGTTCAACTTCGGTATCGTGCTGCCGTTTTCGCTGGGTGTCGCCCTGATGGGCCTGGCCTGGCGCTGGGCCGCCATCGCCCGGTGGCGCGCGGCGGTGCCCTGGCGGCAATGGCTCTGGCGCGCCGGCTGGGCAGGGTTGATCGTGTGGCTGGTCAGCGTCGCCATGTTCTTCCAGCACATGCGTCACGGCATCGCCGACCTGGCGCCGAACGCTTCGGCGGCGGGCGCCCCCGTGGCGATCGTCATTCTGGGTTCCGGCTCACCCAACTGCGAGGTATCGCCCACGCTTGCGGCCCGGCTCGATGAAGGGCTGCAACAGGCCAGCCGTTTCCCGGCGGCATCGGTGGTCGTCAGCGGTGGGCAGGATTTTGGCCGGTTGCCCTGCACCGAGGCCGGCATCATGGGGGATTACCTGCTGGCCCATGGCCTGGTCCCGGAGCGCCTGATCCGCGAGGACCGCAGCACCAGCACCGCGGAAAACATGCAGTTCAGCCGCGAGGTACTGGCCCGACACGGCGTCCGCGCTACCGATCCCGTGCTGGTGGTGACCAGCGACTTCCATCTGCTGCGCGCCGAGCGGATCGCCCGCAAAGCGGGCTTTACGACACTTTCCGGCGCGGCTGCCGCCACGCCGCTCTATATCCGCTACAACGCCTGGCTGCGCGAGTATTTCGCCTATATCAGCGGCTGGGTGCTTGGAGAGTACTAAAAGACATTTTGGACGGCGTCCGCAAGTCCGATAAGCAGAGCCGCCGGCCGTGCATATCCCCAGAATTAGCGATGTGCAACGGCAGGCGATCCGGTCATCATGCCGCCACAGGCGTTTGCCGCGACTCGCCTGCTACCACTTCCAGCCCTCATTCCTCCCGGCCTGAGGGCTTTTTCTTTGCTTCTTCGCGATTGACGCGGGGTGTCGGAAAACGACCCATGACGGTCATTTGCGTTTTCGTTCGCAAATGACCGCAATCAGTCGCGGATCGGCCGTGCACAGTGTTACTCGCAGGTCCGGGATTTTGAGGTAGCCCGAACGCCGACAGTCGTTGAGAAGTCCTGTCGACCTCCGGACTGGCGAGGGCACTGACGCCCCAATCCTCCGAATCACTTTGCCACCACGAGGACCGCCTTGGCCGTCAGTCTGTAGGAGCCGTGGAAAGTGACACCCTGCCTGCCGTATTTCAACGCTACCCCAGCGTAGTTCAAATTGCGTCCGCCGATGTTGCGAGTCGAGTTGTCCACCTGAAAATGCACGGCTTTGTTAGGACGAATGAGAGAGTGGAGGTTTTGGACGACCTGTCAGCAGTTGATTAGTCTGAGGCGGTCTCCTTGTGATAGCGGAATCCCTTTATCTCGGATATTTACAGAGGACTCAAGTATTTAACATGTGCCATTAACTTTATTTGATTCAGATATAAATAAATATACTCGGAAGCCGGCTTGAATCTACTTACGTGGCCGCATAGCCTTCCTTCCAGTGTCTCGAGAACTTGGCTATTGCTATTCACTTTTCAGGAGCCAACAAATGCGAAAATGCGACTTTGCGAAACGCGGCTTCGCACTCGGGCTCTTTCTTTGCGCGGTAACGACCGCGATTGCTGCCGCGGTCTACGGGGCGATCGGGGATAAGTACAACGTTTTGGGAAGGGAGAACGGGCCGTTGGGCCCCGCCTTGACCGATGAAGCGAGCGCCCCTCGTGGCGGTCGCTTCAACGAGTTCAAGAACGGCTTCATCTATTGGCGTCCGGACATCGGAGCGTTTGCCGTTTGGGGTGCCATCGGAGCCAAATGGAATCAGCTCGGCCGCGTCGAATACGGGTATCCGATCACGGACGAATCAAAAACCCCCGACCAGCGAGGACGCTTCAATCACTTCCGCGCCGTTCACCTTCCAGGGACGCCCGAGTCGTCGATTTACTGGACGCCGCAAACTGGTGCCATTGCCATCTACGGAGCCATCCGTGAGAAGTGGGCGGCCGAAGGCTGGGAACGTGGCCGCGTGGGCTATCCCACCAGCGACGAAATCGCCGATGGCCCCTACCGCCGGAGCACCTTCGAGCGGGGATTCATTCGCTGGACCAGCACTGGCGGCCCCCAGGTCATCCCAACCACGCTCGCGCCGCACGACGGCGGGGGATTCGCTGGAAACGTCGTCAACGGCATCGCTGCGTACGCTGATCTTCCCACCGGTGCTCGAACGGAGCTCTACCGCGATCCCACGCTCATGTCCCATGCTGAACTCTGTGCCCGCTTCCTGAATCAGCCCGGCCTGAACGATACCCTTCGCAATACCTTGATTTCGAGGATACGACCGAAGCTACCGTCGGGCTTCGGCATTCATTCGCAGTCCAATCATACGACGGGCACTTCGTGCGCCGCCCGTTCGGAATTGTGGCCTCACTCGGTCTCCATCCTGATCCGGGTTCCGGGCAATCGATTGTTTGTCCGCGTCACCACGCCCGACGGGTTCCCGGGGGCCGTCGATCCCAACTTCGCCGTGACCTACGACCTTATTATCAGGACATCCATCACGTTCCCCGATACTGTCGCCGGCAGCGTAGTCCAGGGGCCTGTCACAGTTGAGGGCACGAACGTCAGTCGACCCGAGTCGAGAAGTGTCACCGGCAACCTCGTAATTGCCGTGAACGACATTAGCAGCTTCCTCGGCGGGCCCGACTTCTTCGCGGCCGTTCGTCAAGGCGGTATCGCGCAAATGTCGGGCGTCAATACGGGCGCGGCGCTGCTCAACCAGAAGCTGGCCCAACTCAGGAACAGTGCGCCACCGGGTACCCGACTCGAGCTATACCCCCAGGACTCCTTGGTTGCTGTGGTGGCCACCAATCGGCCGCCTCCTCAGGGGCCGCGTTGACAAACATCAAAGGACTTAGCTGTCGTCTTCCTTTGCATGTTCCATCCGTCGCAGCAAAGATGATCGTCGATAAGCGAGCCGTGGGTAATGGAAGCTAAGCGGACATCCGGGCTTACCTTTGAGGCCGAGACGAACGACGCTTCATGGCCGGCAGCGCCCGATCAGCCCGGAAGGCTGCTAGCAAGGAGTTGGCCCACTAGTTTGGGACAGGCGCCTCAACCTTCTTGCCCTGCAGTTGATACTCCAAGGTACTTCCTTCTGGCGCGCCTAGCTCAATGCGTTTCACCTTCAGGAAGGGCAGCCCTTTGTCTAGGTCGATCAGATCAACGTCAAGACCCACCCATTCAATTTCGCGCTCCTTGGATAGAGAACTGCCGCCGCCCGTGACTTCACCGAGCGTCGCTTTCTTCAGGCTGCGTCGAGTGGGTCTTCGTACTTCTGTCCTCTCTCGATCGGCATGATCGATTCGTTGATTCTCACGAACACGAACGTTGGTGCCGCTTGGGCCAGTGCCGCGGACGGCAATAGTAGAGCTAGAAGGAACGGGAGAGCTTACTGGGTTGGCCACGGCGGCTGCCGATCCTCTGCGCACGTTTTTGCAGCAAGCCGCCGAATCGAGTGAACCCCCAAATGGCGACCTTGTTGTCGCCGAGCAGGACCGCTTGCGTGTCGAGCACTTCGATCCACCAAAGGCCATCCGAAATTGGCCGGAACCAAGTGAAAAGACCCGACTTTCTTGGGATGAGCGCAGGAAGATGCGTTGCCATGAGTTGCTCAAGCCAGAGTTCGTAGGCGCGCGTGTTCAGATATGGTCTGTGTTCACGAATGACCCAGCGCGGCGGCACAAGATTCGGTCAGCAGGCCGGATCTGCGACGAAGCTGTGGTTTGGGATTTCGACTACCACGCGATGCCTGGCCGCGTAGTTGTGTCCAAGTACGACGTGGAAGGAAACCCCAAATACAGAATAGCGATCGCACGGCCTGCAAGCGACGCCACGATTCGCCAGCCCTCTTTTCAAGCCGAAGAAGGAACTCTGGACTTCGAATGGTGGAGTGGCGACCATTCCGGATCGAGCTACAACGCCACATCGGTCACTCGCGTGAGAGTCAGGGAGCCGGCGTGAGAGCGAGAGAAAATGACAGAGGGGACTTCTGGCGCGCGCATTTCGGACGCTCGTGACCGTCCGCTTCTGGCCGGTCTCGGCCTTCGGTCCACTTAGGAGGGGGCTCGGCGGCGCCAGAGGCGACTCCCGACCCACCTCAGCCGTTCCACTATTCCTGCCGTAACGGCGGCCCTCAAGTGTAAAGCGATCGATCAACAAAAACCGTGGCTGCCACGCGTGGGAGTGAGGGCTCTGGCACGAAAGAAAGCTTTGACGAGCAGGTCGCCGGCCCGCTGCGCGAAAGCGTCTTGCTCTGCTCCTGCCCTCGATTGCCGACACGCCTTGGTATTTCAACGAACATGGCACTACTATGTGATGCATATGATCATGGCATTGCAATGCGAGGCTCCATGGAACTCAAGACGGCCCGGCTCACGATCCTGATCGACCCGAATAAAAAGGCCGCCTTCGAGGCCCTGTGCGCGCAGCAGGACCGGACTGCCTCACAGGTGATACGCCAACTCATTCGCGACTACCTGACTCAGCACGGCGTTGACTACGTACCCAGCGGCTTGAATCTGGACGAGACGGTTGAGGGCAAACCGGCCACCGCTAAAAAGCCTGCCAGGAAGAAGTCATCGCAGCGCGATACGACTTCGCCCGCCAGGCGGCGCACGGTTCGCCGCGGAGCCTGAGTCGTGGACGGCGTGCCTGCGGTCGGACAGTGGTTGTTGCTCGACTGGATGCTCGTTGTCACGGCCGCGTGGCTGATGATCGGGGCAACCGGTGTGCTCGCACTGCATCGTCTGGCACTGGTGTCGCGCCTGCTCTTCCCTCTGGGCGCTCTGCTCGGGCTGGTGCTCAGCGCGCTGGCTCTTGCGGCGGTGGGTAACAGCCCCGAAGTGGCAGTGCTTTCCATCGGGCTGCCGCGTCTGCCTTTCCATCTCCGGCTGGATAGCCTGTCCGCCTATTTCCTGATGGTAATCGGTGCCGCAGCGGCCGGAATCTCCGTGTTCGCGGCGGGTTACTTCCGCCAAGGCGAGGGCACGCCCCCCCGGCTTGCTATGCCTGGAGTATCACCTGTTCCTGGCCAGCATGGCTGGCGTTGTGCTGGCCGACGACGCCTACGCGTTCATGGTGATGTGGGAGACCATGGCGTTGTCATCGTTCTTCCTGGTGACCGCCAACCACCGCATCGCGGAGGTTCGCAGCGCCGGCTACCTGTACATCACCATGGCACACATCGGGGCGATCGCGGTCCTGTTGTGCTTTGGCGTCCTGCAGGCCAATACCGGCGACTACACCTTCGCGAACATGCGCGCCCAAACGCTGACGCCGTTCTGGGCGTCGGTCGCGTTCCTGCTTGCAATGTTCGGCTTCGGCGCCAAGGCCGGTCTGCTTCCACTGCATGTGTGGCTGCCCGAAGCGCACCCGGCCGCGCCATCGCCGGTGTCGGCAATGATGAGTGGCGTCATGCTCAATACCGCCATTTATGGCCTCTTGCGTGTGGTTCTGGACCTGGCACAGATACATCTGTGGTGGTGGGGCGGGCTACTGTTGGCCTCCGGCCTGGCCACCGCGCTGTATGGCGTGGTGTTCGCCGCAGTGCAAACCGACATGAAGCGGTTGCTGGCCTACTCATCGATTGAGAACATGGGCCTGCTGTTCGTTGCTATTGGCCTCGCTTTGATCTTCTCGGCCTACGGCATGAAACCGTTGGCCGCTCTGGCGCTGACCGCAGCGCTATATCACGTGGCCAGCCATGCCTTCTTCAAGAGCCTGCTTTTCCTTGGTACTGGCAGCGTGCTGCATGCTACTGCCGAGCGCAGCCTCGGCAAGCTGGGAGGTTTAATACGCCAGATGCCGTGGGTGGGCTGGCTCACACTGGTGGGCGTGCTGACCAGCGCGGGTCTGCCACCGCTTGGTGGGTTCGTCTCGGAGTGGTTGCTCCTGCAGAGCTTTCTGTTTACGACCGGATTGCCGGTGCCGCTCCTGACCATGCTTATCCCCGTGGTGGCGGCGCTGATTGCGCTGGTAGCGGCCCTGGCCGGCTACACGATGGTGAAGTTCTTCGGTGTGATCTTTCTCGGCCTTCCGCGCGAGCCCAGACTCAACGACGCGCAGGACGCTGGCGGCTGGGAGCGCGCCGGCATGCTATGGCTGGCACTGGGAAGCATCGCGCTTGGACTATTGCCATCTCCTTTCATCGGCCTGATCGATGCAGTGACGCAGCAATTGGTCGGCAGCGGCCTCGGCGCACGTGTCGCGACCAGCGGCTGGCTGCTTGCGCCGATCAGTCCGGAGCAGGCCAGCTACGGGCCGGTCATCTTCCTGCTAGGTATCCTTGCCAGTTTCGCGCTTGCCTATCTTCTTGTGCGCGGTCTCTACCATGGCAGGCTGCGTCGCAGCGTGGCCTGGGCCTGCGGCTTTCCGTGGGGCACCCCGCGCATGCAAGATACCGCCGAGGGTTTCGGCCAGCCGATTCGGCAGATCTTCGAGCCCTTTTTTCAGATTAGGCGTGACCTGCCCACCCCGTTCGACGAACACCCGCAATATCGGGTGATAGTGTCAGATCCGTTCTGGCGCTGGCTGTACTTGCCCGTGGTCCGCCTGGTCGCGGTTATGGCACGCGCGGTCGGTGCAATTCAGCAGGGGCGCATTTCAGCGTATCTGCTGTTCAGCTTTCTGACGTTGATTGCCGTGCTGCTGGCGGTCATGCGGTGAGGCCATACCCATGAGCGCAACCGGCGTGCTGGCACAACTGCTCGAGATAGTGATCTCGATTGTCCTGGCGCCGTTGCTTTCCGGCTGGATCAATGTGTGGCGTGCCTGGCTGCAGAACAAGTCCGCGCCGAGCTTCTGGCAGCCCTATCGCATGCTGCACAAGCTCCTCAACAAGGAATCGGTGGTGGCTGACAATGCCTCGCCGCTATTCCGCGTCACCCCCTATGTGGTGTTTGGCTGCATGACACTGGCGTGTTCCATCATCCCCACATTGTCTACCGACCTGCCACTGGCGCCCGCCGCCGATGCCATCGCCCTGGTTAGCTTGTTCGCGCTGGCACGGGTGTTCATCTCGCTGGCTGCCATGGATGTTGGCACGGCCTTTGGCACGATGGGTGCGCGCCGAGAGATGCTGATCGGCTTCTTGGCGGAGCCGGCGTTGCTGATGGTGCTGTTCTCGGCCTCGCTTATCTCTCACTCGACCTCGCTCGCCACGATTGTCGAGACGCTGGCCCATCGTGAGCTGACCATCTATCCCGGCATGGCCTTCGCCGGTGTCGCATTCACCATGGTGTCACTGGCCGAAAACGCGCGCGTGCCGGTGGACAATCCCGCTACTCACCTGGAGCTGACCATGATCCATGAAGCGTTGATCCTGGAATACTCGGGCCGGCATCTGGCGCTGCTGGAGTGGGCGGCCAGTCTCAAATTGTTCGCATACTCCTGTATCGGGCTGGCGCTGTTTATTCCCTGGGGCGTGGGCGAGGCCAATGCACCGCTCTCGGTGTTGCTGGCATTGCCGGCACTGATGTTAAAACTGCTGTTGGGCGGGTTCCTGCTGGCGCTGCTGGAGACCGTCAACGCCAAGATGCGGATATTCCGTGTACCCGAGTTCCTCGCCACCGCTTTCCTGCTGGCGGTCATCGGCCTGCTTGTGCATCTGCTCCTGGTCCACTGATATGAGCATGCTACTCGCCCAGTTTGTCAACCTGCTCGGCGCGGTCCTGCTGATACTCGCGTTTGCGATGATTTCGCAGCGCCGCATCCTGTCACTGATTCATCTGTTTACGCTGCAGGGCATGACATTGGCGCTGGCGACAGCGGTGGTTGGCTATGTCACAACCCAGCCGCACCTGTACCTGTCGGCCGCGCTGACGCTGGTGCTCAAGGCCCTGTTGATTCCCTATCTGCTGCACCGGATCATCGATCGGTTGCAGATTCGTTGGGACATAGAAAGGCTGATCAATATTCCCACCACCATGCTGATCGGCATTCTCGTGGTGATATTCGCCTTCAACCTGGCCATGCCGATCTCGCAAATGTCGCTCAAGCTGGCCAGCGGCACGCTCGGCATTGCGCTGGCGTGCGTGCTGCTGTCCTTCCTGATGATGATCACACGCTCCAAGGCGGTGCCACAGGTGATCGGCTTTCTGTCGATGGAAAACGGGCTGTTCTTTGCAGCCACCGCAGCCACCTACGGCATGCCGATGGTGGTTGAGCTGGGCATTGCGCTGGATGTGCTGATCGGGGTGCTGATCCTGGGCGTGTTCATGTTCCAGATCCGGGCGCAGTTCGACAGTCTGGACATCCGGAATCTGGAGCAATTGAAGGAGGATTGACGTGGCGGCGCTCGCATTCCTGCTCGCAATTCCGCTCGCCGGCGGCCTGGTGCTGGCACTGGCAGGGCATCGCGAACATGCGCGCGACATCAATGTTGCGTTCAGCCTGGGCACCTTTGCTGCGGCCTGCGTGCTTGCGGCGATTGTTGTCTCCGATGGCCCCTTGCTCGCGTGGCAGTACGAGTTCTACGTCGACTCTCTGAACGTCTTCCTGGTCGCGCTGACCGCCCTCGTGGGGCTGACTACTTCGCTCTTTTCGCGACCATATATGCGGATCGAACGTGACCACGGCAAGATGACACCGCCCCGTCTGCGGCTGTACCACAGCATGTATCAGTTGTTCATGTTCACCATGTTGCTGGCGCTGACCACAAACAATCTCGGCATCGTGTGGGTCGCAATGGAAGCCGCAACGCTGACAACAGTGCTATTGGTCAGCGTCTACCGCACCGCGGCCAGCCTGGAGGCAGCGTGGAAATATTTCATTCTGTGCGGTGTGGGTATCGCTCAGGCGCTGTTTGGCACGGTGCTGCTCTACATGGCGGCGGAGAAGGTGGTCGGTGCCGAGGGCGGCGCTCTGCTATGGACCAACCTCAACGCGGTAAAGGAACACCTGGACCCCAATATCATCACACTGGCCTTCGCCTTTCTCTTCATCGGCTATGGCACCAAGGTGGGGCTGGTGCCACTGCACAACTGGCTACCCGATGCGCACGCAGAGGGGCCGACGCCGGTGTCAGCCGTGCTGTCCGGCCTGCTGCTTAATGTGGCCCTCTACGCGGTGCTGCGTTGCAAGATGCTGACGGACGCGGCGGTGGGCAGCCATCTCACCGGCTATCTCATGATGGGCTTCGGTCTGCTCTCAGTGGTGGCGGTCGTGTTTTTCCTGATGCGTCAGCGCGACGTAAAGCGCATGTTTGCGTACTCGTCGATCGAGCATATGGGCCTGATCACCTTTGCCTTTGGCATGGGCGGTCCGATCGCCAGCTATGCCGGGCTGCTGCACATGACGATGCATTCGCTGGTCAAGTCAGCCATCTTTTTCGCCGTCGGCCATGCCGCGCAGAAAGCAGGCACGCAGATCATGGATGACATCCGCGGGCTGATCCGCGTCAGTCCCACGGTTGGTTGGGGCTTGATGCTGGGCGCGCTGGCCATCCTCGGCATGCCACCGTTCGGCGTCTTTGCCAGCGAGTTCCTGATTGTCACGACCGCCATGCGCGAGCATGCATGGGCGACGCCGTTTCTGTTGATCGCGCTCGGCGTGGCCTTCGCATCGATCTTCAGCCGTGTTCAGCCGATGGTGTTCGGTGACACCGAACTCAAGCCGCTGGCGCATCCACCGGCCTTGGTCCCCGTGTTCCTGCATCTTGCGCTTGGGCTGGTTGCAGGACTTTACATTCCGCCATATCTCGATGTCTGGTACCGGCAGGCAGCCGCGATGCTGGGAGGCTAAGCGCATGACGCAACCCGACCTTGGTGTAGAGCTGGAGCGCCTGGTGGCGCCATTGCCGATGTGGCACGGGCGCCTTGGTCAAGATGCCTGGCAGGCGATTGCGTGTGTCGTTGCGAACGCGGGCGGACGCCTTGTTGCTGTGTGGGGCGCCGAGCGCGATCCAGATGCGATGGCGACGGCTTGCGTTGCCTATGCGATGCCGCATGGACTGGTCTGGCTCGAACTTCAGCTCGACGGCGCCCGGGCGATACCGGATCTGGCTGGCGTCTTTCCCTGTGCCAGCCGGATGCAACGAGCTATGACCGACCTCTCTGGAGTTTCCGTGGAAGGCGCCCACGATACTCGTCCGTGGCTTGATCATGGCCTGTGGCCGCCTGGCGCGCGTCCTCTGCAGTCAAGTGGGCCGGGGTTCGCCGTCGCAGCGGGGATGTTGCCGGCGGACTACGCCTTCGTGCGCGTTGAGGGTGATGGCGTACACGAGGTCGCGGTAGGGCCGGTACACGCCGGCATCATCGAGCCCGGACACTTCCGCTTCTCGGTGGTTGGCGAAAAAGTATTGCGGCTCGAGGAGCGGCTGGGCTATACGCACAAGGGAATCGAGCGTCGGTTTACTGAGCTTGCGCCAGAGGAGGGCTATCGGTTGGCGGGCCGGGTCTCGGGCGATTCCACGGTGGCTTACGCCTGGGCCTACTGCATGGCGCTCGAATCCGCATGCCGCATGACGCTGCCTGCGCGCGCGGCCTGCTTACGTGCGCTGATGCTCGAGCGCGAACGGGTGGCCAATCACCTGGGCGATCTTGGCGCACTGGGCAATGATGCGGGGCTGGCATTCGGATTAGCGCAGTTCTCGCGCTTGCGCGAAGACTGGCAGCGACTGTCGGGGCAAGTGTTTGGCCATCGACTGATGATGGATGTGGTGGTGCCAGGCGGGGTGGCGATCGACACGTCTGCGCCCGCGCTGGAGCGGCTGGGGCGGCAGTGTGACGAAATTGAGCGCGAACTGCACGTGCTGCGTGCCATCTACGATGAGCATGCCGGTTTGCAGGACCGCTTTCGGGGTACCGGGCAGATAACCCCGCAGCTCGCGGCCCGGCTCGGACTCACCGGACTGGCAGGTCGTGCGAGCGGCCAGGCCGTGGATCTGCGCTGCGACGTCGCATGGCTGTCCTATGAAACCCTGGCGGTCAGAATGGCCACGCAGAACGTTGGCGATGTGGCGGCGCGCGTGGCGGTGCGCTTTGACGAGGTGATTGAATCGCTGCGACTTATTCGTGCCCTCTGCACCGGGCTGCCAGAGGGGGAAATTCGCGGCGAACTGCGGTTACCGAGCGTGAGGGCGATCGGAGCAGGGTGGGTGGAAGGGTGGCGCGGTGAGGTCCTCGTCGCGCTCGAACTCGGGGCCGACGACCGTGTTCTGCGTTGTCATTGTCATGACCCTTCATGGCAGAACTGGCTGGCGCTCGAGCATGCCATTATCGGCAACATCGTTCCGGACTTTCCGCTGATCAACAAGTCCTTCAACCTCAGCTATGCGGGGCACGACCTCTGATGTGGCAAATACTGAAACAGATCGCGCGTACCGGCATTCTCACGGAGCCTGCGCCGCAAGGTAGTGCCGACGACACCGCGATCGAGCGTATCCACAAGGACCTGCTCGATATCCTCGGCCGCGCACTGACCATCCGGCAGGTCGACGCCGGCTCCTGCAACGGCTGTGAGCTTGAGATCCACGCGCTCGGCAACCCCTACTACAACATCGAAGGACTGGGCGTCAGGTTCGTGGCTAGCCCGCGGCATGCCGACATGCTGCTCGTCACCGGGCCGGTCTCACGCCATATGGAGGAAGCATTGCGGCGTACCTACGAGGCAACGCCCGAGCCAAAACTGGTGGTCGCCGTGGGAGATTGCGGGTGCACCAGTGGCATCTTCGGCGAAAGCTACGCGAGCTGCGGCCGTGTCTCCAATGTCATTCCAGTCGATTTGAGCGTCCCGGGTTGCCCACCGCCACCCATCGACATCCTGCGAGGCATCCTTGGCGCCGTTCTGCGCGATCGCGTTGGTTAGCGGGTACAAATTGCCCTGTTGCGTCAGGACGGGTCCCCGACCTTCGGGCGGGTCGCATAGTCAACGCCGTGTCGATTCAGGTACTCGCGGATGAGTTGGCGCACCACTTGCGACGGCGTCTGGTCTTGCGCCGCGCACAGTGATTCGAAGGCGTTTTTCTTCACCGGGTCGATCAAGACAGTGAGTCGGGCGGTCTTGGATTCCATGTGTGTTGGAGTTGTATTGTATGATAATGAAATTATCATAATACACAACTCGACTGTGGCGTGTGGATCTCACAAGGTGTTTGGGGGAATTTGACCCAGATGTCTCGGCTCAGGTTTGCCGCGCGACTGGCTCGGGGGCGGCTAGCTTGAGGGAGCGGTGGTAGAAAAATCGATTGTGGTGACCAGCAGTATTGGACTGCAAGGCCGGGGCTCGGCACGGCTCGCGCATGCGGCGAATCAGTTTGAGAGCGATTTGCTTCTAGTCAACGACGTCTGCATTGTGAATGCCAAAGACGTCATGCAGGTGCTGCGGTTTTCCGCGCGTGCGGGTAGCAGGGTACGGGTTCAGGCGAGTGGCTCGGATGAGGCCGCCGCCGTGAAGCGGTTGGTGGCGTTACTGACAGCCTGAACCACCCACAAGTACTGACCGAGTATCAGATGAATTCCCAACGCGCCTCTTTGAGAGAGTACCTACGGTTTCTAGCTACAGTCACCAACGATGGGAAGCCTGTAGTACTGGAGACGGAGCAGGCACTTTCGCTCCATTTCGACATACACGCGACGCAGAGCCTCATGTCTGTGCGCGACCCCAACAAGCTCGTGCTCGGCTATACACGCACGATGATGAGTTTTCTGCTGCTGCAGCCGACGCCGTCACGTATCTCCATGATCGGCCTAGGTGGGGGGTCCCTTGCCAAATACTGCTACCACCATCTTCCCAGTGCGAAGGTGGTGGCAATTGAGATTGACCCGGCAGTGATTGCCTTGCGCGACAAGTTCCAGATTCCGCAGGATGACGACCGGTTCGAAGTCATCTGCGCGGATGGCGCGGAGTATGTCAAGGGACAGGATGCTCGACCCGATGTCATTCTGGTGGACGGGTTTCTGGCGCACGGCATGCCTGCACAACTCGGAACAATCGCCTTCTACTCGGCCTGCCATGCGCGGCTTGCCGACGATGGCGTCCTCGTCGCCAATTTCTTGGAGAACGACAGGGACATCCCCTTCTATCTCGAAGAGATTCGCTCCGTATTCGGTGATTCGTTTTCCGTGTCGCTGACCGAAGATAGCTGTAATTACACGTTGATCGCGTGGAAGGGAACATGGAAGCTCCCTTCGCTGGATACGCTGGTCACGCGTGCGCGCCAGCTCGAGACCTCGCACCCCTTGAACCTGCGCTCGGCCGCCAGCCGTCTGAAGCGTGGCAGACACCTCGCGTCTGACCATACGTACTGGCAGAGGCTGACAAGATAGGCGGCGCCAGCCCACGATGCCCCCACATTTGCCCAAGCGCCTTTCCAAGTAAGGGGAGCATGCTGATCCCATACCTGCGCCGACTGACGGGGAAGGACCGCAGTCCCGAAGCGAACCTCCAATTGGCTCGGTATCTTGCGTTCGTTGCTGGAGCAACCAACGCGGGTGGATTCCTAGCCGTGCAGCAGTACACGTCACACATGTCCGGTATTCTGTCCGCTATGGCCGATAACCTGGCACTGGGTAGCCTGGGACTTGTACTCGATGGCCTTGGAGCCTTGATAGCGTTTCTGTCAGGTGCCGCTTGCTCGGCTGTGCTCATCAACTGGGGACGAAGGGAGCAACTGCAAAGTACCTTTGCCTTACCGCTGATGGTGGAGGCTGGGCTTCTGGTTTCCTTCGGGCTGCTCGGCGGCAACCTCGAACATCACGAATGGCTATTTGTTCCCGCGACAGTTCTGGTTTTGTGCTTCATCATGGGCTTGCAAAACGCCATGGTGACAAAGGTATCGAATGCTGAGATCCGCACTACGCATGTGACGGGTATGGTGACCGATATTGGCATCGAACTCGGCAAACTCTTTTACTGGAATCTGTCCAGGGCCGACTCTGGCAAGCCCGTGGTGCTAGCCAACAGGCAAAAGCTGCGTGTCTTGGCCACTCTGGTTGGTCTCTTCTTCGTCGGTGGCGTGGTCGGTGCACTGGGATTCAAGCATATCGGGTTCAGTGCCACCCTACCGTTGGCAATCCTGCTGCTCGCCCTCGCGGCAGTCCCGGTGGTCGACGATGTGCGCTTGCGCATGTGGCGCCAGGATTTTCTATCCCGCATTGCTGCGCGGGCACGTCGGTGGTCCCGCACGGTCAAGACGGACATCCACGCGATCTGGCTGGCCGCACGGGACCCCCGAACTCCTTGGTATGCAAAGGTTCTTGCCGCGGTTGTTGCGGGCTACGCGCTATCCCCGATCGATCTCATTCCGGATTTCATCCCGGTGATTGGGTATCTGGACGATGTTGTGCTGGTTCCCTTGGGCATCCTGGTCGTAATCCGGCTGATCCCGGAAGAAGTCATGAAGGAGCATCGGGCTGCGGCCAGCAGCGCCGAGCGCCGGCCCGCAAGCAAGATGGCGGCGGCAGCAATTATCGTGATCTGGACACTTTCCGCTTTCGCAATCGCGCATGCGCTCCCGCGCTTGCTGGCAAGCTTTTTTCATCCATGAATAACACCCACCCCGAGTCCTTGGTCGCGCTGGTTGCTTTAGGCCGCGAGCGGGGATTCCTGACGCACGGCGAGATCAGCGACGCCCTTCCTGACAGTGACTTTGGGCAGATCCAACGCGTGTTGGAGGAGCTGGGCGTCCAGATCGTTGAACGGACGTTGCCGAACGAACCCGTCAGACTGGAGGAGCACGCGGACGCTCTGGTCGTGGATGAGGCGGTCATCGAGGAAGCGGCAGCGGCAGTCATGCAGGCCGATGGGCGTGAGGCACGAACTACCGACCCTGTGCAACTGTATCTGCGTGAAATTGGGACGATTCCTTTGTTGACGCGAGAGGACGAGGTCGCGATTGCCAGGAGACATGAAATCGCGGTGACCGAAATGGTTGCCGAAATGGTCTCGTGTCCGCTCGTGGTTTATGAACTGCTCACGATGGCAGACGAAATCGAGCGAGGCGAGATGGCTGTCGACGACCTTATCGACCATTGGGATGAGGTGCCTGCCGCCGCAGTCAATGTACCAGCTATCGAGATGAGTGAGGCGGTCCAGGATGATGATCCAGCGCCTGGCGCTGCGGGTGTGGACCTCGAAGAGACGGATCCGGTCTCCACCGGCGCCTCGACGGCCCGATCATCGGCCGCATTGGAGCGTGAGGTGATAGCGCGACTTGCAATCGTTCGAAACCGGTTCCTTGACTGGTCACGCCAATCCAGGCAGCAGGCAGCCACATCGGACGCCTTCGTTGCATTGAATGCGATTCGGGGCGAGTTGGCGGTCTATCACTTCAGTGCCGCTGCAGTCGCCCGTCTCGGCCAGGTGCTGTCCACTCACATCGCTGCAATTCAACAGGCCGAACGCCGTATCGCGGGAATCGTCATTGATAGATGCGGTATCGCAAGAGAGCAATTCCTTCAGACGTTTCCGGGGCATGAAATCGATCTTGGCTGGTCGGAGGCGCTGGCGGCAGAGCGCATCAGTGGTGCTGCGGACGCGCTTGTGCGAGCCATCCCGGAAATTCAGGCAATTCAGCGGGAAATGAGGGTACTTGAGAACCGCGCGGCCATGTCACTTGGCGATCTGAAAAACCTCGGCCAGCGCGTTGCCAAAGCACGCGCGAGGGCTCAGGCCGCCAGGGACGAAATGATCAGGTCCAATCTCCGTCTCGTCGTTTCAAATGCCAAGAAGTATCTTCACCGCGGGATGCCTCTGCTGGATCTTATTCAGGAGGGCAATCTCGGGCTGATGCGAGCCGTAGACCGATTCGATTACCGCCGGGGCTACAAGTTCTCGACCTATGCCACGTGGTGGATTCGTCAGGGCATTACCCGCGCTATCGCGGACAAGGGGCCGACTATCCGGATTCCGATTCATCTGGTGGAGGTTGTGGGAAAGGTCAATCGTGCGTCACGGGAACTCTTTCATGAAACGGGAGAGGCCCCTGCACCGGAAGCTTTGGCCGCGCGTCTTTCCCTTTCCGTAAAAAAGGTCAAGGCGATTCTTGATCTGGTCAAAGAACCACTGTCGCTGGAAATGCCGGTTGGCGAAAGCGGAGATGCCTTGCTATGGGATACGCTCACCGACGAATGTTCAGCTTCACCGGATGAATCCGCAATGCGCGTGTCGCTCAGAAAGGATCTGGATGAGGCGTTGGCAACCCTGAAACCAAGGGAAGCGAAGATTGTAAAGATGCGGTACGGCGTTGATGCCGGCACAGACTACACACTCGAAGAAATAGGCCAGCAGTATGGTCTTTCGCGTGAGCGAGTCCGCCAGCTCGAACGTCAGGCCCTGCGCAAGCTACGCAATCCCGATCGCGCACCTCGCTTGCAGGCGCATCGAGATATCCATTAGGGTGCACGTTTACCTCTCGCCGGCAAAAATGGGGCCATGGAAAATGCTCGCCCAAGCTTGCAATAGGTGGTCCAAGCTCTTTCGGTTCCACGTGGGCACCGAAAGAGTGGCTAGCGCACGAAGGTATCTCGTCTGGGTCACGTACTCATTTAGGCTGGTACCGTCGATTGACCGTTGCGGACTGCGGATTCAACCGGTCGATACCTGCCACTTGACCGACGCTTCTGAAACATCCGCCTAGCATTGAGGTGAACGACTGCATTGGCTAGACGCGGAAGTTCGCCAGATACCCCATTTCGGCTACTGACTTATGCCCCTCGAAGGAAGGGGTACATCTCACTCCGATTGGGTCGACAACTACATGTTGATCTTTGAGGAGGAATGGGTCGGTACTCTTTGGAAGTACCGGCGCCAGCCAGACTTCAAGTGTGTGTCCGTGCGAAGCCTTTACTAGTTGCGTGACTACCCTCCCGAGAATCGCGGTGTTGCTGACCTCGTATTGAGCCCATCCTTCGGCATGAAACCCAACTCCTCCCTTCTGTTCGCTCCAACTATTGACGCGTATCGGAAGCGCCTGACCCTGTTAGTCGGCTTCCTGTTCGTTCTCTACGGGATACTGTGGCTCAAGGACACCAGAGCTGATATCGGGCTCGCGAACTATCTGCCATTGCACCTTGCGATGGAAACCGCAGCCATCGTTGCGGCGACGCTGGTCTTCGGCATTGCCTGGAATGCCCACGCGGAATCTCGTCCGGGCAGTGTCATTCTTCTTGGCGTGGTGCTGTTGGGTTCGGCGCTACTAGACTTCGCGCACATGCTGGGGTCCGGCGGCATGCCAGATTTCGTGACCCCTGCAAGCCCTCAGAAAGCCATCACATTCTGGTTCGCCGCACGATTTCTGGTAGCCATTGGATTGCTCATTATTTCTCTCCGCCCCTGGCAGCCGGTGCTGAATCGGCGAGGGCGATATCTGGCTCTCATGCTGGTTTTAGCTTACGTTGGGGCGATCTACATTAGTGAACTGTTCTTTCCGGTGGATGCGCCGCATTTCTTCATTCCGGGCAGTGGCATGACCCCGTTGAAGATCCGGATAGAGTATTCGCTGGTTCTGATGTACGGTATTGCCGCTGTTGCCCTCTATCGCAAGGCTTGCCTGGAAGCCGGTTTCAATCGGGCTGACTTGTTCGCCGCCGCTTCCATCACGTGCCTGTCAGAGTTATGCGCCACGCTTTACGGATCAGTCAGTGATACGTTCAATATTGCGTGCCACGTATTCAAGATCATTTCTTTTTTGCTGATCTTCCGTGCCGTTTTTGTCGATAGCGTGCGTCAGCCGTTCCGCGATCTCAATGGGGCGCTGCTGAAGGAGAGGCAGTATGCGGCGGAACAGCATTCGCTGGTGCGGACCCTGGACATGCTGGAGGAGGGCGTGGTGGAGCTTAGCCCGGATGGCGTCGTTATGCATGCCAATACAGGGTGGTGGAGGCTGGCCGATACGCGTTCTACTAACGGCACTCTGGATGAATTGATCCACCCCCAAGACCGCCCTGCATTTCTGGCGTGTCTTGGACATTTGCAATCCGGGCAAAAGGATGAATTCCACGGACGCTTCCGCTTCGTCGCCGGCGCCAGCCACGAACGCTGGATGGACTGTCGCTTTCTTGCAGAACGAAACGACCGGAGTCTGATCATCGGTATTCGGGGCGTTCTGCGCGACATCACCAAGACTTATCTTCAAGAGCGCCACATTGCTCATATGGCGCACCACGATGCACTTACCGGGCTGCCCAATCGGATATTGCTGGAAGACCGCATTAGTAAGGCCATCCAATCCGCCAAGCGCCACAACGAGATCGTCGCGGTATGCTTTGTCGATCTTGATCATTTCAAGAATATCAACGACGCTTACGGGCATAAGACGGGCGATGGCCTACTACGAGAGGTCTCCAGCGCACTGGTAACCTGTCTCGAGGAAGGCGACACGGTGGCACGCTGGGGGGGTGATGAATTTGTTGTACTGTTCCCGTGCATCACGGACCTCGACGCTGCGCGCGAGGCAGCAGGCAGGCTGATCAACGTCATGGGCCAGTCCTTTGAGTCGAATGGACAATGTGTCAATGCGACGTTCAGCGTGGGCGTTTCCCTCTACCCCATCGACGGAGACAATGTCGATACGTTGCTGACTCATGCCGATCGGGCAATGTTTTACGCAAAATCTCAGGGGCGCAACAACTTCCAGTTCTTTTCTGACATGACTGAAAGAGGGTTCGCGAAGAAGGAGCTTTACATCCAGGCGCGTCTAGCGCAGGCCCTCCGAGACGAGTGCATTACTATCTGGTTCCAGCCGCTGGTGAGCACTCGCAGCGTAGCCTCCGGCGAACGTTATCATCTGACGGGGGTGGAAGCCTTGGCACGCTGGAAAGACGACGAATTCGGCTGGATTCCTCCTGGCAGCTTTATCCCGATGGCTGAGAACCTCGGCCTGATCGGTGAGCTTGGCCGCCTGGTGCGAAGGAAATCGCTGGCCCAGTTCCGGGAATGGATGCCAGGCCGTCCGGACCTGCATCTTTCCCTGAATATTTCCAAACGCCAGTTGGTTGCGCCGGATTTTTGCAGCTCAATGGTCGAAGACTGTGTGACTTTTGGGGTTCCGACCGGCAGGCTGGTTCTGGAGGTCACGGAATCGATCGCTTTGATGGAAGTGGAGGGCGCCGCCGACCAACTACAGCGACTTGCCGACGCCGGCTTCACGCTTTCCATCGATGATTTCGGAACTGGCTACGCCTCCCTATCGCAATTGCATGCACTGCCCGTCGGAGAGCTGAAGATCGATATCTCCTTCGTGCGGCGCGCTCATACGCCGGATGGCCTGCGGATACTGCAGGCCATTGTGCAACTGGCCAAGGCTTTGTCTTTCCGCACGGTAGCAGAGGGCGTCGAGGATGAAGCGACAAGCGCCTTACTTGACGAATTGAATGTCGACATCCAGCAAGGCTACTACTTTGGTCGCCCATGCGCGGGCGAGGAGTTTGAAGAGCACGCACTTTATCTTTGCGGCGAGCTCCGACCCTGTCTCTGACATGAGGTACGGCAAGACACCTATCGATTGAGCTGCGGATCTCCGTGTGGCGACACGCTGCCCGTTTACGAATGACCGTTTCGGAGATCTGTAGCCAGTCGAGACACAATGGGCTGACGACGGTTCCTGGCCGGTCTCGGCCTTCCGTCTATCCAGGCAAGGGCTTCCTGGCGCAGAAGATCGCTACCGACCCAAAGCCGCCGTACGATTCGTTCCAAAGCGGTCGCTAAAGAGGGCAGCGCAACTGTCCCCGTTTGAAGCCAGCCCGTGCGGTGGTTGGCAAACTGGCCTTAACGAAGACGGTGGCGGTTGCCTCTAGCGAGTTGTTAACCCCTGGCCGCCAATCGGCGTTGTCTCAAACCGTTCGCCGAAACCCGCGATGAGTGGTTTGCCGCGCACGATGGCTTGTTGCACTGACGGCAAAGACAGGGAGGCTCGATGGCTATCTTGGCTGTCCCAGACCTCGGTGATCCAGATCGCATCAGCATCATTCGGATCATGCGCGACGATGTAGCTCAAACAGCCAGGCATTCCGCTAACGCCCTCAAGGAGGATCGAGGCTAGTGCCTCGCGTTGTCCAGGAATGACCTTCATCTTTCCAATCAGTCCGTACATCCTTGTTTCCTCATCACAGAAAAGCTCAACTTGCGTCATCTTGAGCCAATGATGGTCGAGCGTGGTGTCTTCGTCGATCACTCGCTGGCTTCACCACGCCGCCGTTATCGCGACAGAACCGCAGCGGGCATCGGCGCCTACTTCAGCAATTTCTCGAAATCACGGTCGAGTCGGCCCAGCGAGCCATCGATCGCCGCCCGCCGCGCGCGGATCCACGCATCCTGTTGTGCCAGTTGTCCCTCGGACGCCTTCAGCATGCGTTCCATCTCTGCTGGCTGCGGTCCGCCCACCGTCACGCGATGCTTGACGATGGCCACCGGATCGAGCGCCGCGCGAAACTCCGCCTCGCTCATCGGAAACTCCCCACCACCGTAGTCGCGCACGGCTTCGGCATAGATGCGCTTCGCCTCGGCATAGGGGAAGGCGCTTGGCTTGATGTCGTGCGCCTTCGCATAGTCCACCAGGTTCGACGCGAAGTGATGGCCGACGCGGAACGGCAGCTTGTACTTGCGCATCAATTCGTCAGCCAGTTCCTGCGACGCCGTCCAGTCGCTGTCCAGTTCATCCAGCGCGCGCTGCCGATCGATCACCAGGGCTGTCATGATGCGGTCCAGCCCCTTCAATGTCGTGATCGCGCTCTGCACCATCTGGCCATTGGTAACGGCATCCTTGGCATCGGACATGCCCGGCGGCAGGTTGTGGGCACGAATCACCGGCCCCATGGCCAACGTGATCGCTGTGGAGGCCTTCTCGCGCGTGGAGTTGAGCAGCCCCGGATTGCGCTTCTGCGGCATCGCACTGGACACATAGGTATTGCCGCCGCCCTCCTGCAGCAGGATCCAGGGGCGCGGCTGCGCATACTGCGTCATCACATCCTCGATGAAGCTCCCGGTGTGCAGGGCGATGCTGGTCACGATCGAGCCCACTTCCACCGGCAGGTCCACGGCGCTGATCTGCGACGCATCATAGGCGTTATCCACCAGCGCGGAGAATCCGAGGTAGCTCGCCATCCGCGTGCGGTTCAGCGGCCAGCCCGTGCCGTTCAGCACCGTCGTTCCCATCGGCGAGCGATCGATGCGCTGATAGGCTTCCCGCAGGCGCTGGGCATCGCGTTCCAGACCCGCATTGATGCCGAGCAGGTAGTGGCCATAACTGTTGGGCTGCGCAGCAACGCCGTTCGTGTAGTTCGGCACGATGGTTTCGGCATGCTGCCGCGCCAGCTTGACGATGGTGGCGGAGGTCTTGTTGAGCTGGTCGGCCAGCGACAAGACTTCGTCGCGCAACATCGCCGCGCGCACCGTCGCAAGCATGTCCTGGCTCGAGCGGCCGGCATGGATCAGCGTGACTTCCTGACCTGCGGCCTGAATCATCAGCGGCTCGAAAGTAATCACCGTCGACGGTCGTTGGCCGCCGGGCTTGTCGCCATTGGCCAGCACCGTGGCAATGCCGCCCGCCACGCGCGGCGCCTGCGAGCGATCCAGCAATCCCTCGTCGGTATTGATGACCGTCGACGCCTTGTTGATCTCCCCTAGCCAGAAAAAGGCATCGTGGCTAGCGCCGCCCGCCGCGAATGCGGCTTGGGGGCCGACCGACATCATCAGCATGGCTAGTGCGGTCAGCCTGGCCAGTGATTTGACTCGGCTGTGCAGTCGGGGGGTAGGCATGTAGTCTCCAGAGGTGTTTGCTTGTTCGGACAGGACTCCGGATTCTAGGGTGGAATCGCCGAGTTGTGGCACACGTGGCATTCTGCCTGTGGTGTGCATTGCTGCTGTGCTTCGTGATAAGCAGGCAACGCCGGATGTATCGAAATGGTGTCTCGGTGCTCGATCTCTCGGCCAGGGACGCCGGGGGCCTTGCAGCGTCGGGCGACGGGCTTGGTGTGCTGCGACATGGGCGTGCCGTGCGCAACGCCGTTCGACGTTTAAGAGGCAAAGAAAAAATCCCGCTCTCGTGAAGAGAGCGGGATTTTTCCCATGCAACGGCTATCACGCCATCACGGCGCAATCATGACTCGGTTCAGCGCTGTGCCGACTGCTCACCCTTCGCATACACGCGCTCGCCGGCCACCCACGTTTCCAGTACCTGGATCTTCCAGATATCGGCCGGGGCTACCTTGAACAGGTCGCGGTCCACCACGATGAAATCGGCCCACTTGCCGGTCTCCAGCGAACCCAGCGTCTTTTCCTGATGCTCGGCGTAGGCGGCGTCCAGCGTGAACGCGCGGAATGCCTGCGGCAGGGTCATTGCTTCCTCGGGGTGCCAGCCGTGGATCGGTCGGCCTTCATGGTCGGTACGCGTCACCGCCGCGTGCAGACCGTAGAACGGGTTGGCCGATTCCACCGGGAAATCCGAGCCGCCGGCAATCACGGTGCCTTGCTTCAGGAAGGTTTGCCAGGCATAGGCGCCCTTGATGCGTTCCTTGCCGATACGGTCTTCCGCCATGTTCATGTCGCTGGTGGCGTGCGTCGGCTGCATCGACGCGATCAGGTCCAGCTTCTTGAAGCGCGGAATATCAGGCAGCGAGACCACCTGCGCGTGTTCGATCCGGTTGCGCAGGTCGCGGCCACCCACTTCCTTGTAGGCCACTTCTATGGCGTCGAGCACCTGATGATTGGTCTTGTCGCCGATGGCGTGCACATTGACCTGGTAACCAGCCTTGAGGGCGGTCTTCACGGCGGTCTGCATCGCGGCATCGCTCATGAACAGCAGGCCGCTATGGGCGTGGTCGTCGGTGTAGGGCTCCATCAGCGCGGCGCCACGGCTGCCCAGCGCGCCATCGCCGTAGAGCTTCACGGCACGCAGGTAATAGCGGTCATTACCGTAGCCGATCAGCGGCCCCTTGGCGGAAAGGGCCTTGAAGTCGTCGCCCGTATCGCGAATCATCCCGTAGATGCGGGTGTTCAGCTTGCCCTGGTCGGCGAACTCGCGATAGATGCGGTCGTCGGCCACGGTCACGCCGGCATCGCCCACGGCGGTCAGGCCCAGCGCGTTCATATGCGCGACGGCGGCGGCCAGCGCGGCACGGCGATCGTTGTCGGTGTAGGGCGGAATCACATCGTTGACCAGCGCCATGGCCTTGTCGACCAGCACGCCGGTCGGGTTGCCCTCCGCGTCGCGCTCGATACGGCCACCGGCCGGGTCCTTGGTGTCACGTGTGATGCCGGCCGCCTGCATGGCCTTGGTGTTCAGCCACGCGGCATGGCCATCCACCCGAACCAGTCGCACCGGGCGGTCCGACACCGCGGCATCGAGCTCGGCGGCGGTCGGGAAGCGGCCCAGCTTCCAGTTCACCTGATTCCAGCCGTAGCCGAGCAGCCACTGGCGTTGAGGGTTCTTCTGACCGTGGGCACGGATCAGGCCTTGCGCTTCTTGCAGGTCGCGCGTGCCGGAGAGCGAAATCTCGGTCGTCTTGAAGCCCAGGCGGAACACGTGGCCGTGGGCGTCGATCAGGCCCGGCAGCAACGTCTTGCCCTGACCGTCGATACGCTTGGCATCGGGGTATTTCGCGCGCAGGGCGGCGGCGTCACCGGTGGCCACGACCTTGCCCTGGTCGAACACGAGACCGCTGAACTGCACGATCTGATCGTGCTGCAGCGTGTAGCCCTGCACCGACTCCACCAGCGTTGGGGCTGCGTGGGCGTGCATCATGGTCATGGCGGCTGCCAACGCTACCAGACTGGTACGGATGACTTTCTTCAAGAATCTCTCCTTCTCGTTGTGCTTTGTTTTTTAGTGTTCTGGCCGGCGATGGTGAGACCGGCCCACCTTCTTTGTATGTACTTGACCGGACATTGCAGACATTGGTCTGGCCCAAATCGGACGGCGCACGGGTAGTACAGTGCGCCGCATCATAAGAGAAAAAAGAAGGGGGCGATAGGCGGGGAAATGCCGAAACAAGGCCGTTCGGCGTGACCGTTACCAATGGACGTTCGATAGCCGCTCAATAGAAGCTCAATAGAAGCTCAATGGACGGTCGATGGACGGTCGATGGACGGTCAATCGACATTCCGCCGGCGTTCAATGGGCATCCGCAGACGGCGCGCTCGGGGGCGCAACCTTTCGCATTAGCACGACCATTGGAACCGCGATGACAAAACACACAAAGATCGCGAGGAACGCATCGGCGTAGGTCAGCGTGTGGGCCTCGCGCATCGTCAGCGCCCAGAGTTGCTTCAGGGCGGCCGCGTTGCCATCACTGATCTCGTTGTTCATCGTCACCGCGTGCGTGGTTGCCTCGTTGAGGAAAGCGGCCATGGACTCGTTGCGAATGTTCAGGTGTTCCGCCAGACGCAGGAAGTGCAGGTTGGTCCGGTCGTTGAGGATCGTCGCGCAGGCGGCAATACCGATGGCCCCGCCCAGGTTGCGCATCAGGTTGAATAGCCCGGATGCCAGCTTGAGCCGTGCCGGCGGTAAGCCGCCAAGCGTCAGCGTAACGGTGGGCGCCACGGCGAACTGCTGCGCCATACCCCGCAACGCCTGCGGAAACAGCAGTTCCGCGCCGCCCCAGTCGTGCGTGATTGGCGCGAAATTCCACATCGATAGCGCAAACAGGGCGAGGCCGAACATCAGCAGCCAGCGTAGATCCACGCGGTTCGCCAGGTAGGCATAGAACGGTATCGATAGCACCTGGAACAGGCCCGTCGAGAAGATCGCCAGCCCGATCTGCAGGGCGCTGAATCCGCGTACCTGACCCAGGAACAGCGGCGTCAGATATATCGTCGCGAAAATTCCGATGCCGACCACAAACGAGAAGAAACATCCGAGCGCGAAGTTGATGTCCTTCAGCGCGCGTAGATCTACCACCGGGTTCTTGTACGTGAGCGAACGCCACAGGAAACCAATGCCGGCCAGCCCGGAGATCCAGGCCGTGGTCAGGATCGTCCGGTCGCCCAGCCAGTCCCAGCGGGGGCCTTCCTCCAGGGTGTACTCGAGACAGCCAAGAAACAGCGCCATCAGTACGATGCCGAGGTAGTCCGCCCCCTTGAGCAGCGACCAGTCGGGCTCGTCGATCTTGACCAGCGCCGGCACCGCGATCGTCACGAAGATCCCCGGCACCAGGTTGATGAAAAACAGCCAGTGCCACGAAAAATTGTCGGTGATCCAGCCGCCGATGGTTGGGCCAAGGGTGGGGGCCAGCGACGCCAGACCACCGATGATCGCGGCGGCGGCCACACGCTGACGTCCCTGGAAGAACGCGAAGACGGTGGTGAAGACCATCGGGATCATCGATCCGCCCAGAAAGCCCTGCGCCGCGCGGAAGGCGATCATGCTCTGGATATTCCACGCGATGCCGCAGAGCAGGCTGGTAGCCGTGAATCCGGCGGCTGATGCGGCAAACAGCCAGCGCGTGGACATGACGCGCGCGAGCCAGCCTGATAGGGGGATGACGATGATCTCGGCGATCAGGTAGGCGGTCTGGACCCACACCGTCTCGTCCGCGCCAGCGGACAGCCCACCGCCAATATCACGCAGCGACGCGGAGACGATCTGGATGTCCAGCAGGGCGATAAACATGCCCACGCACATCGAGGCAAAGGCGAACACCCGCGCTCCCATCGGCAGTTCGCCGGGCGAGTGTATCGGGGAGACGGGTGGCGCTACGGGTGGAACCGATGACGCCTGCGCGGCGGAAGGCGTGCTGACGTCGGCGCTCATGACTTGCTCGCTGCGGTGTCTGCCGTCACCACCTTTGCGGCCTTCGTATCGACTTCCGCCACCACCGACAGGCCCGGGCGCAGGGTGCCGAGCCTGGCATCTTCGTCATCCAGCACGATCCGCACCGGCACGCGCTGCACGATCTTCGTGAAGTTGCCGGTGGCGTTCTCCGGAGGCAGCACGCTGAACTGCGCGCCCGTGGCCGGTGCCAGGCTTTCGACGCGGCCGTGGAAGACCTTGCCGGGCATCACGTCGGCCACGATCGTGGCACGCATGCCGGGCCGCATATGTGCAAGCTGGCCCTCCTTGAAATTGGCATCGACCCAGAGTCCGCGTGCCGGCACGATCGACAGCAACTGGCCGCCGTTAGGCGCGTAGACGCCGACGCGCGCGCGGCGGTTGCCCACGGTGCCGTCGACTGGCGCGCGAAGTTCGGTGTAGCCAAGATTGAGTCGGGCGATGTCGCGCTCGGCAATCGCCTGGGTCAGCGATGCCTGCGCCTGCTGCCTTTGCGTGGCGATCACATCGAGTTGGCGCAGGGCGGCTTCCGCGCTGGCCTTCGCTTTCTGGCCGTTGGCGACCGATTGCTTGTAGTCGGCATCGGCCTTCTGAGAGCTTTGGATCGAGACCGCCGATTTCTCGACCAGACTGGCATAGCGCGCCTGGTCGTCGCGCGCCCGCTTGGTTTCCGCATCCACCGCCGCCACACCGGCGCGGGCCTCGGCGATCACCGCCTGCTGCAGTTTTTCCCGTGCATCGAGATTGGCGATCAGCGCCTGCTCGGACGCGACTGCGCCCTCCGCCTTGGCCAGCGCTGCGCGATAGTCGCGGTCGTCGATGCGTGCCAGCAGATCTCCCGCGTGCACCTGCTGATTGTCGGTCACCAGAACCTCCGCGACATAGCCCGGCACCTTCGCGGCAATCAGCGTCACGTCACCGCCTACGTAGGCGTCGTCGGTCTCTTCGGTGAAGCGTGAATCAGTCCACCAGTGATAGCCGTATCCCGCGGCTGTCACGACGAGCAAGGCGCCCGCGCCGCGTATCAGCAACGCCCGCCGGTTGGTGCCACGCCTGGCCGGGGCTGCCGTGGATGGAGCGGCCTCGGCGGGGGCGCGGCTCGCGGTGGTGGTGCTTGTCATGACTGTGCTCCGTGGTTCCATGGTTAGCACGCGCCCATCGTGGGCGCGGTGGTATTCGAATCGGATTGCTGATGCTGAGCGGCGCGTTCCAGGCGCGCGCGCAGGCCCGGACCCGCGGCGGGGCCCGGCGCGAGGTAGTGATCGGATGCGGTGATGGGGGTGCCGGTGGCCGTATCCACCAGCGCGAATTCCACCGGGTGGCCGGTGCGGCGATCCATGAGACGTACCAGTTCGCCCTCCTGTGAGAAGTGGCGACTCCCCCATGCCAGCAGGGCCAGCAGCACGGGACGGAAATCGCGCCCGAGATCGGTCAGCAGGTATTCGTCGCGGGGCGGGTGGGCGCTGTACTGGCGTCGGGTCAGCAGCCCGTCGTCCACCAGACTGTTCAGTCGTCGCGTCAGCATGTTCGGCGCGATGCCAAGCACTTTCTGGAACTCGTCGAAGCGGGTCGTGCCGTAGAACGCCTCACGCAGGATCAGGAAAGTCCAGGGGTCTCCGACACGTTCGATGCCACGTGCCATTGGGCAGGGCGCATTGCGATGTGACTTTCTGAACATGGCAGTCCGTCCTCGAAAAAAGACGTTGCTATCAATATGAAAGTTAGTCTAGGCTAGTAACTATCATCATGCAAGAAACAGTTTCGAGAACCGCTGCATGAGAACTGACGAAAGGAATCGAGATGGCATCGAAAGCACTTCCCGGCACCCATGCCCAAGGACTGGTTCAACGTACCGCGCGCGCCGTGGCCCTGGCCGCCGCCACACTCGCTGCACTGGGCGTGGCCGCCTGCGCGGTCGGCCCTGACTACCGCACGCCGGATAGCGAGATGCCGACGCAGTACCAGCACGCCGCCGACGTGGCAGCGATCAACGACGCGCGCGAACCGGTGGCGCTGGATACGTGGTGGGCCGGCTTCCAGGACCCGGTGCTGACAAAGATCGTCGAGCGGGCCCTTGAACAGAATCTCGACATGGCGGCGTCAATTGCCCGCGTGGCGCAAGCCCGTGCCGCCGCCAACTTCGCTGGGGCCGAGTTGCTTCCGCAAGGCAATGCCTATAGCGACGTGACCAAGCTGCATCAATCCGTACAAAGCCCGCTGGGCAAGATCGGCAGCACATTCCCCGGATATGACCGCAACCAGACGCTCTATTCGGTGGGCGCTGCGGCCACGTGGGAAATCGACATCGCTGGCGGGCTGCGGCGCGGTGCCGAGGCGGCCAATGCCGAACTGCAGGCGGCAGAGGCGAACCATATGGGCGTTCGGATTCTCGTGGCAGCGGAGGCGGCGGACGCCTACTTCCGTGTGCGGGGTGCTCAGGCTCGCATCGCCATCGCGCAGCAACAGGTTGAGACCAACCAGCGCCTGCTTGATCTCGTGCGTTTGCGGTTGGCCGATGGCATCGGGGCGGAGCGCGAGCAGGCGCAGGCCGAGGCCCAACTCTCGCAGACGCGCGTCACGATTCCGCCGCTGCAGATCGAACTGGAAACGCAGCTTAATCGCCTCGACGTCCTGATGGGCGCGCAACCGGGCACCTACGCAGCCGAGTTGCGCGATTCGAAGCACGAAACGCAGGCGGTGCCACAAGTCGCCTTGGCACAGGGTCCGGCAAACCTGCTGGAACGTCGCCCAGACGTCATTGCCGCCGAACGCAGGCTTGCGGCGTCGAGTGCGCGCATTGGCGTGGCCACGGCGGAGTACTACCCGAAGGTTTCGCTATCGGCATTGCTTGGATTCGAAAGCCTGTCCGCCGGCAAGCTGTTCACCGCGCAGGCCTTCCAGCCTGCGGCGGCGGCTGGGCTGCGCTGGCGGCTGTTCGATTTCGGCCGGGTCAATGCGGAGGTCGCGCTGGCCAAGGGCGCCAATGCCGAAGCGTTGGCCAGCTATCGCAAGTCGATGCTGCAGGCCACCGAGGACGTCGAAAACGCATTGATCTCGCTGGCGCAGCTCGAATCGCAAAACCGCGAACTCGCCGTAGAGATCCGTGCGCATGAGCGTGCGCGAAACGCATCCGAGGATGCCTACAAGGGCGGGGTGGTCAGCCTCTATGAAGTGCTGGACGAAGACCGGCAATTGCTGGCTGCACGCGACCAGCAGGCAAGGGTGCAGGCGGATAATGCACGGGCGGCGGTGTCGGCGTTCCGGGCGCTGGGAGGTGGATGGTCCTGAGCCATTGGACGCGCCTTGGCTTCATGCTCAAAAAGCGGATCAATAGACATTTTGATGCCTCATCCAGACGATTTGCGGGGAATGACGGCAATATTCACCGCAACTTGTGCGGCGAATATCTTGTCCATGCGGTGAATGCCGGCCATAATCCCCGCATGAATCGCGGCGAATACACCTATATCTGGCAAGCCCCCGACTGGCCCAACTGGCGCTACGACCTCGGCGCGCTAGCCTCGCAGATGGCCGAGGTCAGTCGCGCCCAAGGCATGTTGATGGGGAGACTGGCAGACCTCGGCATGGGGCTGCGGGACCAGGCGTGCCTGGCGGCGCTGACCGACGACGTAGTCAAGACCAGTGAAATCGAGGGCGAGCATCTCAGCGTGCATTCGGTGCGCTCGTCCATCGCACGACGGCTCGGTGTTGAAATCGGCGCGCTGGCGCCCGTCGATCGACATGTCGATGGCGTCGTCGAAATGGTGCTGGACGCCACCACCAACAGCCAGGCGCCGGTGTCCCAGACGCGACTGTTCGGCTGGCACGCGGCGCTGTTTCCAACCGGCTACTCGGGCCTGTCGCGGATCAACGTCGCCCACTGGCGCGACGACTCGGCGGGGCCCATGCAGGTGGTTTCCGGCCCGATCGGCCGACAGCGCGTGCATTTCGAAGCGCCGCCCGCCGAACGTCTGCCCGCGGAGACGGACCGTTTCCTGGCATGGATCAACGCCGCGTCTGGCGAAGCCCCATTGATCCGCGCCGGCCTTGCTCACCTGTGGTTCGTGACACTGCACCCGTTCGACGATGGCAATGGCCGTATCGCGCGCGCCATCGGCGATCTGATGCTGGCGCGGGCCGACGGCAGCACGCAACGCTTCTACAGCCTGTCGGCCCAGATCCAGCGCGAACGCAACGCGTACTACGACATCCTCGAACGGACGCAGAAGGACGCAATGGAGGTCACGCCGTGGTTGTCATGGTTCCTTGAGACGTTGCACCGCGCGGTGGATCAGGCGCAGGTCACGCTCGACGACGTCCTGGCCAAGTCACGCTTCTGGCAGCACTGGGGCACGCAGGCGCTCAACGCCCGGCAGATCAAGGTGTTGAACCGGTTGCTGGACGGATTCGACGGCAAGCTCACGAGCAGCAAATGGGCGGCCATCGCCAAATGCTCCAGCGATACCGCGCTGCGGGACCTTAACGATCTGGTCGAGCGGGGGATGCTGCGCAAGGCGGCGGCGGGCGGCCGAAGCACCAGCTACGAGTTGAACGATGTGCCAGGCGACGGCAATCGCTGAATTCGCGGACTGCCGTACCGGGCGTCCTGGGGACGCTACCGCCCCGGACGCACCGGCGCGCATGATTCGCCCAACATAAGATCCATCGGTATCACCACGCGCCGCGCCTCGCCAGCGTAGTGGCCTTCGAGCCGGTCGAGCATCAGGTTCGCCGCGGTCTCTGCCGAAAGCGCTGTGTTGAAGCGGAGCATCGTCGGGGGCGGATACATCAGTTCGAGCGTTTCCGGCGTGCCAAGCGCGATGACGGACAGATCGTGCGGCACTTCCAGCCCGGCCTTGCGCGCCTCATAGAGCGCCCCTGAAAGCAGGCGCGTGCCCAGCGCGATCACCGCCGTCGGCGGTTGCTTCAGCGCCAGCATCTGCTTCATCGCCGCGCGCGAGGAGTCCATCGAGGGCAGGGTGCACACCAGCGCGGGATCGAATGCAAGCCCGACCTCGGCCAGTCCTTCCTGATAGCCGAGCAGCTTCTCACGGCCCGGACGGATGCTTTCCTTTGGCCCGAAGAACGCAATGCGCCGATGGCCGAGTTGCTTCAGGTAGCGCACTGCCAGGCTCAGTCCGGTTCGATGGTCGATCAGCACGCAATCCCTGGGCGATGCCGTTTCGCGATCCATGATGACGATCGGCAGGTCCGCCTTGGCGAACAGGTCTTCGGCCGGGTCCGAACTTTCCATGCTCAGTGACGCGATGATGCCCTCAAGCCGGCGCGTCTCGAACAGTTCGACCAGCAGGCGGTCGCGGTGGTGCTGGTTCCGCGTGGTGCCGATCAGCATCGAATAGCCCGCAGCGTGCATGTGCTGCTCGACTTCGCTGAAATGGGCCGCCAGCAGCGGATTGCTGATATCGGTTGTCAGATAGCCGACCGTTCGACTGCGCCCGGTACGCAGATGGCGCGCGGCGAAGCTCGGCTCATAGTCGAGTGCTTTCGCCGCGGCCAGCACGCGGCCGCGCAGTTCCTGGCTCGCATAGCCGTTGCCGTTCAGGACGCGCGACACACTGCCGACCGATACCCCCGCCGCCTGCGCCACATCGCGCACAGAAGCCTTTCCCGTCATGGTCTTCCCTAATGAAAACGTTCCACAGTTGGACGCCGATTTCCTTGCTGGGTAAATTAATACCACACGGAAAACGATTCCACATCTGGAACTACAACGGAGACAACATGACCGCGACACGCCCGATCCATCCGGAAGTGCAATGTTTTGACGAGGCGCTGGGACAAACCCCGCCCGCTGGCGGCCGACTGGCAGGGCGTCGCATTCTCGTCGTCGGGGCCGGACAGCGCGTCATCGATGATCCGGACCCGCCCGTCGGCAACGGCCGCGCGATCTCGCTGCTGTTTGCGCGTGAAGGCGCCACACTGACCTGCGTCGATATTTCCGAACCCGCCGTGGCGGAGACCTGCAGGCAGGCGAAGGACCTGGGTGCGACCGTCTTTGCCGAGGTGGCCGATGTCGAACGCGCCGAGACCATCGCGCCGCTAGTCGAGCGCGCGGCTCGTCAGATGGGAGGCCTCGACGGCCTGGTCATGGTGGTGGGCATTTCCAGCGCCTTGCCGATCGATAAGCAGGACGCCAACACGTGGGACCGCGAGTACGCCGTCAACGTGCGCAGCAACATGCTGTTCGCGCAGCAGGCCATGCGCCATATGGAGCCGGGTAGTTCCATCGTGCTGATGTCCTCGCTGGCTGCCTTGCGCAACAGCAGCGGCAACCCGGCCTATGAGTCGTCGAAGGCCGCCCAGGTGGCGCTGGCGCGTTCCATTGCGATGGCCGGGCAGAAGCAGGGCATCCGCTGCAACAGCCTGTTGCCGGGACTCATGGACACGCCGATGGGCCGTGCCGCCACCGCGCGACGGCCCGCGCGCGTCGGTGGGGCGCTGCCGTTCGGCCGGCAGGGCACCGGATGGGAGGTGGCGTATGCGTGCCTGTTCCTGATGTCCCACGAATCGTCGTACGTCAACGCGCACGCGTTGCAGGTGGACGGCGGACTGGCCGCCGGTGTGGCCCTGACGGCCTGAGGAGCGCTGCATGGATGCATCTCTTGTTTATGCGCGGGCGCACCGGTTGCGCGCGTTACGACCATTACGACCACTACGCCCGTTGCCTGCCCTGTTGCCGACGGCCTTGTCCATCGCGACGGTATGCCTGGCAGCCGTGACGCCCGTGCCGGGCCAGGCGGCTTCGGACTATCCGAGCCGGCCCATCAAGCTGGTGCTCGGCTTTCCGCCCGGTGGCAGTACCGATGTGGGCGCCAGGCGGGTGGCTGACCAGCTCGGCAAACGGCTCGGCCAGCCGGTGGTGGTGGAGAATCGTCCGGGCGCGTCGGGCAATATCGCGGCCGCCTATGTCGCCAAGACGCCGCCGGATGGCTACACGCTGTTCTACGGCACCAACACCACGCACGCGATGAACGTCAGCCTGTATCCGAAACTGGGCTACGACCCGGTGAAGGATTTCGTCCCGATCGTGCTGATGGGCAAGGTCTGGAACGTGCTGAGCGTGAATCCGTCGTACAAGGCCACCTCGCTGGCAGAGCTGATCGCGATGGCCAAGGCAGCGCCGGGACAGATCGACGTCGCGACACCGGGAAACTCGACCAGTCCGCATATGTCGCTCGTGCTGTTGGAGTCCAGAGCGGGCATCAAGATCACGCACGTGCCGTACAAGGGCAGCGCCGCGGCGCTGAACGACGTGATGGGCGGCCAGACGTCCGTGCTCTTCGACAACCTGCCGGCCTCGCTGCCCTATATCAAGGCAGGCAAGCTGCGCGCGCTGGCGGTTTCATCGCCCAAACGGCTGTCCGTCCTGCCTGACGTTCCGACCTTCGACGAACTCGGCATCAAGGGCTACGAAGTTGCAGGGTGGGGCGCGCTGTGGGCGCCGGCCGGGACACCGCAGGCCATCGTGGACCGGCTCAATCGCGAGACCAATGCAGTCCTGAAGGATCCCACCATGATCGCGCAAATGGAGGCGCTGGCATCTGACCCTCAGGGCGGTACGGCGAAGTCGCTGGCAGCCTTTGCCGCAACCGAAACGCAGCGCTGGGGCGAGGTCATCCGCGCCGCCGGACTCAAACTCGACTAGACAACGCAGGAGACAATCATGGCAAGACTTCCATACTTCGATCTGGAACAGGCATCGCCGACGTACAGGAAGATGATCGGCGCGCGTCCGCCGCTGAACCTCTACAGGATGCTGCCCCATGGCGGCGCCGTGGGCGAGGGATTCCTGGCGCTCGGTGGCGCGATCCTGCGCGAATCGGAACTGGACCCGACGTTGCGCGAACTGGTGATCCTGCGTGTGGGGGCGCTATCGGGGGCATCCTATGAAATCCATCAGCATCGGCGCGTCGCCCGGAAGGCAGGGGTGCCTGAAAACAAGATCGAAAGCGTGCTCGACCACGGCGCCGCCGAGCCTGACCCGAACGTGTTCTCCGACCTCGAGATCCGGCTGATCCGCTTCACAGATGCGGTCGTCCGGGACGTCAAGGCGCCGGCCCCGCTATACGAGGCCGTCGCATCGGTGCTGTCCAACAAGCAGCTGATCGAGGTGCTGATGACGATCGGCTTCTACATGCTGGTCAGCCGCTTCCTGGAAAATCTCGAGATCGATATCGAGAATCCACCTGTGGTCTGACGGCGCGACGCCCGCCCGCGTGTTTTTTCTAGTAGGGCCCCGGGACGCGGTTGTGCCAAGGCAACGAGGTCTGTACGATGCCGGCACCATGGCTGGCACGGCGGCGAAAGCACGCTCGCCGCCCGGCCCGACTTCGGACCACCCACGCCCGCGGGGCGGGCGTCTCAGGAAAACACATGCAAAAAACCCGGGTTCTGCTGATTGCCGCCTTGGCGGCCCCTTTGCTTGCGGCCTGCGCGGGCGGCGGTAATACCCCCGACTACATCCAGTCGCAAGAACCCAAGCGCATCCACTCGAATGCCAGCGTAGGCGACCTGGTCCAGTGCCTGAAGAGCAAGCTGCAGGAAGAAGCGACCATCGTCCCCTATGCGGAACCGGGCAAGGTCGATATCCGCATCGGCCACGCGTCCGCCTCCGAGATGCGCTACTTCTACCTGATCTACCTCCGCGCCGCCGCCCAGGGCTCGGACGTGGAAATCCGCAGCGCGGGCGAGTGGCACCCAATCCTGCGACAAGGCCGTATCGAAGGCATCGTTGAAGACTGCAAGCCCGGCGCCGCCAGCGCGCGCGGGTAATCTCAGGCCGCCGGCCAACTCACCATGTCGTACCGAATCGCCCGGGCGTTACGTAACACGTAACACCGGCGCGACAGCGACGTTCGCCACCAACGGCCTTGCACCGGCCGTCTGAAACGCCCGTAAGTCATTGAAACGATTGATTTTCAAGGTGCTCGACCGAGCGAATCCGACGAGGGCGAATTGAGCCGTGCCAGGGCTGGCACGCGGGTTGCGAATATGGAAGCGTCAAGGCTCAGGCCAAGGCTCAAGCAGTGGAGCCCCGGGCAGATCCCCGACCTACCACCCCAGGCTGATACCTGCACAGCCTGGGGTCTTTTTTTGCGGGGGCTGGGTTTGGCCAGAAGCCGCCGGTCGACACACTCGCCTCGATTGCACACAATCCGAAGGCAACGCCCGCGATCGCTTGGGGGCGGCAATGCTAGCCCCGTACGAAGATTGCTTTCTCCGGTGTTGTGATCAAGTTGGCAAGTGCGGATGGAACCCTCCGTTTGGGGCATGCGAGGTTACAGGCCTCTCGCCATAATCGCCGGTCGGGCCTCCGGGCACCGATATCGCTAGCTAATGCGGCGCACAGAGCAAGAATATCGAGGAGGCATATGAAGGCATTATTCGGCCTAGCGTTGTTCATGGCGCTCGTCTTTATCGTGCTGGGCGCGATGAAGACGAAGCGCGGCGGGGACAGGTCTTCGAAGCGCTATCAGTTTTCCCGAAAGGCACCGTTCATGCGCGACGACGAAATCCATCTCTATGAGCGGTTAGTGGTTGGCCTTCGAAACGCGCATGTGTTTCCGCAGGTAGCCATGTCGTCTTTCGTGCAGCACAAGGGGAAGGAGTACGGTGCCCGGAGTCTGTTTTCGCAGAAATATGTCGATTATCTCGTGTGTGAACGCGGGACAATGAGACCGCTGTATGTGATCGAGCTTGACGGCGCTTCGCATGGCAGCGTGCGGGCGAAAAAGCGGGATGAGCAAAAGAATCAGGTGCTGGAATCGGCGGGGATTCCGATCAAGCGGTACACGTCGAAGGACGTCGATTTCAAGGTCATTTTGTTGGATTTCGCATCGGTGGTTAGACCGGCAGAATCGGTTATGGATCCCGTTAGTAGGAGCGTGGTAAACCTTATGTAATGAAAGGACGAGCTCGGGACGAGCGGATTCGGCCAGGAATGGTCGTCCGCCGCCGTCGCCAAATTGTGAACAATTTTCGCGACCATAGGGTGGGTGGCCCTCCACCCACACATCGCAGAGGACGGAAACGCGCCTGTCGCCGCCATGCAGGAGCCGCTCAGCGGGTTCAATAGTTCAAGAGGCGACATAAATCACAAGGAGCAGAAGCCAGAAATGAAGATCCAAACCGTTCGCATCCGAAACTTTCGCACGTTGAAAGACGTAACGATTCCGTTCGATTCCGTCACGACCTTCATCGGGCCGAACGGTGCTGGCAAATCAACGGTGCTTCGTGCGCTTGACTGGTTCTTCAACGGCAAGCCCGGCTCGCTGACCGAGGAGGATTGCTCTTTTGGGGCGACCGACGAAGACATCGAGGTTCAGATCACCTTCGCAGACCTCACCGAAAAGGATCGTGAGGCACTTGGCAAGTACGCGCCGGAGGGAGTTGGCACGTTCACCGCATGGAAGCGCCGATCTCCTGATGGCGCCGATGTGCTCTCCGCCAATGCAAAGGGATTTCCGGACTTCAATGGCATCAAGGCGGCAGGGGGTGCGACTGCGAAGAGAGAGCTGTACGCCAGTCTCCGGCGCGATCGCCCGGAGCTTGATCTTCCCGCGGCGAATACTGGTCCTGCCGTCGAGCAGTCGATGACGACTTGGGAGGCGGCTCACACTGATCAACTTCTCGATGCGCCCGAGGCTCTACAAACTAACTTCTTCGGTTTCAACAGCGGCGGCAAGATGAGTGGGCTCTTCGACTTCGTCCTCGTTACGGCCGACCTTCGGGCGAGTGAAGAGTCCATCGACGGCAAGGCAAGCATCATTGGGCGAATCCTTGAGCGCTCGATTGACCGAACTGCCGCTGATGAGGCAATCGCAGAAATCGTTGCGGAGTCACGGGCAAAGCAGCAACAGGTCTATGAAGAGAAGTTCAAGGAGCAGCTTGGGGCCATCACGACGCAGCTCAACGAGGTCGTCACAACCTATGCGCTGGCCGTGCAATCACGGTTTCGCCGGCTGAAGTGGAACTCAAGGCGCCTCGCACGACGTTCGACGTGGCTGTGCTTGATGGCACCACCGAGACTGCGGTGGAGCGGCAAGGACACGGTTTTCAGCGCACGCTGCTGATCTCAGCACTACAACTCTTGGCCCAGTCAGGTGCAGCCTCGGCCGAGGGAATAATTTGCCTGGCGATCGAGGAGCCAGAACTTTTCCAGCATCCGATTCAGGCGCAGGCCTTTGCGAAGGTGCTTAGATCGCTCGCCGAAGACGCTAGCAAACGCATTCAGGTGACCTATGCGACGCATAGTCCCTACTTCCTGGAGGCCCGACATTTCCATCAAATCAGACGGCTGACGAGATCGGCTGACGAAGTCCCGGTAGTTACGGTCCACTGTGCCACTGTTGAGATTGTGAAGGCCAAGCTGAATGGAACAGTGGATGGCGATGTGGTCGATCGCAGGCTCGACCATAACGTGGCTGACCAGCTTGCCATAGCACTCTTCGCGAATCGCGCTTTTCTTGTGGAGGGCACAACCGAATCTGCTGTGTTCTACGGTATTGGAGATAGAACTTCCCCCGGCGCACTTGAAGCGGCAGGAATTTCGATCGTTCCTGTGGGCAGCAAGACATCGATACCCCTCGCGCATGCGATTCTGGAATCTATTGGCGTGCCAGTCTACGCACTGTTTGATGCGGACGGTGGATTTGAAACGCGAGCCAAAGCCAAAAACAAAAAGCAAGAGGAAATAGATCGGGAGCGCAACAATCATGCACTGGAGAACCGCAGGTTAATGCGGTACTTCGGCTTGCCTGAAGAGGATTTTCCACCTACTACTATTTCGGACGTCGCGGCCATATTGGATGATCACCTTGAATCGTTTCTGTCTGCGAACTGGAGTGAATGGATAACTACCTGCAATAGCGTCGAGCAGGATGCTGGAATAAATCTCTCGAAAAACCAATTGGCATACCGGACTGCAACACTCCGGTCGGGAGGAGTGGTGCCAGTAATGCTTACACAGATTCTTGTCAAGGTGGAGGGTAAGTAACCTGACATTGACCTCCTGGCCTAGCTGCACGTTTTGAAGCAGATGCGGCCGTTGCATCGATGGTGGACTAGCCGCGCTGAGCCCAGTCTTCATGCTGACTCGAAACATTCACGGCGCGCGCACTTTTCTTTTCAAGCATGACGATCAGAACCCTGAACGAAGCTGAGATTGTATTGATCAGGCATATGCTGCGGGGAACAGTGCAGGAGATTGCAATCGCTAACTCCCTCCCGACGTGCCTCGTCGAAGAAATGACCGATGATGGAATTGGGAGTCTCCGCTTCGATTCCAATATTCAAGCCCGGCTTCTCTGCAGGGATATCTGCAAGATGGAGTTCCCAGACTTCAATGCTGTGCGCAACTTCGTAACGTTGTTGCTGGACAATTACGACGAGTTGTTCGATCTCAACGTTTGGAACGCAGATTTCTCTCCTCTCAAACAATTCCCGCAGATTCGTCCGGCATCGGGCTCACGCACGCTGCCCCCTCAAGATTGCGTTAGACACTCCAACGTCCGCTTTCGGGAAAATGAACGTCCGCTTCGGGTCGATCAGAGACAGCCATCGCCCTGGCTGTTGGCAGCCGACTCGATCGGGCTCTTCCCAGCCAGATGGAGACAGTCGCGACGCAACCTATATGGCCACGCCAATCGCAACAGCCAGGCCTATTCACGCACCGGATCGTGGCAGCAAACGCAGATCTTATTTCCCTCGGAATCCCGGAAATAAGCGCCGTAATAGTCAGGGTGGTATTCAGGTCTTAAACCCGGAACGCCCTCGCAAGATCCTCCGGTGGCCAAGGCGCTGGCGTAGGCCTTGTCGACCGACTTGCGATCCGGCGCAAGTAACGCAACCATTTGACCGTTACCGCACCTGGCAGGGTTGCCGTCGTATGGCCCGCCAATCAGGAAGAGGGGCCGTGGCATGCCTTCCGCCATCCAGCCGGCCCAAGGCTTGTCAGGCTCGCTGAACTTCAGTTTGTGCCCGAGATCGCCCATGATCACCGAATAGAATCTGAAAGCCCGGGCAAAATCGGTAACGCCGACAAAAACGTGCGAAATCATCTGGTTCTTCCCCGAAGCAGGCATTAGCGCTGTCTGACGATAGCATGGCAGCAGCGCGTATGGCGCCTGCGGCAGGCTCTGCTCCTATCCAAAGCGAACACAATAAATCGGTGGCAAATGGGCTGAAATCAGATGCCAGTTTTCGCCGCCGTTCTCGGACGCCCAAAGCGCGCCGGTGGTCGATCCCATCGCCAGGCGCGTGCCGGAGTCATCCACCGCGAGGCCGTGCCGATACACCAGGTCATAGGCCGGTGCGGACGGCAGACCTGCCGAGAAACGCTCGAACGTGCGCCCGCCATCGCGGGTGCGCGTGACGACGAACTGGCCATCCACCGGGATCCGGCACTGGTCCTTCACGGCGGGCACGAACCACGCGGTGTCTGGCTCGTGCGGATGCACGGCAACCGCGAAGCCGAAGCTCGATGGCTGCGCTTCAATCCGGTGCCACTGCATCGCCCCGTCGGTCGAGCGGAAGATGGCGCAATGATGCTGTGTCCACAGGACGTCCGGGTTGGCCGCGCATTGCACGACGCGGTGCGGGTCCTGCGTGTTGGCGTCGCCGCGCTGTTCCGGTGGCATGTAGTCGGCCTCCATGCCATCGGCAGTCAATTGCCAGGTCGCGCCTCCGTCGCTGGTTTGCCAGACGCCACCGCACGACACACCGATCGTCACGTGCCGGCTGTCGCGCGGATCCACCATCACGGAATGGATGCCCGGCGCATCGTAGCCGCCTCCAAACCATCCGCGACGCTCCGGACGATCCCATAGCGTGCGGTTGAGTACCCATGTGTCGCCGCCATCGTCGGAGCGGAAGAGCCCGCCGGGAATCGTGCCGGCCCACAAGACGCCCGGCTCGTCCCCGCCGCCTGTCTCGAGCGACCAGATTTGCTGAAGCGACCACGGAGGCGAGGGTGGGATTGGGGCAGTCGCGCTTGCATCGTTCGCGCCGCCACCGGCGTGCTCGTCGGCTGGCTGCGGCGGGTAGACAGGCACCGCGCATTCTTCCCAATCGTCCATGCCAGCGCGCCGGCGATGCAGCTTCACGCCGAAATGGCCGAGATTGAGCGCCGCATACAGCGATCCGTCTCGCCGGTCAGCCAGCACCATGTTCACGGGCTCGCCGATGAAATGGGGCTCGCCGAGCGTCCAGCCGCCTTTGCCGTCGGCCTGCAACACAAACAATCCCTTGCGAGTTGCAACAAGCAACCTGTCGCTCATGTCTAGTGCCTCCTCGCGTGTGAGTGGACTCCCGCTATCCGCCCGACAGCGCCTGTATGACGTGCACCTGGCTTTTTTCGCCGAGCGCATCGGACAGATGTTGCCGATCGAGCACCCGTCGGCCGTCCACAAACACGGCAAGATGCCTTCGCAGCGCCCCCTGATCGTCGAGGATATAGCCGCGTAGTTGGGGGCGATCCGCGAAGACAGCCTCGAGCGCTTCGCCAAGCGTGCGCGCGTCGACCTCGCGCTCGGGCGTTGGAATATGGCGCTGAATCGAAGCGGCGAAGAAAATGTGCGCCATGAAGGGGGCTGCGCTGGAACGGGGCCTGGCTGTTGGTTTTGTAGTTTAGGCGATCCGGAATGGGCTTTGAGGCATCTCGAGACGCCACTGACACACCAGACACAGCGGCGTGTGGCGATGGTTTTGGACCTGAACGCTCGCCGCTCAATGCCCAACCCAGACCACCTTATGGCCTCCATTTGCTTGTGCGTGCACAGCACTCCAGCACGCCGCCATACGCTAGACTCCCGACACCGCCCAACTGACAATTCGCCCCCCGGAGACCCCATGCCCCCCTGGTTCGCCAAGCTCGCCGGCACACTCGGTTGCGCCCTGATGCTTCTGACCGGCCCAGCCGGAGCCGCAGGCGCAGCCGACCCCGCCACACTGACCATCGTGTCCGGCCCGCAGGAGCGAAGCTGGACACGCCAGGAACTGCTCAAGGATCGCCGTCTTGTGTCGGTGACCGTGGACGATGACAACCTCAAGCGGCGCCTGACCTTCAAGGCCATCCCGCTGGCGGCGCTGTTGCACGGCTTGCCGGTTGCCGCCGATGCCACAGCCACGACCGCTGCCAGCGACGGGTATATTTCCCACCTGCCGGTGCGGCTGCTGATTGCCGATGGCGCAGATACCCCGCGCGCGTGGCTCGCTGTGGAAAATCCGGCTGCGCCGTGGCCGAAGCTCAAAGGGCAGGACATCGGGCCGTTCCGGCTGATCTGGAGCGTGCCAAAGGGGCACGCCCATAACAAGGTCAGCGAGAGCAGCGAGATCAACGAAAGTCTCTGGACCTACAGCATCGTCCGGATCGACGTGACCGTATCGCCGGGCGAGCGCTTTGCCGCCATCCGTCCGGCGGCGGACCTGCCAGCCGACAGCCCGGTGGTGCGCGGCTTCGCCACCTTCCAGCGAGTCTGTTTTTCCTGCCACTCGATGAACCGAATGGGCGATGCCACGCTGGGGCCGGACCTGAACGTGCCGAACAGCGCCGTGGAGTACCTGGGCGACGAAAAGTTGAGCGCGCTGATCCGCGACCCGCAATCGCTACGCTGGTGGCCGGGCTCGCGCATGTCGTCGATCGACCAGAGAACCCTGTCCGATGCCGACCTGAAGGACCTGCTGGCCTATCTGCATCACATGGCCGGGCGAAAGGCGCCATGAGGATGGAAAAAAGAGGGGCCTGACTTGCCGGGCGCATGGGGCTACCATGCGTCAGATACGCACCCGCGGGAAAAACAACAAAGGGAATCGTGACCACGACCGATTCGACGCACCCGACCGACAGCGCGCGCGACGGCAGCCGCCTGCGCGACCTGGTTGCCGGCTGTTCGATAGCCGGCCTGCTGCTACCCGAAGCGGTGGCGTACGCCGGCATCGCCAATTTGCCACCGCAGGCCGGCCTGATCGGCCTGCTGGTGGGCCTGGTGGTCTACGGTCTCGCAGGCACCAGCCGGTTCGCGGTGGTTTCGGCCACGTCGTCCTCAGCAGCGGTGCTGGCCGCCATCACGCTTTCCATGTCCGGCGCGGACCCCGCGCAGCGGCTGTTGCTGGCTGCGGGGCTGGTGATCCTGAGCGGCTTCTTCCTGATGCTGGCCGGGCTGGCCAAGCTGGGCGGCATCACCGAATTCATTGCCAAGCCGGTGCTGCGCGGATTTACGTTCGGCCTGGCCATCACCATCATCCTCAAGCAACTGGCCAGCGTGGTGGGCGTGCACCCCGCGCACAACGATCTGCCGCGCTTCACCTACGAAATGCTGGGGCAGCTCTCGGCCTGGAACGTGAATGCGCTCATCGTCGCGCTGGTTGCGCTGGCGTTGCTGTTCGGCATGTCGCGCTGGAAGAACGTCCCCGGCCCGCTGGTGGTAATCGTGCTCGGCATTGCCGCCTCGCATGGGGTGGACCTGCATCACTTCGGGATCGGGCAGGTCGGCACGATCGATCTGGCGGATCTGTCGTTCTCGATTCCCGACCTGTCGCGCAGCCAGTGGCTCAGGCTCGGCGAACTGGCCTTCGCGCTGGTGCTGATCCTCTATGCGGAATCCTACAGTTCGATCCGGAGTTTCGCGCTCAAGCACGGCGACAGCACGTCGGCGGACCGCGACCTGCTCGCGCTCGGCTTCGCGAACCTCGGCTCCGGGCTGTTGCATGGTATGCCGGTGGGCGCCGGTTACTCGGCCACTTCGGCCAACGAAGCGGCCGGGGCAACGTCCCGGCTGGCGGGATGGTGCGCGGCCGTGGTCGTCGCCGTGATCGTCGCGCTGTTGCTGCCGCAGCTGGCGCTGACCCCGGAACCGGTGCTGGCCGCCATCGTGGCCTACGCAGTCAGCCATACGCTGCGACTGAGCGTGTTCCGGCCCTATTGGTCATGGCAGCGCGACCGCCTGCTGGTGGTGGCGGCGTGTGTGGCGGTGTTGCTGCTTGGCGTGCTGGATGGCCTGCTGGCCGGCATCGTGGTAAGCCTGCTGCTCACGCTCCGCAATTTTTCCGAACCTCGGGTCAGCCAGTTGGGCCGACTGGGCACGAGCCACAACTACGTGGATGTCTCCAAGCATCCCGAAGCCACGATTCCTCCCGGCTTGCTGATCGCGCGGCCCGAAGCGCCGCTGTTCTTCGCCAATGTGGAACGCATTCTGCTGCGCGTGCGGCACCTGGCCGAGGCGGAGCAGGGCGCCGTGCACACCGTGATCATCAGCCTGGAGGAAACGCCTGACCTGGATGGTTCGACGATCGAGGCCTTGCGTACGTTCGCCGCGGGGGTAGCCAGCCGTGGCCGCCGACTGTTGCTGGTCCGTCTGAAACCGCCTGCGCTGGACGTATTGACGCGCTCGGCGGACGATACGCTGCCGCTCGGCGCCCTGCATGAACTCAGCGTGGATGAGGCGGTGCAGTCGCTGGCCCTGGAAGCCATCGGCGCCGATGCGCCGGCAACATGAACGCGGTGACGGTCCGGCGATCAGGCCATGATGTGTCGTAGCTGAGCCCACCACCGCAGCAAGGTGTGCATGATCCGCTCGAAATCCTGCGCGATGGGCTGAATCAGCGATCTGAGCGCCTGGCCAAGATCCTCGCCCTCGCGCTTCGGCTCGCGCTTCGGCTCACGGTTGCCACGTGTGGTCGATTCCGCCCGCAGCTCCGGCGCAGTGGCAGTCGTGTTTTCACCGGGCATCAGGCCCGGCAGGAATTCGATGCCGGTACGTTTCACCAGTTCGTGATAGCTGATCGGCTTCGAAGGGCGAGCCTCGTTGGTGTTCGCAATCCAGTGCGCCCAGGCGCGATTCGTGGTGGGGTCGTAGACCAGCTTGAAGTAGTAGCTGGGCACCCAGACGCGGCCCGCGCCGATGGTTTGGGGGCGATCGGAGAATACAGGGCCAGAGATCACGTAGACATCGCCCTTGGCCCGCATGGCGTACTTGCGCGTGGCCGATTCGATCGAACTCCACGCCTCGCGGTTGTTCTTTGGCGCCTGTGGCGTCATGTTGGCCAGGCTGAACGATTGCGCCATGGCCTGCGCAGTGGGCTGATCGCCTGCCGGCGCCAGGTGACCACGATCCCATCCGCTGCCGCGGTAGTCGTCCAGCTCGGCGCGTTCGGCTCGCGGTAATCGCGCGTCGGCGAAGAACTGGTTGGTCCGCTTTTCATCGCGGGCATCGACAAGCTGGGATCTCGATAATCGCTCTGCGACGTAGACCGGCGTCTTGCTGCGGCCCGAGTGCATGACCGCGAATGCGTCATAGCAGAGCGGCCGTAACTTCAGGTCGGACGTGGCGGTGACTCTCGGTGGCGCGCTGTGGGCAAAGAACTGGCGGCATTGGGAAAAGTCCGCCATACCTGCGGCGCCAGCAAGCACGGGCGCCATCCCCAGGATCAGGGAAATCACTAACTTCTTCATTGTTCTGGTGTCACGAGTGGGACCAGATTGACTGCGCAAGCGTCAATACGTTCACTCGAAAAAATCAAAATCCGACAGTCTTCTCATTCCGGGCCTTGCACAGACGCCGCGCGCGGGCGATTGGCATGGTCCGCCAAGTCATGGCGCGATGGGTCAAGCAGCAGGCATCGCGGTTGGCCACAATCATTTCCAGACGGCGCGCGGGTGTTTCCGGATTGCCCGCACCACGGCTTCTGGCGTGGCCGCCCTCAATCCACAACGCCCAAGGAATGAAATCATGCAAGTCAATCCCCTCACATGCTCGATCGGCGCCGAACTGGCGGGTGTGAGTATCGCCGATGTTGCGCGCGACGATACGCTCTTCGCTGAAATCAAGGCGCTCCTGCTCAAACACCGCGTGCTGTTCTTCCGCGACCAGGACATCTCGCGGGCCGACCACGTGGCGTTCGCCAAGCGCTTTGGCGATCTGGAAGATCACCCGGTCGCGAACTCGGTGCCCGAGCATCCTGGCCTGATCGAGATCTACAAGAGCGAGAAGCGGGACCACTTCGAGAACACGTACCACACCGATGCCTCGTGGCGCGCCTGTCCACCCAAAGGTGCGGTGCTGCGCTGCATTTCCTGCCCCGATGTCGGTGGCGACACCATATGGGTCAACATGGTAGAGGCCTACAAGCACCTGCCCGAGGACATCAAGGTAAAGATCGCCGGCCTGCGAGCCAAGCATGGTATCGAGCATTCCTTTGGCGCGATCATGACGACCGAAGAGCGCGAGGAACTGGTGCGAAAGAACCCGCTGGTGGACCACCCCGTGGTCCGGACGCACCCCGAAACCGGCGAGAAGATCCTGTACGTCGGGCCGTTCTCAACGCACTTCATTAACTACCACACCGCGGAAAACGTGCGCTTCGGGCAGGACAAGACCCCCGGCGCGAGCCTGCTGCTCAACTACCTCATCAGCCAGGCGGCGATTCCCGAGTATCAGGTCCGCTTCCGCTGGAAGCCGAACAGCGTGGCGCTGTGGGACAACGTCTCCACGCAGCACTATGCCGTGAGCGACTACTGGCCCGCGCCACGCCGGATGGAGCGAGCCACGATCAAGGGCGATCGTCCGTTCTGATCTGCGCTCAACCGAACAGGGCAGGGACGGCCGCTCACGCGGGCTTGTCCGCCCTCCAGCGTGTCGGGGACACACCGAACTGCGCGGCGAACCAGCGCGAGAACGTGCTGACCTCGGAGAAACCGAGCAACGTGGCCACCTGCGACACCGGGTACCGCTGGTCTCCCAGATAGCGGTTGGCCAGCCCCCTGCGCACCTCGCCGAGCAGCGTGGAGAACTCGACGCCTTCCTGCTCCAGCCGCCGCTGTAGCGTGCGCGAACTCATGCCGAGTTGCTGGCCGACCTGTTCGATGCCACTGCGCCCACGCGGCAGCAGCAACTGAATGGCCCGGCGCACGTTGGATGCCGTGGACGCCTGCTTGCCATGCGGACGCTCGTCGAGAAACTCCTTGGCATAGCGGGCCAGATTGACGTCGCCGAGCGGATTGGGCCGATCGAGGTCATGCCGGTCGATCGTGATGCCATCAAAGTCACAGCCGAACTCGACCCGCGTGCCGAACAGGCGCTGGTGCACATGCAGGCTCGGCGGCGCGGCATGGGAGAAATGAACGCTGCGCGGCTTCCAGTGACCACCGAGCATCGACTTCATCAGGCTCTGCAACGCGCCGACCGACAGTTCCACCGGCTGACGGCCAGGATTAGGCCGCTCGGTAATGACCTGCTGGTGGACGATGGCGATATCGTCGAATTCCTCCACGTGGACCGCGACGGATTCGCTGAGCAGATGCCGGTAGGTCTCTAGCTGGCCCAGTGCGTGGCGCAGCGTGGGCTGATGCTGCAGTAGCAGACTGATCGGGCCGAAATCCGACATCCGCCAGGTTTCCGCCATCAGCAAGCCGATCGACGCCGATGCGCCTTGGCCGGCCTGCTCGCTGCTTTCCAGCATCCGGGCGAGCCACGGTTCCGGCACGTGCAGATCCGGCGAGAACATGCAGGATCTGTCGCCACCGACATACTGGATCAGCCGGTCGGCGTCGATGCCAACGGTGCGGGACACTTCGGAGAATTTGACGAGGAGGGCGCTGCGAATCAGAGTACTCATGGCATCACGGGGGCGGAGAAGCGGCAAGTGTTATCTGATGATTCGGGGAACCGGACAAGACGGGATTGCCCTGATCCGGCTCCAGCCCCTGTGCCGGGGCTTCACTCGGTCGATGCGGGAAACAGTGACCGGCTCAGGCCGCTCAGGCCGTTTTGCGCAGGAAGCCCTGGTTTCCGCCGTTGCGGTTGGGGGCAAAACCGTTGGCCTGCAGCGATTCCTCGACGGTATCGTAGAACTCGCCAATGCGGCTGATCTGGCGCGCCTGCTTGGCCGTGGCGATCTCGCGGCCAAATTCGCGCGAGATCCGCACGAGTTGCTCGATCTGCTTTACGGTGCTCATTTTCTCGGTGCGCGACTGGTTCCACAGGCAGTCCTCGGTGCCGCAGCGCACGTGCAGGCCCATGGAAATGCCCATCATGTTGACCGGCAGCACGTTGCGCACGTTGCTCTCCACCGTCACCACCGCGCCATCCGGCACGGCACGGATGAAATTGGCCAGGCTGTAGACGCTCGGCGTGTCCATGCCACCGGCGATAGCCACCCAGTTCATGACCAGCGGCCCCTTGTAGAAGCCCCGGCGCATCAATCGCTCCACGGACTCGAAGCTGTTGAGGTTGTAGCACTGGAAGGCGCTCTGGATGCCCTTGGCGGTCAGGCGGCGCACGTGTTCTTCGACCCAGCCCGGCTGCGCGGGCACCGTCATCTCCTTGTAGGCGTTGAAGATGGCGGCCCGTTCGCGCGACGTGCCCTTGAAATCGGCGTCTTCGGCCTGGTCGGTGACGTTCATCTGCGACGTGTTCACCGTCACCGTAACCTGATCCGGCGTGGGTTCGAGATCGGCCAGCATGTGGCGCGTGTCGTCTGAGAGCCATTTTGCGGCCTGACCTTCGTCCTCAGGCGCAAACGAGATCGATCCGCCGACCTGGATGATCATTTCCGGCACCGCCTTGCGCACGCCGGCAATCAGCTCGTTGAACTTGGACAGGCGCTTGCTGCCCTTGCCGTCCAGTTCGCGCACGTGCAGATGCAGCACCGTGGCGCCCGCGTTGTAGCAATCCACCGCCTTCTGAATCTGCGCTTCCATGCTGACCGGGATCTCCTCGGGGAAGTCCTCGGGCAGCCAGCCCGGCGCGTAGGGCGCGGCGGTGATGATCAGGGGCGGCTGGTTCTCGGGGAAGAGGTGACCGTCGAGGAAGTTCATGGTGTGTCTCCAGAGTGTTCGTTTTGGTGGGGATGATTGCCGCGGTGGCTTTGCAAGCCTGCCCTTTGAGTATCTGGAGCATTCCCGGCCGCCGCTTGCTTATCTGGGACAGGCATTTGCTTTTGTGGGACATGCGCGGGACATACCCAGGCCTGGCATGGCGACCGGTTCCGGCACGGTCGCCCCGACGTGCCAGTGGCGCGATCGGCATGACTCTGTCGCGCATTGCCAAGCACCCGGGGGAGTGACGCCACAGAATCCGTCCCAAGGCTGGCACGGGCTGCCCCGTGGCATCGAAGAATGCGATCCCGCCAACAACTCCACCCGACGCTTTCATCCATCCGGAGCGAGACATGCGCAACCCAGGCCCCCACCTGCCTGCACCGAATCGTGCAGGCACGACTCACGCCACCACCACGCCACCTGCAATCCGCCGCCGGCTAGTCATCGCGAGCCTCGCGATGGTGCTGGCGCCGATGCTGTCTGCCCAGACGGCCCACGCGGCCCAGGCGGGCGAATGGCCTACCAAGCCCGTGCGCATCCTGGTAGGCGCGCCGCCCGGAGGCACGGCAGACATCCTGGCGCGCCTGTTCGCGCAGGAGCTGCAGAAGCCGCTCGGCCAGCCTGTCATCGTCGACTACAAGTCGGGCGCGGCCGGCACCATCGCCGTCCAGGGCATGCTGTCTTCGCCACGCGACGGCTACACGTTCCTGCTGATCCAGAAAGGTATTGCTGCCGAGGTTCCGCAGGCCATCAAGGTGTCCTACGACCCGTTCAAGGACATCGTGCCGATAGCGCAGTTGTCGCGGCAGGGCCTGATCCTGGTCGGCAACCCGAGCCTGCCCGCGAAAAATCTCGGCGAACTGGTCACGTACATCAAGGCCAACCCGGGCAAGGTCGACTACGCGAACTTCGGTATCGGCCTGCGCGGCCAGACCATCGGCGTGCAGTTCAATCGCCTGGCCGGGCTGCAGACGGGTACCGTGAGCTACAAGGGATCGCCGCCAGCGCTGCAGGACGTAATGGGCGGCCACGTGCCACTGATGTTCGATGCCCCGGCCACGTCTCTGCCGTTCATCCGGGCCGGCAAGCTGCGGGCCTTCGCGATCGCCTACCCACACCGGATCAGCACGTTGCCCGAGGTGCCCACGTTCGCCGAACTGGGCTATCCCGACCTGCAGGAAGTCGGCTGGATGGGCCTCTGGTCCGCGCCGGGCGTGCCGGCGGCCGTGACGACAAAGCTCCGCGACGCCACGCTCAAGGCGCTGCAATCGCCCACGCTGCGCAAGAAGATCGAGGAGCTCGGCATGGAACCCGGCTCGCAGGCGTCGATGGAGGAGCTTGCCAGCGACGTGCGCGAATCGTATGAACGGCAGGGCAAGCTGCTGCATTCGATTCACTTCGTGCCGGAGTAAGACGGACGGCGCGAAGGGGCAGGGCGGCCCTTCCGCGCGCTGGGCTACGTCAGGCGCGCATCAGACGCGCGAAGGCGCCCGTCGGCCGGTTGCGGCAGCGGACTGCCCGGATCTCGCGGATTTCCCGGGCTGCGCCGATTGGACCCTGCGCCAGTCGGTGGCACTGCACCCGAATACGGTCTGGAACCAGTGGCTGAAGCTGCTCTGTGCCGAGAATCCTAGCAGGCCCGCCACTTCCCCCATCGGCATATCGCTTTCCAGCAGGTGGCGCATGACCAGTTCGGACCGCACCTCGTGGAGCAGGGTCGAAAACGTCAGGCCTTCGGCGCTCAGGTAGCGGTGCAAGGTGCGGCGATCGACACCCAGATGACGTGCCACCTGATCGGCGGTACAGCGCCCGCCGGGAAGCAGCGCCTGGACCAGTTCGCGGCAGGAGTCTCGGATGCCGATCTCGCGGTGCCGCAGCGCCGCCTCCAGGTAATCGCGCGCGAAGCGTGCCACGCCGGGGTCATCGGGCATCCGTGACATGCTCAGGTCGGCCGCCGCGCAGACCATGCCATTGAACGGCTGGTTGAACATCGGGTTGCGCCCGAAGAACGCACGGTATGGGGACAAATCGGCCGGCGGGCGGTGCATGAAGCAGACTTGCTGCGGGCGCCACCGGGGGCCAATCAGCTCGCGCAACATGCGGAAGGTCACGCCCATCGCCAGTTCCAGCGCCTGGCGAGACGACAGCCCAGGGGTGGGCAGCAGATCCTCGCGGATGATCACCGCGTCGCCAACGTCCTCCACGCGCGTGATCAGCGCGGCGCTAAGCAACTTCAGATAGCGGCAGAGCGTGTCCAGCGCCTCACGCGGCGTGGCGGCTTCCTTGAGCACCAGGCTGATTGGCCCGAGGTTGGAGAACGTGCGCCGCGCCGCCAGGCGCAATGCAAAGTCTTCCACGCCGGTGACCTGCGCGGTGACTTCGAGCAGTTCGCGCACGGCGGGGCTGGGGATCAATGTCTCGGGATTCTCGAGCAGCCGGGCCGACAGCCCCACGCCCCGCAGGAACGCGCGCGGATCGTACCCGAGCGACTTCACCAGTTCGATGTAGCCGTTCAGGCTGGCGCTGCGGACGAGTCTGAATTGCTGGATGGAGGGGGCTGTCATTGTTTGCATCCTGACCAGACAGGAAGGCTCGGGCATCCTGCCGCCCGAGCCTCAATTTGAGCACACCTGAAGGCCGTGTTGGGTGGCGTGGCAAACGCCGGACGCCACCCCGTACGGCTACGGCACCAGCACCGTGGCGCCGCTGGTCTGGCGCGATTCCAGCGCCTGGTGGGCCAGCGCGGCCTCTGCCAGAGCGAACGTCTGGCGGGGCTCGTTGTGGATCTTGCCCGCCATGACCATGTCGAACACCTCCGCCGCCATCGCCAGCATGTGGGAGCGCGGCGTGGCGTAGTGGATCATGGCCGGGCGCGTGACCCAGAGCGAACCCTTGCGGGCGATCACCCGGCTGTCGATCTCGACCGGGCCCGAGGTCGTGCCATTGCTCACCAGCGTGCCGCGCACCTGCAAGCTGTCGAGCGACGCCTCGAGCGTGGATTTGCCGATGGAATCGAACACCACCGGCACACCCTTGCCATCGGTGAGCGCCTTGACGCGCTCGGCGATGTTCTCCCGCGAGGTGACGATGGTATGTGTGCAGCCATTGGCCTTGGCGATCTCGGCCTTTTCGTCGGAGCTGACGGTGCCGATCATCGTCACGCCAAGCGCGCGCGCCCACTGGCAGGCAATCAGACCCACGCCGCCGGCTGCGGCGTGATAGAGGATCGTCTCGCCACCCTTGAGGGGATAGACCTGGCGGAACAGGTACTGCGCGGTCATGCCTTTCATCATCAGCGTGGCGGCCGTGCGGTCGGCAATGCCATCCGGCAGCGGAATCAGCACGTCGGCAGGCATCACGCGCACGTCCGAGTAAGCGCCCTGCGGCCCGAGCAGGTATCCGACGCGGTCACCAACGCGAATATCGGTCACGCCGGGACCCACCGCCTCGACTACGCCCACAGCGTCGGAGCCCAGTCCGTTCGGCAGCTCCAGCGGGTAGTGGCCGGTGCGGAAGTAGATGTCGATGAAGTTCACGGCGATATAGGTGTGCCGCACCCGCGCCTGACCGGGACCCGGGTCTCCGACTTCGACGTTCTCGAACTTCAGGACTTCGGGACCACCGGTCTCGTAGAAACGAACAGCCTTTGCCATCTTGATGTCTCCTGTGAATCGCCCACCGCGCGGCCCATTGGTTGCCCATTAGCGGCACATTGCCGGTGCCATCGAGCCGGCGGTTTGAACGCGATTGTCCTGCCCTGGCGGGTCCACTGCCTGACAATGCGCGACAGAATCGTGCAAAACGCGCCAGCGCCAGGTGTGGGACGAATGGTCAAGCGACTGCCCCCATCCATCAAATGGGCGCACCCGCCACTTGGTAAAATCGGGAGCCCCATGTGGGCGAGGTGCCGAACCGGACCGCGCTCCCGCATGTTGTAGACGCAGAAACCCTCCCGGATCTTGTCCGGGGTGCGGAAAAACCCAACGTACATGCCACCAGACACCATCTCCGTCGTGATCGCGGATGATCACCCGGCGATTCAGCTAGCCGTCAAATCCACCCTTACCGAGATTCCGACCGTCCAGATTGCCGCGATGTGCGCGTCCGGCGGAGAGCTTTTCGCGGCTGTGGAAGCACATCGGCCCGATCTCATTGTTACGGATTTCACAATGGGCCGTTCCGAAGGCAACGATGATGGCCTTCGCCTGATCCAGCGGCTGCGCCAGTCCGGCCCCGACACGCCGATCGTCGTCTTCACCATGCTGACCAACGGCGGCCTGCTCACGCGCATACAGGAATCAGGCGTCGCGGGCATCGTGGGCAAGGACGAGGAGCCGGCCATCCTGAGGCAGGTTTGCATGGATGCGGTTGCCGGAAATGGCCTGCGCCTGTCGCCAGGTATCTCGGCGAGGATGGCAAGTGCCGGCGCAATGGCCGGCGGCGGTATCAGCCCGCTCTCGCCCAAGGAAATCGAAGTGGTGCGGATGTTCGCCGCTGGCAGCCCACTGACCGAAATTGCCGGATACCTCCATCGCACGCTGGCCACGGTGGCAACGCAGAAGCGTTCGGCCATGCGCAAGCTGAACATCACCAGTAACGCCGACCTCGTCACGTACGCGCGCGACAACGGCCTGACATGACACCGGACACCGTCGAGCCGAACCCGAACCTGAATCCGGACGCGGACCCGACCCGGCCTGCGCCGCCAGACCTCCGCGCCGTCGAACGCAATCTCCAGCGGGAACGCCGCGTATTCTCGATGGTGGTGCTGCTTCTGGGGCTGCTGGTCGTTGCCATCGCCTCGACGGCCGTGCTCGTGCGATTCAATGGCTCGCTGCGTGCCCAGGAGCAGATGACTCGCCTGTACGAGCAGGGCGTGGTTGATGCGGTGCTGGAGCGCCGGAGCACGCTGGCCGCGAGCAACCTGATTCTGGAACTGCGTGCCAACGGCACGCTTCCCGTTGCAACGGGAGGGCGAACCGGTCTCTGCGCGAAGGTGGATGCGTCCGTGCCATCCGACGACGTGCTGCAGCAAAGCTGCGACCAGTCGGTCCGCGCATTGCTCGCCGCCAGCCAGCGGCCCTCGATCGAGATGATCTCGATCGGCAGCGGCGCCACGTATCGCTATGAAGCCCCAGATGCATCGGGCGCGGCATCGCAGACGGTGTTGCCACCGATGTCTCCGGGGGCCATCACGCAAACGGTCCTCACCAGCTTTCATGATCGCGATATCGACGTCCTGCAGGCGGCCCGGGAAAAGCGTGTCGAATGGTTCGGGGTACCCGGTAGTACGCCGGGCGCCGATCCGGAGATGGTTGGCGCATCGCTGGTGGCGAAGGGTAGCCAGCTTTACGCGATCGCGCTCACCCGCATCCCGCTGCACGTGCTGCTGCGCGATGCCGGGCCCAACCTTCCGATCCCGGAACCGATCGTGTTCGACGGCGTCGGTGCGCCACTGGTGCCGGCCACCGCGCGGACCAACGCGCAACGGCTCGACGCCCGGCTGGAGTCGAAGGCGGACGGCATGTTCCACTGGGTCCCCGGCTACGGCTGGGCGCTGCGCCGGCCGCCGCTCGTATCCGACGTCGGCCACCTGATCTTCGCGCTCCCGATCGGGCATCAGCTTCAGGGCATGGCCGACGAACTGATGGTGATTGGCGCGATCGCCGGCGCGCTGCTCGCCTTGCTGTTTGCGATGTACCGCTACTGGAACTATCGCTTCCTGACCGGCACCTATGCCGAAGCAGCGCGTGCCCAGCGGCTGCTGCACCAAGCCCGCCTTGCCAGCGACGCTGCCGCCAGCGCCCGGGTGGCATTCTTCGCATCGATGAGCCACGAGATACGGACACCGCTTGCCTCGCTGCTGGGCAACATGGAACTCGTTGCCAGAGGCCCACTGCCGCCGGATCAACGGACACGGGTCGGCGCCATGCAGGTATCGGCCGAAGGGTTGCTGCAGATCGTCAACGACGTGCTCGATTTTTCCCGAATCGACGTGGGCGAACTAAGCATCGAGCCGCAACCGATAGTCGTGACCGATCTGCTCTCGCGTATCGCCGTCGCCCATGCGCCGCTGGCCGCAGGGCGCGGCTTGCGCTTCATCACGGTGTACGGCCGGGACATCCCCGCACGGCTCGACCTTGATCCCGTGCGGCTGACCCAGATCGTCAACAACCTGCTTGGCAATGCGTTCAAGTTCACGCAGGCCGGCAAGGTAGTTCTGCGCGCGCGCTGGGCAGATGGGGCATTGGAAATTATCGTCGCGGATACCGGCATCGGCATTCCGGACGAGTACAAGGACCGCCTGTTCCAGCCGTTCTCACAGGTGGCTGACAATCGGCTCGCCCAGGCCCGTGGAACCGGGCTCGGACTGTCCATCTGCTCGCGGCTTGCGGAACGGATGGGCGGGCGTATCTCGCTCGACAGCATTCTGGGCGTGGGCACGCGTGTGACGGTTTGCGTGCCGCCACGCATCGCCGACGCAGCGCCAATGGCACGACCGGGCCTGCCGCCGAGCCGCACGCTGGTGCTGTCGCGCGAACCCGAATGCCTGGAGGGAATGCTCAACCAGATCGACTGGGGCACCTGCCAGCCATCGGCCAGGATGGATCTGGACCGCCCGGTCGACGCGGAGAGCTATGACTGTCTGCTGGTCGCCGACGGCTTCGATCCGGATCGGGTGCTGGCCTGGTGGCCAAGGCCGGCTTCGATCGTCTGGCTGAAGCAGTTGGGCCCGGTGGTGGCCACGGTGCGACCCGATGGCGGGCGCGAGGTGTCCGCCTACAGTCTTGTCGGTATCCATGCGGCTGCGTGCGCGGTCATCACTGGCCTCCACCCGGTCACGTCTGACGATGACGGGGGTACGGGTCAATTGCTGTCGCCACTGGCTGGCCGTCTGTTGCTGATTGCCGAGGACAATCTGCTGAACCGCGATCTGCTGCGGGACCAGCTTCTCGCGCTCGGCGCCAGGGTAGTTGCCACCGGCGACGGCACCGAAGCCATGGCGGCGCTCGCGGAGCATCGGGTGGATGCCGTGCTGACCGATATCGACATGCCCGGCATGAGCGGCTTCGATCTATTGCGCGAGCTACGGCAGGCCAGCATCGACATTCCGGTCTATGCCGTCAGCGCAAGCGCGCGGCCAGAGGACGTTGCCGCCGGGCAAGCCAAGGGCTTCACGGGCTATCTGACCAAGCCTGTCTCGCTTGCCATGCTCGCCTCGGTTCTTGCACGCGCCGAATGGCCCCGCGATGGCCAGGGCAACGACGCGCCCAATGACGAGGGGCTCCCGGAACTGCCCCGGATTCCCGGGCCCCATGTCGAGGCGTTCCTCGCGCAGACCCAGGCTGATCTCGATGACCTTGACGAAATCCTCGCGACGCAGGACCTGGCAGCGCTAACGCGTCTGCTGCATCGGATCTCGGGAGGGCTGGCGGTGCTCGGTCGTTCGCGACTGGCCGAACTGTGCGAAGACCTGCGCGGCTACGTTGCCGATGCGCCTGGCTGGAACGAAGAAATCGCGCTCCAGTCCGAGTACCTCGCCACGCAACTCAGACTGATCCGGCAAAGGCACCAGCGCTTGCCCATGGGTTGACCACATCGGTTGAACACATCGGCTGCCCCCATCGGCTGATCACTTTCTAATTTCTATGATTGTGACCCCGTCGCCGCGACGCCACTATTAAGGGGACGGGTGACGGCCTCCTCTTGCTGCCACCCGTTTTGGGTACTTCCCCAAGCAAGACCTCGCAGTTTGCCCGCCCCCCGGCGGGCATTTTTTCTTTCAGCCTGGAACGGGCGTGGTGGATTGCCGCAGGATGGCGCGACTTTCGGATTTGAGGCGCGCAGCGTCAAGACTCCCTCGACGCCCCCCCGAAGGCCCGAACCCGGCACCTGATCAGGAGAGTTCATGAGCAATCGTCCAGACTTCGCGCTGGCCGCGTGTACGGCAATCGTTCTGATATCAGGCGCGCTACCCGGCCTGGCGCGCGCGCAGATGATCCCGCAGAAACCTATCGCCTATCCGGCGAGAGGGCAATCGTCCTATCAGCAGAGCAACGACGATGGCGCGTGCTATAGCTGGGCAAGACAGCAGACAGGCATTGATCCGCTCCAGATCGCAAGCTCGCCGGTGCCGGTCATCGTGCCCGGTGGCGAGCGCGTGCGCGGCGCGGCCGGTGGCGCTGCTGCGGGTGCGGTCGTGGGTGCGATCGCCGGTGACGCGGGGAAGGGCGCCGCGGCGGGTGCGGCGGCAGGGACAATCGCCGGTGGCGTGGCGCATCGCCAGCAGCGCCGTCAGGCCGTAGCCACCAGTGCGCAGATTCAGGCGAACAATGGCTGGGCCGTGACGTCGTACTGGCAAGCGTGGCGCGCCTGCATGACGGGCCGCGGGTACTCGGTGCAGTAACTGGCGCGGCGGCGTGCGTTGGCAAGCGGCGGCTTACGGACCACCGCTTGTCGACGCGTTACGCCTCGCTCATGGCCGGATCGCTGATGGCGTGCTTGCCAGTCTCCACACGGCCAGAGAAGCGGCGATAGAACGACGCATCACTGCTGCACGTCACGGCGAAGTCATACCACTGCCCGCTGGCCTGCAGCTCCCAGTGCTGGGTGGTGCTGGCGCCGGCGGCCACATTCGCGGTCCACGGACCGTCCTGGCGGTAGGCCACTGGCGTCACGGTGAACACGCACGGCTGGCCGCCCTTGTTCATCAGGTCCACGTAGACATTGCCATTGGCTACGTCGTAGCACACGCGGACTTCCGGCGCGGCCTGCGTGCCGGTCAGGCGGTTCAGGTCGCCCTTGAAATGCCGATGGAAGCCGTTCGGGCCCAGCACCCATAGGTCGTACTTGCCGAAGTTGTCACGTGCGGCGTCCCAGGTGTCCGACAAGGTCTTGCCCGCCTCGATGGTATAGCGGCGCGGGATGCGATCAAGCTTGAAGCCGTCGTACACGTGGAAGACGGCAGCCTGCGTGCCCGAGTTCGCGAATACCAGTTCCACCTGACCGGAAGCACGGCAACGCGCGCTGGTATGCAGTTCGTACGGCAAGGCCCGCGACGGACGCGCACCGGCGGCCTGCAGCGGCAACTGCATGTCGCGTGGCACCGGCACCTGCTGCAACTTCTGCTGGTCCGCGCGCAGCTTGTCGGCAAGTTCTCGCGTGGTGCGGCCGCCCAGCGTCGGCATGGGCTCGTTGTTGGGCGTCTTGAAGTTGAACGCGCTGGTCAGGTCGCCGCAGACCGCGCGGCGGAACGGGCTGATGTTCGGCTCGCGCACGCCGAATCGGGCCTCAAGGAAGCGCAGCACCGACGTATGATCGAACACCTGCGAATTGACCCACCCGCCGCGGCTCCACGGCGAGATCACATAAAGCGGCACCCGCGGACCGGGGCCGAAGACGCGGCCATCCGGCGCGGGCTGGCCCGTGCTGCCGGCCGGCGCGCCTTGCGTGAAGTACTCGGCGGTCAGGTCCGCATCCGCCAGCGTGGTCTTGCCCGCATAGGTGCCATCCGGGTTCTTCGACGGTGCCGACGGGGAGGGCACATGGTCGAAGTAGCCGTCGTTCTCATCGAAGTTGATCAGCAGTACGGTCTTGCTCCAGACATCCGGATTCGCGGTCAGGGCGTCCAGTACCTCCTGCAGGAACCACGCGCCTTGCACCGGGCTGGACGGCGACGGATGCTCGCAGTAGATCGACGGTGCGTTGATCCACGACACCTGCGGCAGCTTGTTGTCGAGAACCGCCTTCCTGAAAGCGTCCAGGTACTGGTCCGGCTTGTCGCCGGGCAGCGTGTTCGCCACGCCCTTGTACAGCGGATTGGCGGCATTGTCGGTGGCGGCGTCGTACGCGTGATACGGCACGGCCTGGCCGGTATTGGTGTAGGGCTTGCCCGGCGAGCCGCCGCTGGAGACCGGGAAGCCCGATGCCAGGTTCGCGCGCCGGAACGTCTGGAACGCGCCAAGCATGTTGTCGCCCCATTCGTCGGGCATGTTCTGGTAGCTGATCCAGCTCACGCCGGCTTCTTCCAGCCGCTCGGCATAGGTCTTCCACGTATAGCCGAGGTTTGCGTCGGCCGGCACGCCATTGATCGCATCCCACTCATTGTTGACGAAAGCCACGTTCTGCGGCGTCGCGCCGTTGGTCCCCGAGATATGGAACGAGCGGTTCGCGTCGGTGCCGGTGTGCATCGAGCAGTGATACGCGTCGCAGATCGTGAAGGCATTGGCCAGCGCGAACTGGTACGGGATCTCCTGCTCCTTGAAGTAGCCCATCGACGTGTCGGTTTTGGCAACCGGCCAGCGGGACATGCGACCGTTGTCCCAGGCCTGCTGGCTGTCCGCCCATGCGTGCGGCGTGCCGGACGTGCGTTGGGCGTTGTTGGCCGTGCCATCAAGGTGGTAGGGCGTGATGACGGTGCCGTTAGCGCGCTCCTGCTGCCAGACCTTGCGGCCATTGGGCATCGGAATCGTGATCCGGTCACCGAAGCCACGCACACCATTGAGCGTGCCGAAGTAATGGTCGAACGAGCGGTTTTCCTGCATCAGGATCACCACGTGCTGAACGTCGTTGATCGTTCCTGTGACGTTGCTGGCGGGAATCGCCAGCGCACGGCGGATGCTCGGCGGAAATGCAGCGAGGGCGGCGGCGGAAAAGGCGGCACCGGCGCTGGCCTGCAAGAACTTGCGGCGCGAATTCATGATGTCATCGAGTGAGGGTTGAGCCGTGCGCGCATTCAGGGCGCGCAGCGCATGTCCGGCTTGGCCGGCTCGGTGGGGCTGGCAGTGCCGTCGGGCGTGGAGGGCTGCTGAGGGGGCGAGACAGGCTGCTGAGGCGAGCTGGCTGGCGGGCTGTCATCGTTGCCGCCGCAAGCGACAGTGCCGATGGCCACCAGGCTGGCGACCAGCAGCGCCCGGATCAAACGCATACGTTGCATGGGGTCCTTGGCATGAGGAATGTCTGGGGTGCTTTGAAAGCCCCGCAAGCCTAAGGACCGAAGATGACGCTACCGTGACTACATGTGTGTCAGGCAGGGCGATGCATCGATACGGCGATACGCCGCGTCGATGCATCGGGAAGGCACGTGGTTCGTGCTAGAGCACCGCGCACGCTTCCGGCGTGGCAACGATGGTCATGCTTGGGCGCTCATCCTCGCGCAACAGCACGCACAGATAGCCCGTCGTGAGGTCATCGGGGCCAGGTTTCTCGCGCCACAAGGGCGGCAGCGCCACGGCGGTGGTGTGCGGCGCGCCAGTGACGCTGTCGCTCCACGTAATGGCAATGGGCGCTTCCGGCTTCTTGCCGAGGAAGCAATAGGCTGGCATCGATTGCGATTGGCGGGGTGCGGGTCCGGTCTCACACTGGCCGGCGTGCACGGCCAGCACGTCGTGATTGGTGCGATTGACGAGCACGACCTTGGTCCAGGGCCAGGGCTCCTGGAACGGGCTCAGGGTTTCGGCGGTTGGCACTGCGCACGCGGACAGGGCGCCGATGGCTGCCACGGCCATCAGGCGCGTGGCGATCGAGCAGAAAGCATTCATTGGGCGCTGCATATCGGGGGAGCCTGGGCTACACCCGAGCGAGTTACGACGGCGCACAGGGTAGGCCGTACCACCACGCCACGACTATCAAAGAAATTAGAAAAACAGCGCGGCACCGGTGTCCAGTCAATGTCGCGCCCACGCACTTTCTAAGTTCTTTGATAGCCGAGATCGGCACGTCGCCCCTAAGGTGTGCGCTTCTTCCGAACGAACCTCCAGACATGATCAATCACTGCCGTCCGGCCGTCCGGGTCTTTGGTATTGCGCTGCTGATCGCGGGCGCTGGCCATGCTTATGCGCAACTCGCGAGCGACATGGCATCGCCAGCATTGCCTGACTGGTCGCACGTATGCCAGGGCGCCGGAGTGGCCGCGAAACCCGCTGGCTGCCATGCCTCCGATGCGCCCGCCGGCAGCAAGTACAACCTGCTCTACGCAAACGACACATCAGAGGGCGATGAAGGTGAGGCCCCCTACCTCCCCGCCAACCAGCCGCCCCGGCACGCGCACGAAGATGCCAGCCGGGACGCGCCGCGTGACAACGCCTCCGGCAACTGACCGGTCGGCGCATCGCGCCCGAGCTTTCGAGCTTCAGACAACAAGACGATTCGATGAAACTGCGCCCCTATCTGTTGGCAGGCATTCTCCTGCTTGCATCGACCGAACCTGCTTTTGCGTCCGCGCTCCGTGGCAAGACCCTGGAGACCGTGGCGAATGCTATTTCCTGGGTGGTACTGATCTTCGTGCCGATGGCGGGGATCTACCTCTTCTGGATGCTGCATATCTGGCCCGAGAAGATTGCGCATCGCAAGCGGCATCCGCAGAAGGAGGCGATCCATTCGCTATGCCTGCTTTCTCTGTTTTTCGGGGGCCTGCTGTGGCCGCTGGCCTGGCTGTGGGCCCATACCAAGCCCGTGTTCTACCGGGCGGCCTACGGCACCGACCAGGCGCCGGAAGACACTGAAGCGCCCGGCGAGATTCGCGCCGGAAAGGAGCCGATCTGAATGGATGCGCTGATACTCGGTGTCTACGCGCTGGCCGTCTGGCTGGTCTTCTTCAAGTTCAAGTGGCTGCCGTGGAACACCCCGACCATGGTGATCGTGGTCACCATCCCGGTGGTGGCGATGACGGTGCTGGTCCTGACGCTGAACGTGGTGGCGCCGTCCTCGCATGACGTGCGGGTGGTCGGCAAGGTCCTGCAGGTGGTGCCGCAAGTCAGGGGCCGCATTGTCGAACTGCCGGCCGAAGGCAACCGAAGCTACAAGAAGGGCGAGGTGCTGCTGCGTATCGATCCAACGCCATATCAGGCGTCGGTCAGGCAGCTCGAAGGCAGGCTGATGGCCGACGATGCGGCGCTCGCCGAAGCCGAAGCGGCGGCACGTCAGCTAAGTGAATCGGTGCGTGGCGCTGCGGGGCGGGTGAGTGCCGTTCAGGCCAGGCTGTCGCTGGCCCGCAGGCGGGTCAGCGAGCACGATGCGCTGCTTTCCGCCTGTGCCGGGTCGAAGTTCGACCGTGAGGAAGCCAGCGCTCGCGAGCATGAACTGGAAGGCGATCTGCTCAGTGCCCAGGCCGCGGAGGAAGAGGCCCGGCAGAAGCTATCGGCCAAAAGCCAGGGAGAGTTTGTCGCGATCGCCACCGCGCGCGCCAAGCGCGCCGAGACCGAAGTCATGCTCGAGAACGCCCGCTGGGAACTGGAGCAGACGGTCTATCGGGCGCCGTCGGACGGCCGCGTCGTGAACTTGCAGGTGCGCGTCGGCACTATGCTCGTGCCGTTCCCGTTCTCCCCGGCATTCAGCTTCGTGGAGGATCAGCAGGAGGTCCTGGCCTTCTATCATCAGAACGAGCTCTACAACGTCAAAACGGGCGATCTCGCTGAAATCTACCTGCCAACGGCCCCGGGCGAAATCATCAAGGCCCGCGTCGATTCGATCGTCTGGGCCCAGTCGCAAGGCCAGTTCGCACAGGGCGGCATGATTCCGAACACCGGGGCCACGGATGTGGTGCCGAACCGGTTCGCGGTCAAGCTTGCGCTCCGCGACGAATCGAGCGGACTGACGCTACCCGTCGGCGCGGTGGGTGCTGGCGCGATCTACACGGAGCGCATGGAGATGTTCCATATCATCCGCATGGTCTTCCTGCGCGTCAGTTCCAAGCTGAACTACCTCGTGTTCAAGCTGCACTAGGCCACGGGAGACAAGCTTATGTCGTCATCTCAGATCAAGAAGTCCCTGCTGCTGGCGCTGCCGGTTGCCATGCTTGCCGGGTGCGCCCTGCAGACCCCGCCAAAGGGCGAGGACCTTCGCCAACAAACCGTTCCCTCGCTCGAAGGGCGGGCCGGGTGGGCGAACCCGACCTCGGGCGACGCTGTCGCCGATGGCTGGCTTGCCGCGTTCGACGATGCCGAACTGCAACGGCTCGTGCGGGAAGCCATCGCGCACAACGGCGATCTGCGACTTGCGGAGGCGCGTGTGCAGCAGGCGCAGGCGCTCGTTGCCATCGCACGGAGCGGGCTGCTGCCAAGCGCTGGCGTGAAGGGCAGGGCGGGCAACTCGGAAACGCAGATCCTCTCCATCGGCGCAAGCTGGGAGGTGGACCTCTGGGGGCGCATTCGCGCGGAGTCCCGCTCGGCCGAATCGCAGTACGCCGCCACACAGGACGACTATCTCTGGGCGCAGCGCGTGATTGCGGCGACCACTGCCAAGGCATGGTTCTCGCTGATCCGATACACCGTGCTCGAAGACCGGTTGCGGCAATCCGCCACCATTCAGGAGGAGCTGGTGCGAATCGTCGGCCAACGGGTGACCATCGGCATTGCGCCGGAGACCGACCTGCTGGAAGCCAGGAACACCCTGCACGCACAGCGCGACGGCATCGAGAAGACCGCACTGGCCAGGAGCCAGGCCGCGCAGGCGCTGGAACTGCTGCTGGGCCGCTACCCGGCCGGAGACATCGCGACGGCGCCGACCCTGCCTGCCATGCCGCCCGCGCCGAACGCGAGCCTGCCGGCGAATGTGGTCGAGCGTCGCCCCGACCTGACTGCCGCCGCGCATCGCGTTGCGGCGGCGTTCGACATGCGGCAGTCGGCGGAAGCGGCTCGTCTGCCGCGCATCTCGATCAGCGCGGCCGTTACCGGCATCCGCAGCGACGTGTTCCTGCTCAATCAGGCCGGTAGCCCGGTCAAAGGTCTGAACGGTGCCTTCTTTGCTCCGATCTTCATGGGTGGCGAGCTGAAGGCCCGTGTGGACTACTACACGGCAGAACAGAAGGCGGCACTGATCGCCTATGGCAACAGTGCGCTGCGGGCGCTGGGAGAGGTCGAAACCGGGTTACGGGCAGAGTCTGGCTACGCCGAACGCACCAGGCAACTCCGCGAGCGCGTGAACGAGCGTCGGGTGCTGGTGCAGCGAGAGGAAACACGCGTGACGATCGGCGCGTCGGACACACGGAGTCTGCAGCAGCAGCGGCAGACGCTCGTGGCGGCCGAGATGGATCTCGTGAACGTGGAAGCCGATCACCTCGACCAGCGCGTGGCGCTGCTGCTGGCGCTGGGCGGGGACTGGAGGCCGGAAACCACAGCCACAGCTACAGCTACAGCTACAGCTACAGCTACAGCTACAGCTACAGCTACAGCTACAGGTACAGGTACAGGTACAGGTACGGGGACGGGGACATAAGAACCTGGGCACTGTGACTAGTCACAGTAGACGCCTTCACGGCGACCTTTCATCATGCGGGCAGGTTTCCAGACGACGAAGTCACCCCCATGCACCCCCGCAAGTGGCACACCAATCTGCTGATCCTGTTCCTGGCAGGCTGGTCGCTGGTATCGCTCGTCGGGGTATCGGTCCTGATGATCCGCGCCCCGGTGCCGGTCGATCCGGCCGATTGCCTGTTGTTTCTCTGGACGCCGATCCTGATCGGCTGGGCGTCCTGGCTGCTGTTCCGGCAGCACCGCTATCAGGCGCTGCCGCTATGCATCGTGCCGGCGATGTACATCATGACGGCCGTTCGCTTGTCGCAGGGCCGGCTAAGCTTCGTGAACTGGCGCGTCAACGTGTGGAACCTGACCAGCTTTCCCCTCGGCTATGGCCTGTGCGCGGCGTTCTTCCTGGCCTGCGCGTTCTATGCCGCGCACCTCGCGGCCAGGGCCTCCGCCTGAAACCATTGCGGGTCAGGCGGAGACGATTGGCGAAGCAAGCCGTGAAGGGCAGCTTACATGTGGACGTTGAGGGTCAGCACTGCCGAGCGCCCCGGTGCCCACGTGGCGTAGATCGGGTAGGCCGACGAGTAGTACTTCTTGTCGAAGATGTTCTGCAAGTTCAACTGCAGGTCCATGGTCTTGTCGAGGCGATACGTCGCAACGGCATCGAAGCGGGCGTACCCCGGCGTCCACTTGCGCGTGGTCGCCGTGACGGACGCGTAGGTCAGGCTCGAGAACGTGGCGCCACCGCCGATCGACAGCTTGGGCAGCACGTCGTAGTAGGTCCACAGCACGAAGTTGTGCTTGGGCACCATCACCATCGGCAGGCCCGAGGCGGTTGGGTTCGCCGGGCCGGCGTCGGTCGTGATCGCGTCCAGGTACGAATAGCCGCCGAACACGCGCCACTGGTTGGTCAGGTTCCCGGCAAAGCCGAGTTCGGCACCGCGCACGCGCTGGCTGCCAGCGTTGACCGTGCCACCCAGGCCATCGCTGACGCGCGCATTGGTCTTGTCGGTCTGGAACAACGCGGAAGTCAGCGAGAGGCGGCGGTCCAGCACATCCCACTTGGCACCCACTTCGATATTGCGGCTGCGTTCCGGCGACAGGTTCTGGTTGGTCGCGGTGATCTGGTCGGTGCCGCCACCCAGACCGCTATTCGCGCCCGGCGGATTGGCCGACGTGCCATACGAAGCGTACAGGCTGACCGTCTGCACCGGCTTGAACACCAGGCCAAGCTGGTAGCTGAACAGGTTCGAGATATTGTTCAGGTCTGGCGCGCCCGCCTGCGTGGAGGAGACATCGAAGCGGTCGAATCGCGTGCCGGCATTGAACAGCCAGCGCTCGCTGAGCTTGATGCTGTCGAAGAGATAGGCCGATGCCACGTTGGTATGCGTGTAGGTCGGCGCGCCCGGGAATCCCTTGTCGCCATTCAGCACGATGCTGCCGGTCCACGGTGCGTTGGAATTCCATCCGCCAATGGGCGTGCAGTTGTAGGCGACCGTGCACGGCCCGCCCGAGCGAATATTGTTGCCGGCGCTGTCGCTCACGAGGTAGCCCTCGTACGTGCTGCGTTCCCAGCTGAATTCCATCCCGGCGGACAGGCTGTGTTCCATGCCGAACAGCGTGGCCTTGCCCGAGACCTCGGTCTGGTTCGCCACGCTATTGGTCGCGTACTTGCCGCTCTTGGCCTGCAATTGCAGGATGTTCGGATTGGTGCTGAGGAACTGCGGATTGGTGGCCACATAGTCCAGTGTCGAGCGGCCGAACATGGTGGTATTGCGCAGCTTCCAGTTCTCGTCGAGGCGATGTTCGACGCGGATCTCGCCCGTATCGGTCTGGCCCCGGCGGTAGTCCCGGTTGCTCAGGCCATAGAACTGCGAGCGCTCGATGCCGCTGTTCGCGCCAGGCGTGCCACCGGTCGATCGGAACGGCACGCTGAAGTCCGGCATGTCGTAGCTGTTCAGGTGGTAGTAGCTCACGTACACCGTGGTGGGCGAGTTCAGGCCGAACGCCACCGACGGCGACACGCCCCAGCGCTTGCTGTAGACGTTGTTGCGGCCGGGCTGGTTGGCGTCGTATCCCATCACGTTCAGACGTACCGCGGTCTCGTCATTGATCTTGCGGTTCATATCCACGGTCGCGCGCTTGTAGGCTTCGGTGCCCAGGCCAAGGCTGGCATTCGTGAAATCGTCGAGACGGGGCATCTTGGTCACGATGTCGATGCTACCGCCCACCGCGCCACGGCCCGCGTACACCGAGTCCGGCCCCTTGACCACGCTGATCTGCTCGACGGCAAACGTCTCACGGTTTTGCACGCCAGAGTCGCGCATGCCATCGACGAAGATCGAGTTGCGCGATTCGAAGCCACGGATCACGGGGCGATCCGCGGACGGATTCGCCGCGGCATCGCCACCCAGGAACGTGACGCCGGGCACCGTCTTCAGTGCTTCGGCGAACGTAGTCGCGTTGGTCTGCTTGATGACCTCCTCGGGGATGACCGTCACCGAGCGCGGCGTGTCCAGCAATGGCGCCACGAACTTGTATGACGGCAGTTCCTTGGTCTGCATCGGCGAATCGGCCGTGACCACGGCCGTCGGCAACGTCGCCTCCGTGGGTTTCGCGGACGGCGGGTTATCCGTGCTCTGGGCAGATGCGGACTGGGAGGCTGCAAATCCGGAGCAGCAAAGGGCACACGCGTACGCGACCAAGCGTACACGCGATGTGGCGTGGGCTGACATGACGATGGGAGGGAAGAGGAAAAACAAGAGGCGGCTTGCCCCCGAAAAGGTGTCTAATACACGACAAATCGAGGTATTAAGTGCGAATCATTATTGTTTACAGGCGGATTGTATTGGGGATGTCACAATTTGTAAACGTTCGCTAAAAACTCCACATGCCGCGCAGGGGCTCTCGACGATGTCTCACCGGATCGTCAACGGGTATCAGCCGTGCCGAAAAGGCAACTTGCCGAAGGGAGTCCTCGTGATCTTCAGGCCCTATTCTTCGGGGGGCAGCCGCCACCTCCCCGCCGCCTTCACGGGCGTGCGGCTTATGGCTTACGGCCGATTGCGGTTGCCGAAACGCGCCAGGCAGTGCCAGGCTTTCTTGAGCATCTGCGGATCGTGGCGACCCGCGCGCGCCGCTTCGCCAATGCGCGCGGGCGTCAAGATGCCATTGCCCGCCAGTGACGCCGCGAGTTCGGCTACGGCCTCGCCGCGGTAGGCGATGTCACGGGTCAGTTGATCCGCATCCGCGAGAAATCCGGCATGCCATTCGACGCGACAGGGCAATGCGTGCGCGAGGGCCTCGACCTCGGTATTGCGATATGAGGGATCGAGCACGATAGCCTCCACGTCCTGTGCGAGCAGCACGGGACCATGAACGTGTGCTTCCACATAATGGTCGAGCGGATCATCGTGGCCTGCGACGGATGCCAGCCGTTCCGCCAGCGCAAAGCGATCGGCCACCCCAAAATGCGTCGGCTCGTAGACGCTGTCCGGGTGACAGAACGTGGCGCGGGCCAGCACCCCGGCGGCAAGCCGCAGGTGCGCCGAGCCAAAACGCGGCGCGGCGCCTGCCCCGGCGCGGTCGATATTGAGCGCGCCATAGCGTGGCCGATCGGACGGCGAGGCCGTGTCATAGGCCCGTCCGAAGATCCGGCTCTCCCAATGCCATCGGTCCCCGCCGGGATACGCGGTCAAGCCGCCATTGCTCGTGCCGGTTTCGAACTGGGATCGATAGACGCCATCGTCAGCCATTGTCGCCAGCAGCGGTCGCCCCGCAAACATCCGGTCCGGATGGAAATTCAGCGTGACCCGCCAGGTCGGATCGATGGGATTGCCGCCGCATTGCCCGGCGACATGGGCCAATGCACGATCTGCGGGCGAGCTTTCGGAAGGCATATGGTTCGAGGCTGGAGGTGAGGCAGGGGGCGGGATTCGATTCTAGCGTAGCCCTGTCACGCAACCCCTTCGCCGGCGGGCTGAGTTCACCGCCACCGACGGCGTGATCTGCGGTCCCAGTCCAGTCGGTCGATCTGCGACTTCTTCATTCGGCGAATCGTCCGGAGCCGCCAGTGCTACTGACCCAGGATCGCGCCACGCACGTTCTGCACGTGCGCGGTGCCAGCAGCTTCGGCGGCGTCGGGTTCGCCCGCCTGCACGGCCGTGGCGATACGTTTGTAGTCATCCAGCCGCATCTGCCGCAATGACGCCAGCCGATGCTGCGCATGGACGATCGGCATCTGGATAGTGGGAAAGAGCCGGCGCAATTCGCGGTTATCGCCCATATCCAGCAGCGTGCGATAGAAATGACGCCTTGCCGTGGAGAACGCTTCGCCGTCGTGGGCCTTTTCGGCGGCCACGAGCGCCTGCACCGATGCGCGCAACGCCTGCGCGAGTGTCCGGTCACCGCTTCCCCGCGTGGCGGCGCGCGCGAGCAGGCCAGTCATGCGCTCCGCCACATCGAGCACGTCGAGTGTCTCCTGCAGGCTCAGGCGCCGGATGATCGCGCCGCGATGGCGCGGCAGGTCGACAATGCCCTCCGCAGCCAGCCGCTGCAGCGCTTCGCGCACGGAATTCCGCCCCACGCCGAATTGCTCGACAAGATCGGTTTCCACCAGCCGCTGGCCGGGCACAAACGTGCCAAGTTCCAGGCCATTCATGATCCCGAAGAACACCGAGTCCGATGCGCTGCGGCTTGCTGGGCCTGCGGTGACGGGCGAATCGATCGACATGGCGTGGGATGGAAAGGTCGGATGTGGCACAGGGCGCGATTCTAGCGGAAAGGTTGTGGCAATACCGGCCGGAGAGCCGTCCCATCCATTGACATAGGATGAAATCATCCTACAATTTGCCCCTACTATGCAATCGGAAGGAGACAGGGGATGAAGGAGACACTGCTCGGACTGGCCGGCAAGCGGGCGCTGGTCACCGGCGCCTCGAGCGGGCTCGGCGCGCATTTCGCGCAGCGGCTGGCCGCGCATGGCGCGGAAGTGGTGCTTGCGGCACGGCGAGTGGATGCACTGCAATCGGTCGCGAAACAGCTGGAGCCGTATGGCAGCGCCCGTTGCGTGGCGCTCGACGTCACCAGCGCATCGTCGCGCGCGGCGATGGTGGAAGAAGCGGGCCCCATCGACATTCTGGTCAACAACGCCGGGCTGGTTCGCGAGGGCGCGGCCCTCAAACATTCCGAAGAAGACTGGGACGTGGTGCTGGACACCAACCTCAAGGGCATGTTCTTCATGGCGCAGGCGCTGGCCTCAGGGATGCGCGAACGCGGCGGCGGGAGCATCATCAACGTGGCGTCGATTCTGGGGCTGCGGCAGGCGGGCGGGGTAGTGTCCTATGCCGTGTCCAAGGCAGGCGTCGTGCAACTGACGCGGACACTGGCGCTGGAATGGGCACGCCACGGCATTCGCGTGAATGCCCTCGCGCCCGGATACATCGATACTGAGATCAACCACGACTACTGGCAGACCGATGCGGGCAAGGCGCTCATCCAACGCATTCCGCAGCGCCGGTTGGGGCAGCCCGAGGATCTCGACGGCCCGCTGTTGCTGCTGGCATCCGATGCCTCGCGCTACATGACGGGCGCTGTGCTGCCGGTCGACGGCGGGCATCTGGTCAATACACTTTGAGAGGAATGGCATTCATGTTCACACCCTGTCCCACCGAACGCAGCCGCGACATCGCGGATCGCGTCGAGCGCTTCGTGCGCGACGTGGTCGCGCCGTACGAACAAGATCCGCGCTGCAGCGCTCACGGCCCCACCGAGGAACTGGTGCTGGAGCTTCGCGCCAAGGCACGTGCCGCTGGCATCATGACGCCCCACATCCTGCCCGACGGCGGGCACCTGAGCCAACTCGAGACCGCCGCCGTGCTCAAGCGCTCGGGCCTGTCGCCGCTTGGTCCGGTCGCCGTCAACACCATGGCGCCCGACGAGGGCAACATGTTCCTGCTCGGCAAGGTGGCCACCGCCGCGCAGAAGGCGCGGTTTCTTGAGCCACTGGTGCGCGGCGAGGCACGCTCGGCGTTCTTCATGACCGAACCGGCGGAAGAGGGCGGGGCGGGATCGGACCCCTCGATGCTGAGCACCACGGCGGTACGCGACGGCAACGACTGGGTACTCAACGGTCGCAAGAAGTTCATCACCGGCGCCGAGGGTGCCCGGGTGGGCATCGTGATGGCGCGTACCGGCGACGGCGAGCGCGCGCAAGCCACCATGTTTCTGGTCGACCTTCCACATCCCGCCATCCGCACCGAGCGCGTGATCGACACGATCGACAGTTCGATGCCCGGTGGCCACGCGCAAGTGCTCATCGATGGATTGCGCCTGCCGGCTGATCAGGTGCTGGGCGAGGTCAACGAAGGGTTCCGCTATGCGCAGGTACGGCTGTCACCGGCCCGGCTTTCTCACTGCATGCGCTGGTTCGGCACGGTCACGCGCGCGGACGAGATCGCGCGGGCCTATGCCACCACGCGCAAGGCGTTCGGCAAGCTGCTGATCGACCATGAGGGCGTGGGCTTCATGCTGGCCGAAAACCTGATCGACCTGCAGCAGGCGGCGCTGATGATCGACTGGTGCGCGGGCGTGCTCGACACCGGCTCGGCTGGCACGACGGAAAGCTCGATGGCGAAGGTGGCCGTCTCCGAGGCGCTGTTCCGTGTGGCGGACCGCTGCGTGCAGATTCTGGGCGGCAACGGCGTTTCCCGCGACACCATTGTCGACCAGGCCTTCCGCGAGTTGCGCGCATTCCGGATCTACGACGGCCCGACCGAAGTCCACAAGTGGTCGCTGGCGAAGAAGATCAAGCGCGACACGCTGCAGTCCTCGCACCATGGCTGAGCGCATGGGTGACGCCATGGCGACCCGCTAAGCGCATCGCATCATGGCGACGCGATCCTCCCCGGTTCAGCGCGCGCTTGCCGTGCTGCGGGCGCTCTCCGACCCCGAAGTGCGACGCATGAGCGACGTAGCACGCGCGACGGGCCTGGACCCGGCCACCACGTCGCGCCTGCTCGACCTGCTGGTGCAGGAGGGCTTCGCCACCCGCGATGCCAGGCGTCACTATGGCATCGGCCCGGAGGTGTTCCAGCTTGCGGATGTCGGGCAGCGGCGTGTGGACCTGCGCCAGCTTGCGCGACCCGCTCTGGAACGGCTCCAGGACGCGTTCGGCGATACGGCGGTGCTGACAGAAACCAGCCGTGGAGAAGCCGTGTGTTCGGAGGTGATCACGGGCACGTATCCCGTTCACGCGAACTACGTGACGGTGGGCACTCGGCGCCCACTCGGGGTTGGCGCGGGCAGTCTGGCGGTGCTGGCTTGGCTGCCACACGCCGAGCGCGCGCGACGCCTGCAGCAAACGGCCCGCAAGCTGGCCAACTACCCGCAGCTCGATGCGGCATCCATTGCTGCCGAGGCGGACGCCGCGTGCGCGCGCGGCTACGTGCTGTTTCTGGATTGGGTGGTGGAGGGGATGGGCGGTATCGCCGTGCCGATCCTCGACTACGACGGCTGGCCCATCGGCGCGTTAAGCGTGGCGGCCCTGAGTACCCGCATCCGCAGCCGTGAGGCCGCCATGGCACGCCTGCTACGACAGGAAGCGCGCCGCATCACCAGCGCATGGACGCGCGCCGTAGTGCCCGCAGGGGGCACTCAGCGTGCCGGCCCGCGAAGCAGGGGGGCCAGCGCATCCGGAATCTCCACCTCGAAGCGCAGCACCGCGCTGGCCAAGGCCTTGCCGTAGTTGTCGATTGCCAGGCTGCGGGACACCCCACCACCGAGCGCGCCCTCGGCCACGAAGTTGAGGACCTGCAGGCCATCCACGTCAAACCTCGTGACCAGCCCCGTGATCAACGCGCCATAGTGCGCCTTGAACGCGTCGGCCGTCAGTTGCTGCTTGATATGCGGATAGAACTCCGGCGCGTAGGCAATGACGGCCGTGTTCGAGGTATTGCCCTTGTCGCCGGAGCGGCTGTGGGCGAGGCGGCGCAGCGGAACGCGCATGATGATGTCTCCCGATCAGGTTGGCAGGGTCAGACGAACTGGACCCGCGACTGGATCAGCGCACGCGGCACCAGGGCCGACCACACGCCGATAATCTCGCGTGTGCGGTCCTGATGGGGCACGCGCTTGCCAGTAGAGGCCAGTCCGCAAACAGCCATGCTGTCGATTTCCCGCCCCACCTTGGCCGCTTCTTCCTTTGTGCGGGTACGGGCCGCCACACGTACCGCGATCTCGTTAGGCTCGCACGCCGGTTCTGGCGATGCCACGCCGTGCACGGCATTGACGCCGAGGAAGTCGATACGCAGTTCGTCGGCCTGCAAGGCTGCCATGGCAAAACGCTCCTCGAGAATGCGCTTTGCCAGCTTCGCCTTTTCCAGGCATCCCGGGCCGGCATAGAAGAACATGTCCTCGCCGATATGCCCTTCGGTGCAGCCCAGCGACACCTTGAGCGTATCGGTACGCGGCAGGCCGCTCACGCCGCTGATGCGCACGCGGTCGGGGCCTGCCTGTTCCAGCACGGCTGTCGAGAAATCCACGATGACATCCGGCGTGATATAGCGCCGCGGATCGTGGACTTCATAGAACATCTGCTCCTTGACCGTTTGCAAGTCGATGCGGCCACCGCTGCCCGCCACCTTCGCGATCACGGCACTGCCATCGGCCTCCACCTCGGCGATCGGAAATGCGAGGTTCCACGGCTCGGGCACGTCCTTGTAGCCCGGATCGCCGAAGTACCCGCCGGTCACCTGTGCGCCGCATTCGAGCAGATGGCCGATGGCGCTGCCCCGCGCCAGCAGGGCGACGTCGTCCGGCTGCCAGCCGAAATGATGGATCATCGGCGCCAGGAACAATGACGGATCGGCAACCCGCCCGGTGATTACGATTTGCGCGCCAGCTCGCAGTGCCTCGACGATCGGGCCCGCGCCCTCGTACGGCTCCGCGCTGATCAGCGTCTCCCGCAGCGTCGATACAGGGGCGCCGGTTTCGAACAACGTGAGGTCGAGTTCGCAGATACTGCCCGTGAGATCGGTCGTGGTGACGGCGGCAATCTTCACGCCGGACAGGCCGAGTTCCTCGCACAGTTCCGCTACGCGCCTGGCCGCGCCAAGCGGGTGAATCCAACCCTGGTTGCTGATAATGCGTGTGCCATTGGCAATGCAGTGGGGCAACACCGCACGCATCCGGTCGTCCAGATACGTGTCGTAGCCGCCAAACGCGGGATCGCGCCGCTTGCGCACCTGTGCGGCCGATACCGTTGCCTCGGCCATGGTTTCAAAGCAGAGGTAGTCGAGCTTGCCGAGACGCGCGGACCGTTCCGCCGGCTCGACCCGGTCTCCCCACCAGCCAGATCCGGAGCCGATGCGAAGCGTAGTCTTCTGGGTCATGACTTCAAGTGTCCTGGTTTGACGATGGCGCGAGGGGCGTGCCGCTCATTGCGCCTTGATGCCGGCGCTCTTGATCACGCGCGACCATTTTTCGGTATCAGCCTTGATTTCGGCGGCAAACGCGGCGGAGCCTTCGCCGCCCGGTTCGGCACCAAGCTGCTCGATGCGTTTGCGCACGTCAGGCATCGCCAGCGCCTTGTCGACCGCCTGCTGGAGCTGGCGCACGCGCTCCGGCGGCGTGCCCGCTGGCGCCAGCAGGCCGAACCACGAATTGACTTCGTATCCGGGCAACCCGGATTCGCGCACCGTCGGCACGTTTGGCAGTACCGATGCCCGCTTGATGCTGGTCACCGCGAGCGCCTTGACCTTGCCGGCCTGGATCTGCGCAAGCGCGGAAGGCAGGTTGTCGAACATCAGGTTGACCTGTCCCGCAAGCAGGTCGGTCATCGCGGGGGCAGCTCCCTTGTAGGGTACGTGCTGCATGGTGGTACCAGCCATCGCGTTGAGCAGTTCGCCCGAAAGGTGAGGGGAGCCCCCGGTACTGGTCGACGCGTAGTTGATCTTGCCGGGCTCCCGCTTGGCCAGCGCAATCAGCTCGCCGACTGAGTTCGCGGGCAGCGTGCTGTTGACCAGCAACACGTTCGGGGAATTGGCGACCAGCGTGACGGGCGCGAAGTCCTTCGCGCTCTCATACGGCATCCGGGCGTAGATAAACTGGTTCGTGACCTGCGTGCCAAGCGTGCCCATCAGCAGCGTGTAGCCGTCTGGCGTCGCGCGCGCGACCGCCTCGGCGCCGATATTGCCGCCCGCGCCGGGCCGATTGTCGACGATGACCGACTGCCCGAGCACTTCGCCCGACTTCTGCGCGATCAGGCGCGCGAGGATGTCGGTCGTGCCCCCCGGGGTGAACGGCACCACGAGCCGGATCGGCTTGGTCGGGAATGCTTCGGTGGCACCGGCCGGAGCGCTGGCCGCGATGCAGAGAAGGGGCAGGACGGCGGCCAGCAGGCGCTGGCGCGGGAAGGTGATCATCGGCTGTCTCCTGTTTGCAGGCATTGGTTTCATCGACGGAAACTCTATGCGGCACATGGTAGGAAGCAGCCGGAAACGGCGTCAATCAATCGGCCGAAATTTTCAATGGATGAAAATTCGACGGTCACTGATGGCAAGCGTCTGGCGCATCGCGAACAGCGCCTGCGCCCTCATGTCAGCCCGCTGAGTGCCTAGGATCTGCCGGATGCGACAAGGGGTCGCATCCATCCGATATCGTGGCACTGATGCAGGTCAAGGCCGGTATAGTCGCGACTCCACATCATTCAGGACGGCGGCTGATTGCACACGTGATGCTCAGGTTTGCATCGCCTTGCCATCTAACAATCAGCCTTGCGAGCATATCGCTCGCGCCCTCCGTAGTCGGTGACTTGTCGCCGCAGTTGGACATGCACCGTCGCACGAAACACCACCGCTTCGAGGTTTCCTGATGCGCCGACAGTCGTCTCATCGCACTGCCTGGCTGGGGATTCTCGCCATTCTGCTGGCCACGCTCATGCCGCTCGCGTCGACGCTTGTGAGCGGCGCAAAGCTGCCTGTCGACACGGTCTGCAGCGCGGCCGGGCACCAGACCGGCGGCCAGAATGAGGCTTCGCTCGAGGATTCGTTCGCCGCGCACTTCAAGCATTGCGGCTATTGCGGCCTGCTCGCGCAATTGCCTGCGCTGGCGACCACGTCAATCGACACCGCTTTGGCAATCGTCGTCAGGGCCGCTGCCGTGCTGCCCCGCCTGCCTGCCGGGGTGCGGCACCAGCGCTACCTGCGCCGCCCATCGCGCGCGCCGCCTTTCAGCATCTGAACACGCCTAAACCGTCCTTCTGATTCTTATCACGCCCTCGCTCGCGATGTCATCCCGAGCGGGTGGGTGTCATTGCGCTGTTCAAATGCTTATCCCAAACAAAATCCAGCGTGCCTGCGCGCTGTCCCCGTTCGATCGCGATCGCTTTTCGCATCGCGCATCGGTCCTGGTGCTGTCGCTCGTTGCCTGCGCACCCTTTGCCAGCCGTGCCGCTGAGCACACGGAACATGCCGAGCACACCAGCAACGACGCTGCGGCCGAAGTTGTCCTGCCGACTGTCGAGGTCTCCGCGAGTCCCCTCAATATCCCGATCGTGGTCGTGACGGACCCCAAGGCGCCGCGACAGCCTTTGCCCGCGAGCGACGGCGCCGATTACCTGAAAACCGTGCCCGGGTTCACCGCGATCCGCAATGGCGGCAGCAATGGCGACCCCGTCCTGCGCGGCATGTTCGGGTCCAGACTCAATATGCTGGCCAACGGTGCGCCGAGCCTGGGCGCATGTCCCGGCCGGATGGACCCGCCCACCTCGTACATCGCCCCGGAGAGCTACGACAAGGTCACCGTGATCAAGGGCCCGCAGACCGTGCTCTACGGCCCAGGCGCATCGGCCGGCACAGTGCTGTTCGAGCGCGAGGCGCCACGTTTCGACAAACCGGGCGTGCACATGGATGCGAGTCTGGTGGGCGGATCGAATGGCCGCAATGACGAGAACCTCGAAGTCACCGCCGGCACCCCGGAAGTCTACGGGCGCCTGAATGCCAACAAGTCGTACGCCCAGGACTATCGCGACGGCAACGGCAATACCGTGCCTTCGGCCTGGAGCAAGTGGAATGCTGACGCGGCGGTGGGCATCACTCCCGATGCCAACACGCTCATCGAGTTCGCCGCCAGCGCCGGTGACGGCAACGCCCGATACGCCGGGCGCGGCATGGACGGCGTGCGTTTCAAGCGCGACAGTTTCCAGTTGCGCTTCAAGAAGCAGAACATCGGCGAATTCCTTCGCCGCGTCGACGCCGAGGTGTATTACAGCGATGCCGACCATCGCATGGACAACTACACCTTGCGAACACCGCCTCCCGGCAGCATGGCCATGGCTTCGGACGTGCGCCGCCGTACCGCAGGCGGTCGCATCGCCGCGACATTCGACCTCGGTGAGAACGTGCAATGGGTGGCGGGCTTCGATGCGCAGTCGAATAACCTCGATACACGCTCGGCCATGGGCGTGCTGAGCCCGTCGTCGATGCCGTGGAATTCGTCGGCGTCGCTTTCGAACTATGGTCTCTTCAGCGAACTGACCTGGGAGATCAACGACGCACGGCGCGTGGTTGCCGGGGCGCGGCTGGATCGCTCGGGCGCCACGGACGAGCGCGCCACGGTCAGTGGGTCGATGGGCATGATGAAGATGCCGAATCCCACCGCGGATGAGACACGCAGTCAATTGCTGCCGAGCGGTTTCCTGCGCTACGAGCACACGCTCGCGGAAACGCCGATGACCTGGTACGCGGGACTCGGGCACACCGAGCGCTTTCCTGACTACTGGGAGCTGTTCTCGCCGAAACGTGGCCCGTCTGGGTCGACAAACGCGTTCACAGGCATTGAGCCCGAGAAGACCACCCAGCTCGACATCGGCGCCCGCTACCGCACCAAGACGCTCGACGCCTCGATTTCGGCGTACGCCGGCTACGTCAACAACTTCATCCTGTTCTCCTATGGCTCCGGCGCGACCGCGAACCTGTCGCAGGCCAGCAATGTCAACGCGCAGATCATGGGCGGTGAGATCAGCACGTTCTGGTTCCCCAGCGCGAGCTGGAAGCTGGGCGGGTCAGTCGCCTATGCCTGGGGCCGCAACGTGGACAGCGGGGCCCCGCTGCCGCAGATTCCGCCACTCGAGATGCGTCTGAGCGCCGATTACTCGTGGCGCGAGTGGTCGGTTGGCGGCTTGTGGCGTGTCGTGGCGCCGCAGCGTCGCTATGCGCTGCACGAGGGGAATGTGGTCGGTCAGGATTTTGGGCCGAGCGCTGGCTTTGGCGTGGTCTCGGTGAATGCGCAGTACAACTTCAACAAGAGCGCGCAGTTGTCGATCGGCATCGACAACCTGTTCGACAAGGCCTACACCGAGCATCTGAACCTCGCCGGCAACGCCGGCTTCGGCTACGCCGCCTCCACGCCAATCATGTCACCGGGACGGACGTTCTGGGGGCGGTTGCGCATCAAGATCTGAGGGCAGGGCGGCAAGAGTAGAAAGTGGGCGGAGAAGCGTGGCTTCCCGCCCACCAATGCCGCGCGACAGCGCCGACGGTTATACCGCCTGCAGCGCCTGGTCGATATCAGCCAGCAGGTCGTCGATGTGCTCGATGCCAACGCAGAGGCGAACCGTATCCAGTCCCACGCCCGTCTGTGCCAACTCTTCCGGGGAAAGCTGGCGATGCGTCGTGGAAGCAGGGTGCGTGGCCAGCGACCGCACATCGCCGATGTTCACCAAGCGCGTGAACAGCTGCAGCGCATCCAGGAACCGGGCACCAGCCGCCCGCCCATCGCCATCGGCGGCCTTGACACCGAACGTGAGCAGGCCGGAAGCCTTGCCATTCATGTACTTCTTGGCGAGCGCGTAGTCCTGGTTGTCCTCGAGCCCCGCGTAGTTGACCCAGCCCACCTTGGCGTGCTGGCTAAGATGCCGGGCGACCGCGAGCGTGTTGTCGTTGATCCGATCCATGCGCAGGCCAAGCGTTTCGATGCCTTGCAGGATCAGGAAGGCATTGAATGGCGACAGCGCCGCGCCCATGTTCCGCAGCGGGACCACGCGAGCCCGGCCGATGTATGCCGCGGGGCCGAAGGCTTCCGTATACGTCACGCCGTGATAGCTGGCATCCGGGGTATTGAGCTTCGGAAAGCGAGAGGGGTACTTCGCCCACGGGAACTTGCCCGAATCGACGATGGCTCCGCCAATGCTCGTGCCATGACCGCCGAGGTACTTCGTCAGCGAGTGAACGACGATATCGGCGCCATGCTCGAACGGCCGAAGGAGATAGGGCGTGGCGACGGTATTGTCGACGATGACTGGCACACCATGCCGCTTTGCGATCGCCGCAATCTTCGCGATATCCGTCACGTTACCCGCCGGATTACCGATCGACTCCACAAACACAGCCTTGGTCCGATCGTCGATTAGTGCCTCGAAGCTTTCCGGGCGCCGGTGATCGGCAAACCGTGTCGTAACGCCAAACTGCGGCATGGTATGCGCCAGCAGGTTGTAGGTGCCGCCGTAGAGCGCCGAGGAAGCGACGATATTATCGCCGGCCTCGGTGATCGTCTGGATCGCCGCGGTGACCGCCGCCTGGCCGGATGCGACCGCCAGCGCCCCGACACCGCCTTCCAGCGCCGCGATCCGCTTCTCGAGCACGTCGGTCGTCGGGTTCATGATCCGGGTGTAGATATTCCCCGGCACCTTCAGATCGAACAGGTCCGCGCCATGCTGCGCATTGTCGAAGGCGTAGGCCGCCGTCTGGTAGATCGGAACTGCCACTGCCTTAGTCGTAGGGTCAGGGCTATATCCCGCGTGGACCGAACGCGTTTCGAATTTCCAGTTTTCAGACATTGATCAAGCACTCCCAGGTTTCACCAAAAGACAGCCTTCTCGCGGTGGCTTAGCACCTCCGTAGATCAGGGGCATGTTACCCGGAGAGGTGGTACCAAGGTGAAATACGAATCACTCATATGCATATGCCATGCACAGCATGTGGGTCGGGATTCAAATGGATATTGGGATTTTTCACCGCAAAACTAGGAAATTTCTGCCTCCGATTGACAGCTCCCCTGCGCAGAATTTGGCTTTATCCACCAGGCATTTAGCCACCATCGGACCCGCTTGCCAGGCCCGATCCGTGGGAACCCCGAAATCGTTTCTCACGCGCTGAATGCAAAGCCAGGGACCGACGCTTCTTCGTCGAGCACACCCACGATTTTCAATCCATTCCTTCAACCCGCTCCTCTTCCTGGGCATGACCTCATGAAAGAGACACTTCGCCACGCCGCCTCCCAATGCCGGCGCTGGACGCTGTCCGTCCTGATCCTCGGTCTGAGCCTGATGCAGCCCGCCATGGCGCTGCCGGCGAAACTGACCGTCGGCATGCTCGACAACGGCTGGCCTCCGTTCACGATGCTCAATGCCGGGCGGGCCGAAGGCATCGGCATGGATTTCCTTCATGAGGCTCTGCGCGGACACCAGATCACGTACAGCGTGAAGGGGTATCCCGACATGACGGCCCTTCTGGCGGCGTTGTGCAAGGGCGATGTGGACGTGGTGCTCAATGTTGCCATCACGCCGGCACGACGTCGGTGCCTCTCCTTCTCCGAGCCATACTTTGATGGTGATGCCGTGGTGGTCGGTCGTCCGTCCGCCGCGTTGGAAGAAGACCTGCTTGCGTCCATGCAAACCGGCCGCTTCGCGATCGAGCCCGGTTATTACATGGAGGGCATTCTGCGCCAGCGTTATCCGAAGGCGCGCATGGTGCCCATCAAGGACACGACCGATGGATTGCGCGCCATCGTGAACGGGCGGGCCGACTACTACGCCACCGTGCAGCCAGTGGCCGAGTATGCAATGGTTTCACCTGAGTTTGCGGGACTGAAGGTCCTCTCGCGCTACCGGGAGCCAACAGGAGCCATTCACTTTGCGTTTCGATCCAACGCGACGGAACTGCGTGACGCGACCGATGCCGGCCTGGCGGCGATTGATCCAGCTCGCCGCGCTGCCTTGCTGGCACACTGGATAACCTCGCAGGTGGCCTCGCCCGACAAGCCCCAGAAATTCTTCCTGACCGACGAGGAGCGTGCGTTCCTGAAGTCGTTGCCAACCTTGACGGTTGGTGTCGACGCGGGGCTCGCGCCCTACACGTACCTGGACGAGAGTGGCCGCGCCAGCGGCATAGCGATTGACTATCTGAGTTACCTTGGCGAGACCCTGGGCGTCCGCTTCCGACGCCAGCCGACGACTGACATCCAGCAGACCGTCGAGGCGCTGCATCAGGGCAAGATCGATCTGATGGCCGTAGCGGTGCCAGAGGACCCCACGCTGCGCGGCTTGCCGGTATCCCGTCCGTACTCGACGTTTCCAGTGGTGGTGGCGGGCAGAAACTCGGCCTTGCCGCTCGCACACCTGCGCGACCTCACCGGAAAGCGAGTTGTCGTCACCGACTCTGGCGGGGTTGGCGATTTCACCCGGCACGAGGTACCGGGCGTGAAGCTGGTGATCGCCCCGAATGTCCACGCCGGACTCGACATGGTGGCACAGGGGAAAGCCGATGCTTATGTCGACGATATCGTCTCGACCGATATCGAACTGCGACGCAATTTTGCCGGCAAGCTACGCGTGATCGGTTCGGGCGAGCACATGCTCAACAGCGGCTTTGCGGTCAACCCCGCGCTAGCCGGGCGACTGCTGCCATTGATCAATCGCGCACTCTCCGTGCTACCGGAGGACCGCCGGCTGGATATCCAGAATCGCTACGCCGGCACCAGCTATGTGCTGGAAACGTCGTGGCTGAATGCGCTCTGGCGGGCGAGTCCAATCCTGATCGGGATGATGGTCATCCTCCTGATCCTGCTTCGTTCCCAGCGCCTGTACCGCAAGGAGGCTTCCATTCGTCGCGAGGCCGAACGGGAGCTTTCGACCCAGTTGCGCTTCCAGTCGACGCTGATGGATGCCATCCCCCTGCCCATTGTGGTCAGTAACAAGGACGGCCGGTATCTGCGGTTGAACGCATTCTCCGAGTGGATCACGGGGCGGTCATGGGCCGACATCGTAGGTCACACCACCACGGAAGTACATTTCTGGGGCGAGGCGAACAGCGCGCGGGTGGAGGAGGCGAGCCAGCGGGCCATCGACACAGGCAGGCTGGTGCAACTCCAGTTGCAACTGCAGGACAAGGAGGGCGTGGAGCGGCATTTCCTTCTCTATATCAAGCCCTTTGTCGGCGAAAACAATGTCGAGGGACTGATCAACACCGGCGTGGATGTGACGGAAATCCGCCAGGCGGAGCTCGAGGCGCGCGAGGCACAGGGCCGTCTGGCCGACGTCACGCGCTACCTGCCGATCATGGTGTTCCAGGCACGCCAGTCGGGCCACCTAGGCCGGGGACCGATATGGGTGAGTGGCAATACCACGGACCTGTTTGGCGTCGACGCCGAAACCCTGGCGGTCAATCCCCCCACGATCGAAGCTTGTGTGCATCCCGATGACCGGATGTCCCTGCGTCGCGCCATCGCCAGGGCGCGGCGGGAGCTTCAGGTTCTGAACCACGAAGTGCGCCTGCGCAAGCTGGAAGGGTTTCGCTGGACGCGTTTGCAGGCCGTGCCCCGTATCGAGATCGACGGCAGCGTGCTCTGGAACGGCTATTGGCGTGACACCCAGGCCGAGCATGAACGCGCGGCCGCACTGGCCAGCGCAAAAGAGTCCGCGGAGGCGGCATCCCGTGCCAAGGATAGTTTCCTGGCCATGATGAGCCATGAGATTCGCACGCCGATGAACGGTGTACTGGGGCTTGCTGAACTGCTTTCCCATACGTCCCTGACGCCGGAACAATCCGCCACGGTCGGCATGATGGGGGATTCGGCGAGCGCGTTGCTCCAGATTCTCGACGATATCCTGGACTACTCGAAGATTGAAGCCGGCCGCATTGACATTGAATCCCGGCCATTGGATATCCGCGAGCTTTGCGATTGCACCATCGGTGTGCTGGCGACACGCGCGCATGAGAAAGGCCTGCATCTGCGGCTGCATGTGGGGGCGGATGTTGCCGCCGTGGTACTAGGCGACAGCGTGCGCCTGCGCCAGGTCCTGTTTAACCTGCTCAGCAACGCCATCAAGTTCACCGAAAGCGGCATGGTGTCGGTGTCCGCCGAGGTGGTACAGGAAACGGAGACCGCGCAAACCCTCCGGTGGCGCGTGACCGATACCGGTATCGGCATCGAGCCGCAGAACCAGAGCCGGCTGTTCGATCCTTTCGTGCAGGCCGACACGTCGACCACGCGCCGATTCGGCGGCACGGGCCTTGGCCTGGCAATCTGCCGGCGTCTGGTGCAGTTGATGGGTGGGCGCATCACACTGAAGAGCGAGCCCGGCATCGGCACCCAGGTCGAGGTCGAGTTGAGCCTCCCGGTCAAGGAAAGACGCTACTCAAAGCCGCCGCTGGCGGGCATCCAGTTCGGGGTCCGCTTGCGGGATCGCGCGGTGGGCCAAGCGCTGACGGACTTCCTGTCTGCCGCTGGCGCGACCAACTCTGCAAGCCAGGACGAGCGTGACAAGCCGCAGATGCTGTTCCTCAACGACGGCGAGTATGCGCCGCCGTCGCCGGTCGGGCAGGCCAGCCCCATCGTCGTGCATGTCACGGAAAAACCCAAACTGGCGGGCTACCGGCTGACAGAATCCGATGTCCGCCTGAGCAGCAATCCCGTGAGCTGGCGCGCGATCAACGCGGTGACGGTCGCCGCCATGCAGGGCCGGGCGCACACTGTCGCTACCCATGCGCAGGCCAAGCCGAAGCCTGCTGCGCACGCAGTGACGCGAGAACAGGCGCTGGCATCCGGCAGGTTGATCCTGGTGGCGGAAGACCACGAAACCAATCGTATCCTGCTGCAGCATCAGCTAAAGCTGCTCGGTTATGCCTGCGATGCCGTGGTCGACGGGCAGCAGGCACTCGAGGCCGCCGAGAAGACGGCCTACGCGATGCTGATCACGGATTGCCACATGCCGAACGTCAACGGCTATGAACTGGCAAGACAGCTTCGCGCCCGCGAAGCCGAAGCCAAAACGGAAGCCGGAACGCACGCCCATCGCCTCCCGATCGTCGCAATCACGGCCAGCACCGAAGCCGAAGAAGTCCAGCGCTGCAGAGAGGCCGGGATCGACGAATGCATGTTCAAGCCGACACAGCTCAATGCCTTGCGCGCGTGTCTCCAGAGATGGAACCCGGACAATCAGGACGCCGACGGACGCAAGGGGTCCGGCAAGGCCTGAAAGTAGCTGGGTTACGGCGGCTGCATGTCGCTCCCCGGAGGCGCCGGTGAACCGGCGCGGCAGCGCCACGATCGATCAACGCCACGCGGTCTACTGCCTCTGTCGTGGTGCATCAGTTTGCGCAGACGGAGCCGGGCTGGGCGCTGGCGACTCGTAGACGTCGGAGGCCGGCACGTTCATGCGTGGTGGCGCGGGGGCAGGGGGCATGGCGTGATTGCGTTGCGGAGCATTGCACCCGGCGATCAGACCCGCCGCAACGGCTCCGAGGCTCCATCGCACCAATGGAAGAAATTCCATGCCTGCCTCCTCCTTGTCAGACTCGTGCTACCAGCATAGTCATTTTCCGGCGATGAGGCTGGCCCCATCGCCGGCGTGGGCTCACATGAAGCAAGAACGCAAGAACGCAAGAAATTGCCTAAAGTATCCAGCATGGCTGCCGTTGATGGATAAACAACGATCCACGTTCGGGGGTGATCATGCAGGGGACAAGGCTATCTTTGTTGCTCGCCTTGATGGGCTCGATCTCTTTGGCTGGACCAGCGTGGGGTGGCACCATCCAGTTTCGCGGCGCGATCACGGAACCTTCATGCCAGATGACCCAGGTCGGCCAGTCGCGAGGGATATCGGCCACGTGTAGCGAGGCCGGAAGGATGATGACCCGAACGCTGAGCGATGTCCGCGAACTGCCTCGCGATACGCGTATCGGCCCCAACCGGCTAAACGTAACAGCGGTATTCGGCGCCAGCACCAGCACCAGCACCAGCACGACCGATGCCCGGCCAGCCGGCTACATCGTCACCATCACCTATCTGTAGGACGCCAGAGCATCGTGCACGACCGACGAGGCTGATCAAGCCTTGTCGGTCGTCTCACTCGGTTTCAGCCATGTCCGCCGAGTCATCTCGGAATCCAGGACCAGCCTGCCATGCACACGGCCGTTCATGCGCGTAACGTAATGCGTGCACTCTTCCATGTGCGCCGACATCAGCGAGCGCACCGCCTCCGCATCGCGCGCGCGCGCAGCCGCCACGATCCGCCGGTGAAACACCACGTTGGCGGCCCCGAAACGTTCGTGCTCGCACGCCGGAGTCTCGTTGCCGAACACGACTAGCTGGCGAATCATCTCGTTGATGAGTTCGCAGCAAAAACGCAGCATCGGATTCGGGTTCGCCGCGGCCAGGATGTCGTGGAAGGTCAGGTCCTCCTGTCGCTGGTCCAGCATCTTGGTGCCGGCGGCAGCCTGTGACGCCGGGTCGCACAAGTCGATCGTGCGCTCGAGCGCCAGAAAATCATCCTCGGTCAAATGCGGAATCGCGCCGGCGGCCAGCTCGGGCTCCAGGAGCCGGCGGACCGTGTAGACATCGGCAATGCCAACGTCCTTGAAGAAAAGATAGTTCTGCATGAGCTGGAAGGTGCGGTCCAGCGGTACTTCAACGATCGTGGCACCGCCCGAAGGTCCGGTGCTGACACTGATCAGTCCCTGGACTTCCAACGACTTCAGCGCCTCCCGAATCGTGCTCTTGCTGACCGAGAACATCTGCTGAAGCTTGATCTCGTGAGGCAGCTTGTCGCCAGGCTTGAGGTTGCGCTGGGTAATCAGCCGCTTCAGTTCTTCAGCCACGAGGTCCGCACGTTTTTGCTTGCGGATTCCAATGGCACCTTCCTTCGCTTCGCGAAACATCGACATTGCGCAATCCTTCACGTTTGCTGGACCTGCATGCCTCGCCCAGTCGATCACTGGGCGCCATTCTATCCATCTGGGGCCTGGCTGCCGCATCCGGACGAAAGGGCGCGCCAGCCTGGTCCGACGAGGACCCTCGTCGAAAGAGCGGGGCTGCGTAAACCCTGACCCCGCATTCATTGACAAGGCGTTTTCCAGCCTCCTAAGATGATTCTATTCTATTTATGATGATAAATAGGATAAATGCAATCGACCTGCCTCTCGCTGCGTCGCGCCAGGAGGCGGAATAAAGCTGGACGGGGCAAGGTGCCACATACGGCGCCCAACGCTTCGCCACAACACGATCCCCACCTAACGAGGAGTGAGCCGTGAACCGTCGTGATTTGCTGAAGTTGGCCGCCGTGTCGGCAGTCCCTGGCGTAGTGACCTATTCACGCAGTGTCCTGGCAGCCGGGGAGGCCATCGAGCTCGGGTGTCCCGTGCCGATGTCCGGCGCGTTTGCGGCGAACGGGAAGTTCGCGGATCTCGGCATGAAACTGGCCGTGGAGCAATATGGCAAGGTCCTGGGACGACCGTTGCAGTACAGCGTCCTCGATACCGAGGGCAAGCCAGCCACGGCGGTCAGAAAGGTGCAGGAGTTGGCGCAGCAGAAAGCCGCCCGCTACTTTGCCGGCGGCATCCTGTCCTCGGAGTCGCTTGCCATGGGCAAGGAAGCGGAGAAGCTTGGCGGCGTGTTCGTGACGACCGCTGGCGCCGACGAAATCACCGGCAAGGACTGCAACCGGGCCACGTTCCGCTGGTCCGTTCCCACCTATGGCGCGATCGAGCGCACGGTGCGACCGCTGATCGAAGCGATGCCGAAGGCCAAGCGCTGGTACACGATCACCCCCCAGTATGTGTTTGGCGACGGACTGCTTTCCGCAGCCAAGGCCATCTTCAAGGAAAAGGGCATCGAGCACGTCGGCAACAGCTATCACGCGCTAACGGAGAAGGAATTCAGCGGCTACCTCACCAACGCGATGGCCGCCAAGCCGGATGTGTTGCTGATCCTGAACTTCGGCTCGCAGTCGTCGGACACCCTCCGGCAGGCCGTGAGCTTCGGCATGAAGAAGAACTGCACCATCCTCGTCGCCTGGGCATCGGGTCTGGAACAGTTCGAATCGCTCGGCGCCGACCTCTGCGAAGGCGTCTACTTCGGCGCGCAGTACTGGCACGGCGTGGACACGCCCCTGAACCGCGATCTGGTCAAGCGCGCCAACGAGAAGTTCAAGGCGAATCCGAACTACAGCCTTGCCGGCTCATATATCTGCACGAAGATCCTGGTGGACGGCATGATCAAGGCAGGCTCGGCCGACCCGAAGGCCGTGGTGGCCGCGCTGGAAGGTCTGAAGTACGAGGGCCTGACGGGTCCCGAAGAGATCCGGGCCGGCGACCATCAGGTACTCAAGAACTACTATCTGCTGAAGGGCAAAGCCAAGTCCAAGATGAAGGACAAGGATGACTTTGCCGAGATCGTGAGCGTCGGCAAGGCATTCCTGCCGCTCGATCAGACGCAGTGCAAGATGGCATAAGCCGGGCGAAGCCGCGGTCGTTCTGACCGCGGACATCTCAAGTCATATTCGATGCAACGGACCGCGCCGCCGCGGTCTGGCGGTCTCCCTCATTCGCACGGTTTATGAACGTCTATCTGTTGCAGGTCATCAATGGCGTTGGCATCGGGATGCTCTACTTCCTGCTGGCAGTAGGCTTGTCGATCGTCTTCGGTCTCTTGCGTTTCGTGAATTTCGCCCACGGCGCGTTCTACGCGCTTGGCGCCTACCTGTGCTTCCAGGCGCTCCAGTTCGGCCTGGACTTCTGGGCGGCGCTCATCCTGGCGCCCATCATCATCGGCGCGCTGGCATGGCTCACGGAAAAGGTGATGCTTCGCTATGTCTACGCGCAGCCGCACGAATTCCACATCCTCATCACGGTCGGCCTGGCCCTGGCGATCCAGGAACTCATCATTGTCGGGTGGGGCCCGCTAGGCGTCGACGTACCGCCTCCCGATGTGCTGCAAGGCGTGGTGATGTGGGGCGATTTCGTCTATCCGAAATACCGTCTCTTCGTGATCGGCTTCACGGCCCTCCTTGCCGTTGCGCTCTGGTGGCTGCTCGAAGGCACCCGCATCGGCAGTGCCGTTCGCGCTGGCAGTGAATCCACGGAAATGGTCTCGCTGCTTGGCATCAATGTTTTCCGACTGTTCAGCCTGATGTTCGCGCTCGGCGCGGGGACTGCCGCCATCGCGGGCGTCCTGGCCGCGCCAATCCGGGGTGCCGAGCCGTTCATGGGCGTGGAAGCCCTGGGGGTGGCCTTTATCGTGGTCGTGATCGGCGGCATGGGCAGCTTCACCGGCGCCCTGGTGGGTGGCCTGCTTGTTGGCATTGTGCAAAGCCTGATGAGCACGCTCTGGCCGGAAGGTGCCCGGCTGATGATCTATGTGGCCATGGCCGCGGTGCTGTTGCTGCGTCCGCACGGCCTGCTTGGGAGGGGATGATGGCGTCAAGCAGACAATGGTTGTTTCGCTACCGCTACTGGTGGCTAGCGCTGGGCGTCACGCTGCTGCTCCCGTTGACGATGCGTTCGGGCACGCTGGCGACCGAAGTCCTGATCTATGGCATGGCTGCCATGGCCTGCAATCTTCTGCTCGGATACACGGGCCTGCTGTCGTTCGGCCAGGGGATCTTCTTTGGATTGGGAAGCTATGCGGTTGGCCTGGCGCTGACACGTGCCGGCGGCCTGCCGATGCCCGTGGCCCTGCTGGGTGCCGTGGTGATCGGCGCGGCGACCGCAGCCCTGGTAGGGTGGTTCTCCATCCGTCAACGCGGCACGTATTTCGTGATGCTGACGCTGGCGTTCGCGCAGATGTTCTACTTCCTCGCCTACACGGCGCCCGGCATCACCGGCGGTGACAACGGCTTGCTCGACATCCCACGCCCCCCGATTTCCATCGGCGGGCATGCCCTGATCGATCTGACGTCGTCGTGGGGATTCTACGGATTCGTGGCGGTGCTGTTCCTGATCGTCTTCGCACTCGTTCTGCGCGTCACGGAATCCGTCCTCGGCCGCACGCTGCTGGCTATTCGCGACAACGAGGAACGGGCGCTTGCCGTCGGCTACAACGTCCGGGCCTTCAAACTGCTGGCATTCGTGATCTCCGGCGCCGTGACGGGGCTTGCCGGCGCCTTGCACGCCATGCTGACAGGTATCGCGCCGCTGGCGAACATCGACTACCACGCGAGCGAAATGATCCTGATCATGACGGTGATCGGCGGCACCAGCAATATCTTCGCCTCGGTGCTCGGCGCGGCGTTCTACGTCCTGCTGGCGGACTGGCTGTCCACGCTCTGGCCGCGCTGGCTCATGCTTCTGGGCTTCCTGCTTATCGCGGTCAGCCTGTTCATGCAGCGCGGATTGTGGGGCCTGGGATCGACCATCGCGGCACGCCTGCGAGGTGTGACGGGCGCCGCATCCACCCAGGAGGAGCGCGCATGAGCACGCCGATTCTTGAAGCCACGGGCATCGTCAAGCAATACGGGAAGTTCATGGCGCTGGGCGGGGTCGACCTGCGGGTGATGCCCGGGACCGTTCATTCCGTCATCGGCCCCAATGGCGCGGGCAAGACAACCCTGTTCCATATGCTGACCGGCACGCGGCCAGTCAGCGCGGGGCGAATCGTGTTCGAGGGCAAGGATGTCACGGCGGAGGCCGACTATCAGCGGGTCCAGCGCGGCATCGCCCGGTCCTTTCAGGTAACCAGCCTGTTCCCCAACCTGTCCGTCCGCGAGAACCTGCGGCTGGCGGCGCTTGGCACCTCGCCCCGCAAGGCGATGAATGGATGGCGTCTGCCGGCCGGCGACCTCGCCTGCGCCGAGGTTGTCGACCATGTGCTGGAGCGGCTTGAACTCACTCATGTGTCGGGCTCCGCTGCCGGCGTGCTCTCGCACGGCCAGCAACGGCGGCTGGAGGTCGGCATGGCGCTGGCGGCACGTCCCCGCGCCGTGTTCCTCGACGAGCCGACCTCCGGCATGGGCGTGGACGATCTGGGCGCGATGAAGCGGTTGATACGTGGATTGGTCCAGGACCATACCGTCGTGCTGATCGAACACAACATGGACATCGTGATGGATATCTCGGACACCATCACCGTGATGCAGCAGGGCAAGGTGCTGATGGAGGGCGCGCCGGCCGACGTGCGTAGCGACCCCCGAGTCCGGGCGGCCTACCTTGGCAACATGATCACCGGAGGCAAGGGATGATGCTCGACGTACAGGATATTCATGGCTACTACGGCAAGAGCCATGTACTGCAAGGCGTCTCCCTTGCCATTGGCGACGGAGAACTGGTCACGCTACTGGGCCGCAACGGCGCCGGCAAATCGACAACCTTGAAGGCAATTGCCGGCATCGTACCCCCACGCGGCGGGCGTGTGCTGTTTCATGGCAAGGACATTGCGGGAATGGCCCCGCACCGGATCGCGCGCGAAGGCCTGTGCTTCGTACCGGAGCACCGGGGCATCTTCAAGCTGCTGACCGTCGAGGAGAACCTGAAGCTGGCGGCAAGGAAGGCGTCGCCATGGCAGCTTGAGGATGTCTACCGGATTTTCCCGCGTCTTCGCGAGCGGCGCCGCAATGGTGGCGCGCAGCTTTCCGGGGGCGAGCAGCAGATGCTCGCGATCGGCCGGGCCCTGATGAATCATCCGCGCCTGCTCATGCTCGACGAGCCCGTGGAGGGTCTGGCCCCGGTTATCGTCGAAGAGATCGTCGCGCAGCTCAAGGTCATCAAGGCCGCGGGCGTCCCCATTCTTCTGGTGGAGCAGAACCTTGAGGTCTGCATGCAGCTTGCTGACAGGCATGTGGTGATCGAGCAGGGAAGGGTGGTCTACACCGGCGGCAACGAGGAGTTCCGCCGCAACGACGCGGTCAAGGACAAGTACCTCGGCGTCGGCCTTACCGTCTGATCCGCCATCGCACTGGAGAAAGCATGAGCAACACGCAAGCATCTGCCGGCATCGGACATGATGTGCGCATCAACGGCTCCCGCCTGTGGGACACGCTGATGCGCCTTGCAGAGATTGGCGCGACCCCCAAAGGGGGCGTCTGCCGTCTTGCATTGACTGATCTGGACCGCCAGGGCAGGGATTTTTTCGTGAAGGAGGCCGAAGCGGCCGGCTGCACGATCCGCGTCGACGCCATCGGCAATATCTTTGCGCGCAGGCGTGGCCGCAACGACAGCCTGCCGGCCGTCATGACCGGAAGCCACATCGACACCCAGCCGACAGGCGGCAAGTTCGACGGGAACTACGGCGTGTTCGCCGGCATCGAGGTCCTCAGGACGCTCAACGACCACGACATTGTCACGGAGGCCCCGCTCGAAGTGGCAGTCTGGACGAATGAAGAGGGATCTCGGTTCGTGCCCGTGATGATGGGATCTGGCGCGTTCATCGGAGAATTCGTCCTCAAGGACTTGCTGGTGCAGACCGACCGCGAGGGCATCTCCGTCAAGGATGCACTCGAGGCTATTGGCTATGCCGGCTCGGCACCGATTGGCGAACCCCGGCCCGGCGCGTACTTCGAGGCTCATATCGAACAGGGGCCGGTGCTGGAGGCACACGACACCGTGATCGGCGTCGTGACTGGCGCACTGGGGCAGCGCTGGTACGACGTCACCATCACGGGCATGGAAGCCCACGCGGGACCGACGCCGATGGCGCTACGCAAGGACGCGCTGCTTGCCGCTTCGGAGCTGGTCGGCATCGTCAACCGTATCGCGCTGGACCATCCGCCGCACGGGCGCGGTACCGTAGGCTGCCTGACGGTCCATCCCGACTCCCGCAACGTGATTCCCGGACGCGTCAACATGACCGTCGATCTTCGCGCATCGGACGACGATCTATTGACCTCGATGCACGACACGTTCCTGGCCCAGACAGGCGAACTGGCGGTACGTAACGGTGTCTCGATCGATGTCAAGCAGGTTGTCTACTTCCCGCCGCAGCCATTCGACGAGCGGCTGATCCGCGCCATTCGCGCGGGCGCCGGACGGATCGGCCATTCGGAGATGGACGTCATCAGTGGCGCTGGCCACGACGCCGTCTATCTCGCGCGCGTGGCCCCGACCGCTATGATTTTTGTGCCTTGCAAGGACGGCATCAGCCACAACGAGATCGAGGATGCGAAACCAGAGCATCTGGAGGCGGGGGCCAACGTGCTGCTTCATGCCATGCTCGATGCGGCCAATCGGTAATCGTCGACGTCATTCCGATCATTCAGGACACCCATGAAGATTCTGATCGCCAGACTCAATCACGAAACGAACACGTACTCGCCGGTGGCAACACCACTTGAGTCCTTCAGCCCACGATACGGAGCCCAGGGGTATCGGGCCGCCAAGGGCACGCGCACCGCAGCCGGCGCGTTCATCGACCTCGCCGAAGCGGTGGGCGCGGAAATCGTGGTGCCGGTGATCGCCGGCGCGAACCCAAGTGGCCGTGTGGCCGCTGACGCCTATACGCACCTGACGGACACGATCGTCGCGGCGGCGGCGGGCTGTGATGCAGTGATGCTCGATCTGCACGGCGCGATGGTCGCGGAGAACAGCGACGATGGCGAAGGAGAGCTGCTCCAGCGCCTGCGGCAAGTCCTGCCCGACGCGCCGATTGCGGTTGCGCTCGATCTGCACGGCAATATCACGCAGCCCCTGATCGACCATGCCGACATTGCCGTCAGCTTCAAGACCTATCCACATATCGACATGTACGAAACGGGTGAACATGCTGGCCGCCTGCTTCTGGAGATGATCGCGGGGCGCGTGCGTCCCGTCATGGCGTGGCGCAGACCGCCGCTTGTTACCCATACCCTGCGCAGCCGTACCGACGAAGGGGCCATGCAACGGGCGGTGGCACTGGCCAAGGAGGCGGAAAAGGGCGGCATGTTGGCGGTATCCATCCTGGCCGGCTTTGGTCTGGCCGACATTCCGGCGCCGTGCATCAGCGTGATCGTGGTGGGCGATGGCGATCGCCGGAAGGCGGACGAGGTGGCCGAGCGCATCGCGGCGCAGATCTGGGAAGAGCGCGAAGGCTTCACGTATCGACCCGATCCGTTGCCGACATCCATCGCCACGGCGGCGGCTGCGGCGAATGCCACCGCCGAGCACCGTCCCGTGCTGCTCCTCGATCATGGTGACAACTGCATGTCGGGCGGCACCTGCGACAACATGGCCGTTCTGCACGAGGCGTTGGCCCAGGGCCTGGATGGCATCGAAGTCGGCCCGGTGTGCGACCCGGAAGCCGTGGCCCAACTGATCGCGGCAGGCGTGGGAGCAAGCGTCACGCTCAACGTCGGCGACAAGGTGGCCGCGCCGCAGCTCAACGTGTATCCGGAATCAAAGCCGCTATCCGGCAAGGTCACCGCGATCAGCGACGGGGAATACGTCATCTCCGGCCCGACATATACGGGCCAGCGCATCCGGATGGGCCGCACGGTGCTGCTCGATACCGGTGCGGCAAAGGTCATCGTCACCGAAACGCCGCAAGAGCATTGGGACCTTGGCATCTTCACCCATATCGGCGTGGACCCTCACGCCGCACGGTTCCTGATCCTGAAGTCGCGCATGTATTGCAGGCCGGTTTTCGTGCCGATCGCGAAGTCAGTGATCGAATGCGATAGCGAAGGCGTGACCAGTTCGCGCTATGAGATGTTCCCGTTCCGCAATGTCTCCAGGCCGGTGTACCCGCTGGACAAGGACACGGCCTGGTCGGCGTCGGCAGGTTGATTTGACCGCGGAAGGGCGCAGGGCAGGGGGCTCATGCGCTCAACCTGGCCGTCGATCCGGCACGGCCGTCTCAAATAGCAGCCCGAGCTCGGCTGCGGCATCCAGCAAAGGCGTGGCGCTCTTCTGCACGCGCATCTGGACCAGCGCTCCCGAGATCGTGGCCATTGCCATGCGGGAAAGGCGGTGCGCCCGCGACGCTTCCACGTCGCTTCGAAGCAGCGCCTGCTCGATGATGCAGGCCCACGCGCCAAATGCCGCCTCGCCGGCCTGCCGGATGTCTTCGTGCTCCGGCGCGAGTTCCAGAAGCGTGGTCGTGATCGGGCAGCCGTCCCGAAACTCGGATTGCTTCATCCAGCCGGCAAGCAGTCCGCAATACTGCGTGATCAGGCGGGAAGGCGAGTCAGATTGGCGCGCCAACTCCTCCAGCGTCGCCGCGACCTTATTGCCAGCAAACTCGATTGCCGCCACGCCGATCGAGATCTTGCCGTTCGGAAAGTAGTAGTAGAGCGACCCCTTTGGCGCGCCACTTGCGCCAAGGATGTCGCTTAGACCGGTGCCCGCATAACCCTGTTTCCGAAAAAGCGCGACGGCACTCTGCACGATCGCATCACGATGCTTGGCGGCTGCTGACATGTCGTTCGGGTCCTTGCCTTGTTTTCCTTCATTGAATTATATAGAGTGGTCTACATAATATCGAGGAGAACGTGCATGGAACATCAGGACAAGCTTGCCTTGATTCAGCAAATCAGCGCCACTGCGCCTTTCAACCGATGGGCCGGCTTCGAGGTCCTGCGCGCGGGCGACGGTGAAGCGGAATTGGGGATGGACTGGCGCGCCGAAGACATGGCGCAATATTCCGGCTTCCTGCACGCCGGGCTGATCTCGGCCTTGCTCGACACCGTATGCGGCTTTGCCGCCGCAACGGTTTCCGGCCGTGTCCTGGCATCCCACATCGCCGTGAGTTGCCTCGCGCCGGCGGTTGGACATCGGTTTATCGCCCAGGGCAAGGTGGTAAAAGCGGGCAGAAAGCAGGTCTTCACCAAGGCCGAGTTGTATGCGCTGGGAGAGGACAATGCGCGCAAGCTGGTGGCGATTGGCGACACGATCCTTGTGCCGGTCGAGGAGTCGCGGTAGCTTGGCGAGGCGGATGGCGCGGCGCGGTATCTGATGGTCGACATCCGTTGTCTGGGCCCCGGATTTCGTTTTAGGCGTCCAAACGGAGGCAAACGATGGCACGCGTTCGCGTTAACGGCTTTACCATCTCGCTCGACGGATACGGAGCGGGTCCGAATCAGGACATTAACAATCCGCTAGGCATTGGCGGGACGGAGCTCCATCAGTGGCTCATCCCGACACGGACGTTCCAGCGATCGTTGTTCGGCAAGGACGACGGCACGACCGGGATTGATGATGACTTCGCCGCGCGCGGCTTTCAGAATGTCGGGGCCTGGATTCTTGGGCGCAACATGTTCGGGCCCATTCGCGGGGACTGGCCGGACATGAACTGGAACGGCTGGTGGGGAGACAGTCCTCCGTATCACGTTCCAGTCTTCGTCTTGACCCATCATCCGCGCCTCTCCGTCGAGATGAAGGGCGGTACAACGTTCCACTTCATCACAGGCGGCATTCGCGAGGCCCTCGACCTCGCCCGCGAGGCCGCAGCCGGCATGGACGTGCGGATTGGCGGCGGGCCGGAGACGATCAGGCAGTATCTTCGCGAAGGCCTCATCGACGAACTGCACATCGCCATCTCGCCGGTTCTGCTTGGCCAGGGAGAATCACTGTTCGAAGGGATCGACTTGAGAGCGTTGGGATACACGTGCGCTGAGTCCGTGGCCTCCGAAAAGGCCACGCATGTCATCCTGCGGCGCTAGGGACGCACGGATGACATGCCTGCAGATCGGCGCCAGGCCTCAGCGGGGGCCCCAGCTTCCGCTAATCAACTCGGTCGGTTTTTGCCGCGCAATGATACGGGCGCAATCCTCCCAGGCGTCGACGCGCACATTCAGGCCCGCGTAAATGCCATAGCCTGCGCCGGTCAGAATATCTTCCTCGGTTTGGATTCCCTCGCCGGCCTTGATAGCCCCTTCGGCAACGATGGAGCCTTTGGCTTTGATACCCCATCCAGCTTCCAGGTGCTGACCGGCGTGAATGGCGCCGCCAGCCTCGATGCCACAGCCGGCAATGATGTCGTGCTGTCCATCAATGCTTTCGCCAGCCCTGATGCCACGGCCACAATGGATAGCGCCTTGCGCGGTAATGCCGTCTCCAGCGAACAGGTTGCCATGCGTCGATATGCGCTCGCCGGCAGTGACATACCAACCGGCGCGGAGATTGCCGCCACAATCGATCCTTGTTTCGGCCTCGACTCCCCAACTGGCCTTGATATCGTCGCCAGCTTCGATGGAGCCACCGCTGTAGACATTCCCCCCGCAGTCGATATCCGTACCGGCCACTATCGCAGTACCCGCCCGGATGCCCGCGCCGACACGGATGCTGTGTCCGACCCGGATCACAGATTCGACGTCGACGCTTCCCTTCACAATCACTGTGCCGGCGAAGATCAACGCCTTTGCGTCAAGCCCATTCAGCATGAGCACCGCGTCGGTCGGGCCAAACTGCTGGAGCAGCCAGCAGGCATCGGCAACGCGATCCGCACGAACCAGCGCATCGAGCAGGCGTTGATAGTCGCTACCACCGTCGCGATTACGCAGAAACCATTTGTATCCATCCGCGCAGGGGCGTTTGGCCTTGATAAGGTTTTGAGAGAGTTCCATAGCGATGAAGTCGCCGCTTGCAATCCTGCTCGGGCCGTCGCACGGCGAGCAGATTCCGCCCTCGTCATATGACAGGCGACAAGTACCCGATTTGGATCGAAGCCGGCTTGGGTTCGGTAATTGATCGAGGTGAGGGCGAGCGGCCAGTTGTCGGCCTGCACATCAAGCAGCAGGCCACCTTCGAACGCTCGCATCCCCCAGAGCAAGATGCCGTGCCAGGAAGATCAGATGGACTGCGATTTAGTCCCTGGCTTCCCGCACGGCTAAATGAAGCACGGCGAGAAGGGAAGCCTGTTGGGCAATCACTTGCGGAATAGCAGAGTCGCGCAGATGCGCACAGGTACACGCGCTCGCAACATGCTTGGCATGTTGGCGGTTGGCGCTGTGGATCTGTACGGAATGCATTCGATCGCCAGGTTTGAAAGGGGGCTCACACGACGGACGCGCAGTTGGCGTCTTACAGGACGATACACCACGAGATAGTGTCGCCGCACGGTCTGGAAGTCGTGGTCCAGCCGAGAGTCGTATGCCGCTATTAGACCATACTCCGCGCGACATGTAGGCCTATGGCCGCACTGGAGTCGTCGAAGCCTTCGCGGCGTGCTCCGGTTGATGCTCAGGCGCTATCCGTATGGGGTAGCCTCTGCACTCCAATATCCAGACCGTTTTTAAAGGCCGTAGCGCCAGCCATTTTCAAACGTCGCTGCGACCGTGCCTTTTGTGCGAAGTTGGAGTCTTTCAGGGGTTGACCGTATCCAGATTCGTGCGCCGCCGAGGCCCCAACTGACCTGCATGTCAATCACAATGACTAACGACGTTGGATGGACTTGCCGTTAAGCCGGCAACGTGGTCTCAGACACGCGGTGGAAGTGTGTCTTTGAAGAGGGTAAACGCATCCTGCAAGAGCTTATTGAAGCGACTGGCGTCACGTCGCAGTCCTGCCTGCTGACCACCAATTAAGCACAAGTGAGCCGCCTGGCCGATTATTTCTGCATGGCTAGGCGAGCGCGCCCATCGACGGCACATTCTGACCGCGAAAGCCAGTCGAGTTGCGTCGACTCGTTGCTGAAACTCGGCCACCAACGGATCGTGCAGCGCCCACGCTCGGATGGCAACTTCCCGGCCTGGCTGTTTCTCGGCGGCAATGCTCAAATAGCGCATCAAGGTTTCGCTGGCGGTGCGTCCCTGCGCTGCATAGGCAAGCATCCGCTCCGTGTAGTCCTCTTCCCACTTGGCCAGCAACGTACGCACGAAGTCTTCGCGATTGCGAAAGTGGTGATAGAACGAACCACGGGTTACGTTCAACCGACGAGCCAGGATTTCGGCCGAGACGCCGGCGTGTCCTTCTTGGTCCAGGGACTCAAGGCCAGCCGAGACCCAGTGGTTACGAGTCAGTTTGCTCATATGTCTGCACCATACAGGCTGTGTATGGTGTGATCTGGATTGATACGCTGCGAACATAGCATAGACCGCCACTGCATTTTGCACAGCAGCGCTTCGCCGGGAGTTCACCTTGAAAGAAATCGCACTGGTCACGTTCGACCGATTCACCGATATCGACCTCTTCCTAATGTGGGACATCTTGGGCCGCAACACCAAGGACTGGAAGGTGCGCATCCTGGCGCCTAGTTCTATCGTGCGATCGGCGAACGGACTGTCGGTTTCGGCACATGGCTCTCTCTCTGAGGCCAATCACGCCGATGCAGTGTTGTTTGCCAGCGGCAAGCAGGGCATACCTGCAGCGCTTGCTCATCCGGATTTCCTACCATCCTTCCAACTCGATCCCACACGACAGTTCATTGGCTCCATCTGTGCAGGCGCCTTCATCCTTGAACGACTTGGACTCCTTCCTAGTGGTCGTGCGACAACGCATCCGGATGCGCGCGGAGGCTTGCAAGCTCTAGGGCTGGAGTTAGTGGACCAGCCCCTGGTATGCCAAGGAAGCGTCGCGACGGCTGGAGGCTGCCTTGCTGCGCTCTATCTGGTGGGGTGGCTGGTGGAATCCCTGTTCGATATCGAGAAACGACGCGCCACACTGCTGCCGGTGCTGCCGGCTGGACAGCAGGAACTTTACGGCGCACTGATTGGGTTCAGTATCCGGCAAGGCGTTGGCCAGATGGCCCACGGCAGACCTTGTATCGGCACATACCCCCCAAAGGTGAATTGCGCCTGATGGCGTGACGCCAATCGCCCGTGTCTGACTTTTTTAGGTTGGCAACACCAAGGAGAGATGAGATGGCTATGTCCGACGTCGAAGCCCACCCGTTGTCCGGGTGGTGGAAGATTCTATCTTTTCAGGTCGAGTTCGAGGATACAGGTGAGCGCGCGGACACATACGGTGTCGAACCACTCGGCCACATAGTCATCGAACACGACAGGATGATGTCGATACTCACATCCAGAGAGCGCCTGAGTAGCGATCCGGCGGCCCTCTTCGAGACAATGATTGCGTATTCTGGTTTGTGTCGTGTCGAGGACGAGGACAAACTCATCATCAAGGTCGACACGGCTTGGCATCCAGCCTGGATTGGCACTGAGCAGGTTCGGTTTTTCAAAGTAGATCGCGGCGTCCTGGCAATAACAACTGCGTGGCAGCTGCATCCATCGTTCCCCGGGCGAATTGCTCGCGGTGTGCTGATGGCACAGAGAAGCAATGATTAGCGCAGGCTCGCGCTCAACCCAAACCATGGAGAGACTGGTTGATGATCGATGCCCATAAAGCTCACGCGATACCCATGCCATCCGACAGCATCCTGGCGCCGCTTTATAGGAGCGCGGACCTGCTGGATGCGTATGCGGTTCAGTTGCCGGCGGGGGCCAGCGACGATCTCGAAGTGTTGGCGCGCGCTGGATTCGAGCGGCAGGCGTGGTGGATTCGTGCGCTGACGCGGGTACGGGACACGATAATGGCGACAGTCGGCGTCAAATCGTCTCGTGCGGTCGGTATTGCTGCGGCGGCGCGAGGGCCGGTGATCGGTTTCTTTCCACTGCGGTCGAAGAGTGCGGGGGAACTGGTGATGGGCGAGGACGATCGGCATCTCGACTTCCGGATCGCGATCCAACTGCGCGCGGGTGCGGCAGGCGGCAGGGAGCTCGTCTTGGTGACCGTAGTGCATTGCCACAACTTGCTGGGACGGACGTACCTCGCGGTAATCACACCGTTCCACCGTGTAATCGCGCGGGCTAGTCTGGAACAGGCGGCAAGCCGTGCTGTCTGAACTGGACCTGGCGCCGCCGGTTAATGCCGAGCTTCTCGGCGGCGCGCCACACCATCAGGCCATCCCGCACGACGGCCTCGATGACGTTGCAGCGATCCAGTTCGCGCAGGCTCATTGTGATGGTGTCCGGTCGTGTCATGTCGTGCTCCCGCCAAGCCGTGCGGTACGACATTTCAATCTAGCCCAGGTACGACATGACAACTTACCCCTGACACTGTCCACTCCGTCTTCAAATGTCGGCACGATCGTTCGAGAACGTCTCTCTTGGGGCAACGTCGGGCGGTGTCGCTGGAGATCCATCCTCCAACTATCGCAAGCGCGGAACGCGTCAACCGCGTTGGACTATGTGCTTGATACCAGGGAAGTCTTCCTGCAACGCTTCGCGTAGGAACGCCGGGTAGAGCTCGACGTTGCCAAGCTCCCGACGACGAAACCAGCGGAACACCAAGCGCTTTGTATCTTCCATGCCAATGTGATCCCGGTTGACGTCAACGATGTGAGAGTCATCCGGCACGGAGATAGCGAAATATAGGCCTAGCTCATGGTGCGGCTTTGCTTCATTCTCGAAGAAATTCTCCACCGCGAATAGCAGGCGCTCCACCTCGGTAGCGACGCCTAGTTCCTCGCGCATTTCCCTGACGACAGCATGAGTTGCCTCCTCGCCGAGTTCCACACGTCCTCCGGGAAGGCTCCAGAAAGTGTCAGTCTCGACACGGTGTAGTAGAACATAGCCTCCGCGGATCAAGATCGCGGCGGCTCGCAAGTCGAAGCGGAATCTATCGGTGTTGAAAGAAATCATCGTGATGTCGCTGGTGTCCTATCGATAGGCTTGATTTCGGCCGAGTACGGAAACTCTCATCTTGTTCTTCAGAGGCCGGTGAATCTCGGCCAGGAACGGGCCAGGCCGGACTCTGCCCTTGGCAGGCAGAATGTCGGAAGTCCGGTGGTAGTCTGGCTTCGGACAGAGGGCAATTCCCTCACGCTGCCACCCGCTAGGATGTCGAACACGTAGACGCGGTCACCCATCGCGGAAAGGCCATAGACGACCGTGGTCACCTGAATCTCCGCCGCGTCTTGACGCGTGGCTTTGATGTCGGGTGCCGGATGAATGGGATGGCTTGTCTGGAGCAATACCAGACGACGCTGGAAGACGCGCCCGCGTGAGGGTTCGGCGGGCGCGTCGTCAGACATTTAACCGTGAGGCGGAACGGCTTCCGGGTCCATCCACATCACCTCCCAGATATGGCCGTCCGGATCCTCGAAGCTGCGTCCGTACATGAAGCCGAAATCCTGGACAGGCGTGGGGTCCGCCTTGCCGCCGGCGTCAGTCGCCTTCTGCACGAGGTCAGACACCTCTACTCGTCCGCCCGCTGACAGACACAGCAATACCTGTGCCTCCGCGTGCGCGTCGACGATTCGCTTCCCCGTGAACTGCCGCCATTTGTCGTGGGTAAGCAGCATGGCGTAGATCGTCTCGGAGATCACCATGCATGCCGCGGTTTCATCAGTGAACGCGGGATTGTTGACCGCGCCAATGGCTTCGTAGAAGGCCTTGGATCGCGGCAGGTCTGTCACCGGCAGGTTGATGAAAATCTGCTTGTTCATGATCTGGTCCTGTATTTGAGCGAAATATGAACTTCGGTTGTTGATGCGAGCCATGAAGAGGTAGCCATGGCATCTTACTGACGAATACTGAAAGAAGGTATTCAACGAGACCGTTTCCGGCCTCGGCCGAGGCCAGCAGCAGGATAGGCAGGAGCATGGGCCGAGCGCCTCCCTCAGTCGGTGAAGCCACCGTCCGTCAGCAGCGAACGGCCGGTGACCCAGGCCATATCTGGCAAGACCAGCGCCGCGATGACCTTGGCAATATCTTCGGGATCGGCCAGCCGGCCCAGCGGCGTCCTTTCGCGCGCCTGATCCAGATGCGCTTGGGGAATGCCGGCGGTCATATCGGTGCGCGTGATGAAGGGCGCCACGGCGTTGACGCGGATCCTCCGCGGCCCGAGTTCGAGCGCAAATGCGCGGGTGAGCGCGTCCACCGCCGCCTTGCTGGCCGAGTAGACGCCGGCCTCGGCCGTAGGTGCACGCGCAAGATTGCTCGACACATTGACAATGCTGCCGCCCGCCGCGCCGAACAGCGGTGCGAACGCCTGCGTCATCAGCATCACGCTGAGTGCGTTGTGGTGGAACTGTTCGTCGAAGAATGCGGCATCCAACTCGCCGATCGGCCGCGCGCCGTACACGCCCGCGTTGTTGACGAGGATGTCTATACGGCCACGCTCGTTCGCGATGGCGTCGGCCAGTGCGCGGACAGAGTCGGCGCGGCTGACGTCCGCCTGGAACGCATGCGCGCGGCCGCCGACGCCCCGGATCTCATCGACCACGATCTGCGCCGACTCGCGCTGCTGCCGGTAGACGACAGCGACGCTGGCACCGCGAGCGGCGAGGGCGATTGCGGTGGCGCGGCCTATGCCGCGGGAGCCGCCAGATACGACGGCGACTTTGTCTTTCAGGGACACGAAAGTTCTCCGGTAAGGTGCGGGCGAGAATGAGGCCCGTCGATACGGAGAACGTTATCGACTCGCCCCGGCGGCGGGAAGCCGGTGGTTTGCAACGAGGCGTTGCGGAAGTGGAACGGGCCCGCCGGACACGAGGGATCAGGCGGTAGCCAGATCAGACGGCCACCTTGCGCGCACCAACTCGAGAAACACACGCACGGCGGACGTCATGCCGCGTCGACTCGGGTACATCGCGTACAGCGTGGCCGGGCGGGAGCGCACGGCTTCCAGCACGGGCACCAGCGTGCCGTCAACGATGGCGTCCTGGCAAAGATAAGCCGGCAACTGCGCCATGCCGGCGCCGCGCAGCGCGAGTTCGCGGATGGCCAGCAGGTTATCCACGACAATGCCCGGCGTGACAGCAATATCGATCGGCTTGTCGTCTGCGTCGACGAACTGCCATGGCCGCGGATTTGCGAGTGTGCCCTGCGCGAGGCAGGGGTAGCCCGCCAACTCGTCGAGGCGCGCTGGCGGGCCGTCGGCTTCCAGCAACGACGGATGGGCCACGACGATCGACGCCGACGTCGCCACCGGCACGGCGATCACGTCCTCCGAGGCGAGCGGCACAACGGCCGCGCGGATGACCAGGTCCAGTCGCTCCTCGGCCAGGTCGACAAAGCGATTCGAGAGCGTCAACTGCACCTGCACGCCCGGGTGCGTGCGCGCAAACTCGGCCAGAATCGGAGGGAGCGTGGTCTCGGCGATCAGCACGGAGGTATGGAGGTGGATCACGCCGGATGGCTCCGCCACGGCGCTGCGCGTGAGGGCGCCGATCTTGTCGACGTGCGCGGCCGCCTCCCGCGCGTGCGCGAGCACCGCCTCGCCAACCGGCGTGAGGCCGAAGACTTGCCCCGACCGGTGCAGCAGTCGCACGCCGAGCGCGCGCTCGAGTGTCGCCACCCGTCGGGACAGCCGCGACTTGGCGATGCCGGTCTGCCGCTCGGCGGCGCTGAATCCGCTGGCATCGACCACGTGGATGAAGAGCAGCAGGTCGTCGAGATGTGCGCGGATGCTCTGCAGCATGGGGGCAGATTCTGTGTAGTCGGCGGAGGCCGCTCGGGGATCTGGCATAGGAGGCGAAGGCGCGGGGCCGCGAGATTGCGGGAAACGTAGATGCTACGGCCCTGAGGGGCGGCTGGGAAGGCCGTAGCCGCGGATCTGCCGGCGCAGGGGTCGCCGCTCGACCTGCGCCTGAACACTCAACAGCCCGTCAGACCGCCCGCAGCGCCGCCTCCCGACGCCAACGCCCGCGGCAAGGTGGAAGGCTGGAGCGTGGGCGCCTGCGGCACCTTGTACCGGAACGATGAAAGCAAGCTCGACGTGTATGCCGATACCTGGCTCCAGTACGGCTGGTTCAACAAATCGCATTGAGGCGACCTGCCTCACCCTCAACTGGTGGCACGCCACCGCCAGCAGCAACTTCAGCTCCAACGAGTTGCCGCTGGGCAGCGTGTACCCCGAAAATCGCCATGAGCTCAGGCTCGGCATGAAAGCGGACTTCCGCAAACACTGGACAGGCTGGACCAATGTCTCGGTCTCATGGGGAGCGCAGCGCTTTTACAAGTACGCGGTGCGGGTGGGTGTGAAATTCACATGGTAGGCGGCCGGCTATAAGGCGCAACGCGCCTGGACCATCCTTTCCTGGCCGTGGGCGGGCATATGCCCCTGCAATTCACCTTTGCTCGGGCAGCGTTTGTCCGGAGTGCAGGGCGGTCTCGTTCCGGCTGCATTGCCGGACATGCCTCTTAACCAGACAGAGTACAAGGACGGCAGGAACACCGGGGCCAAGAAGGTCCCGCTTTTCCTGCCACGATTCCTGCCACGAGCTGGTAGGCCCAGCAAACGCTCGGAACATTGATCTTCCCTTCATCCCATTGCGGAGCGATCTTCGCTTCGGGCGACCGCTATCGAGCAGCCGTTGCGAATGTCCACTTTTGACCGGTCTCAGCCTTCGGCCCTCCCACGCAAGGGCTTGGGACGCGAGCCTGAGCGACTGCGATTGGCTCGATTGCTGCCGACGCTGTCAGCTTCGCGCTAGCTCTGATCAGAGCTTGGGGTGCTAACGGTGCCTTGGAAGCCGGTGATCAAAGAACGGCTGGGACTACTAAGCACGGGACGATGAGTAGTAGAGGAACGTCGTGGGGGGCTCCACAGGAAGGGGCCCCAAACCAGGGTCACCTTTTCCCAATAGTATTTTTTTACCCGGGTAATATTGACGGAGATTTTTATCCGGGTACAATTCGTGTCATCAAATCTCACCTCGCCACCATGTCACCAGACAAGTCCAACTCCCTCACGTGTTCCGGTGGCAACCGCCGTGTTGCCAAGAGGCCTGTTCGCCCGACCATCGTAGGGTCGATCCTCGCCTTTGTGTCTCGCAAGGCTTGTCTCGCGGGTATAGGCCACCGCCCGGCGGCGATCGACGACTCGCCGCTGCTGCCGCTTTCGGGAGTCGGGGACAGCCCTTCGGCATAGACACCGAGTCACTCCATTAACCCGCTAGTGCCCTTTCTCGGACGGTCTGCTGTCAATCCGGGCGGGGAGCCCTTTGTCCAGAAAAAGAAAATGACCTCCAGTTCGTCAATCGCACCCGCCGCTCCAGCAACCTCCCGCCCGCTGTGGCGTACATACCTGGCCATCCTGCTACCAATGATTCTGACAAACACGCTGCAGGTTGCGGCCGGAACCATAGATGGCATCTACCTGGGGCAGATGCTCGGCGTTCAGGCCATAGCGGCCGTCTCGGCATTCTTTCCGGCGTTCTTCATGCTCCTGGCGATCATCATAGGATTGAGTACAGGTGCCACGGTGCTGATCGGCCAGGCATGGGGGGCAGGCAACCTGGAGAAGGTGCGCTCCATCGCAGGAACCGCCATTGCATTGGCACTGACCACAGGCATTGTCGTCAGCGTCGCGGGCGGCGTGTTCGCTTCATCGTTGCTGCAGGGGCTGGGAACGTCGCCAGACATCCTGCCCGAGGCCACGCTGTATGCACGCATCATGTTTGTTGGCTCACCACTCATCATTCTGCTGTGGCTGATGACTTCGATGAGTCGGGGAGTTGGTGATGCCGTCTCGCCATTGTGGACATTGGCCGTGGCAACCATCATCACCATGATATGTACACCAGCCCTGATTCGCGGCTGGGGTGGCATGCCTCGATTAGGGGTGGCCAGTGCGGCCGTCTCGACGCTGGTCGCGTTTGCGCTGGCGCTAGCGTGGATGGCTCTCCGCTGGCTTCGCACTTCGCATCCACTGGCACCAAATGTCGAACTGCTTTGCCAGATCCGCTTCGACTTGCCCACGGTACAGCGCATGTTGCGTATCGGCATTCCGTCGTCGCTTCAAATGTTCACGGCGGCATTGGCCGAGATCGTGCTGCTTGGCCTCGTCAATGGCCATGGCTACAACGCAACTGCGGCCTATGGTGCCGTGAACCAGGTCATGAGCTGGATTCAGTTGCCCGCGATGTCCCTGGGCATCACTGCTACGGTTCTGTCGGCGCATGCAATCGGCGCAGGTCGCAACCAGCGTGTCCTCGACATTGTGCGGGCCGGCCTCTGGCTGAACATCGTGGTCACAGGTGCCGTAGTTTCCATCGTGTACTTCATGGCTCCTGCGGTCATTTCGCTGTTCTTGACGGATGGCCCCACTGCCTCCCTCGCTCAGGATTTGCTGCGCACAGTTGCCTGGAGTGTCGTGATACTGGGTGCAGCCAACGTAGTTGTCGGCGCGATGCGCGCTAGCGGTACGGTTTTGTGGCCCGCGATGCTTGGCATGGTATCGATCCTGGGAGTGGAGGTTCCGTTCGCCTATTGGCTGCACAGTCGCATCGGAATTTCCGGGATATGGTGGGCTTACACCGTGGGATTCGGGTCCATGCTGCTGCTCCAGTCGATGTACTTCAACTGGAGCTGGCGTCGTCAGCGCATCGAGCGGCTCGTGTAGCGGACGAAAGCGCTCGTGACTCGAGAGCGCCGAATGGCATGCCGCGGACGCAGGGCGGGGCGGTTTGTGGAATTAGTTGTTTGCCAAAAGGAGATTCTTCGATGGCACGCTCCATAGTCAGCTGATTCATCGGAAGTGCTCCTTCACGTTCAGGTCGAGTCGTGTATATGAGCGGCCGCAGCCCTAGTCGCCGTCGCTTCGTGACTGCACAACGGACGCTCGCGAATCCATACGCAATGACCGAGTTTGGCCGTTCTGGGACATCGACCCATCCGGGCAGCGGATTCGAGTATGGCATGGTGGGACCGGCTGCTACCGACCAACAGGAGCCACTCGGGAGCGGCCGCCGCTCCGGCGAACGGCCGCGGGGATCCACCCGGCTTGGCGCGCGGTGCCGAAACGGCACGGTCTTGCACGTCGTACGACGCACTTCTGCAATGGGGCGGCGCTATACTTCGCGGCGATGCGTCCAGCGCATCCCCACCCCGCACCGAGAGAACCCGCTCCATGACCGAAGCCACCGCCCTGACACCCGATGAACTCCAAGAGCTTGACGATCTGCTGGACGACCTGCGTCAGCGCGCTGAGGAAATCCCGCAATGGGAGTTCTGCGATGGCTTTCTCACGGCCTTGGTCTGCACGCGCCGCCGCATCCCCGCTGCCGACTACCTGCCCATGCTGCTGGGCGACGGCGCGGCGCTCGATGTGGCCGAGGGCAGCCCGCTGCCGTTGCTGCCCGCGTTCCATGAAGCGGCCCAGCAGACCCGCTTTATGGAGCTGTGGCAGCGCCGGTGGAACGAGGTGGAGCACCAGCTCGACCAGCCCGTGGAGACGCTGGAGGACGAACGCACCTTCCATCCCGAGGCCATGGACATCCGCGGCGCCATCTTGAGCTTGCCCCAGGAAGAGCGCGCCGAGATGGATGGGCGGGAAATCCCGTCGTTTGGCCAGGTGTGGGCGCTGGGCTTCATGTTCGCGGTGGAGAACTGGCCCGAGGACTGGGCCGCCCCGCGCGACAAGGAGGCCGCCCAGTGGCTGGACAACGCGCTCGACAGCATCGTCGCCCTGACCGAGGACGACACCGGCCAGCCCGAGGTCTGCATGTACAGCGAGGATGGCCCGCCCAGCACCAGCCAGGCGCGCGTGGAAACCTTCGGCGAGGCGATCTGGGCTGTCTACGACCTGCGCCAGATCTGGAAAAGCCTGGGTCCGCGCGTGGAGGCCGTGGTGAAGGGCGACCAGCCCGGCCGCAACGACCCGTGCCCTTGTGGCAGCGGCAAGAAGTTCAAGAAGTGCCACGGCAGATAAGGGAAAAGCGCTTTCTCGCAGCTTATAGCTGCTTGCTTGCACCTTGTTTTTCGACTGGCGTGCCGGCGTGCCATCGCTGATGAGGCACGCATCGGCCTCAGCCGGGTGACTTAGGGGCAAGGCAGCGGGCTTTCGCAGTAGACTCGCCGCTCACCAAATGCTGTTGCACCTTAAAAACGTGTCGTTGGGCGCCACGAACTCTTTCGTGCATGGAGCCATCCATTCGTTGGCGCCGCACCGCAGATGAATTTCCCATGCGGTGCCGGCCGGCAACCCGGCCATCACCAAGCCGATCAGTGCCATTCAGCCAGAATTTGCCAACTGTCTGCCCGAACTGCTCAGGCGAGTCGCATGAGGGTGGCTGGTCGCCGCCGCCCAACGTCGAGCGACCAGTGGCCAGCCGGCGACTTGCTCGCGGCCGGTTTCCCGCCTCAAAAGGACGGGGCGACGCCGCCGCAGACTATGACCGTGACAATGTCAGGTCTGGACGTGCCATCGCGTTGCCTCCGTGCGGTGAATCGCAAAGTCGACAGCATGGCCAACCCCGACATTTCTATCTGGCTGTAGCCCGACATTAGCATGTAGCCGCTACACAATCAAAAACATAATGTATATTATGTTAAATGGATGATGGGGCAACTATTTGATTGAGGAAGCTGCATATGGTCGCGACATTAGGCAAGCCTGGCGGGTGGGCTTAGGTTGATGTCCCATTGGTAACTGACAATCAGAAGCTGGCAGTTACTGAGACCAATGCGACCCGTGGATCAGCTTGAGCCAGCCCTCCGTAGGCATCAACGGCGGCCCATCCTCGTCTTCCCAGAACGTTGCGAATAGCAAGACGCACTGTCGCGGGGTAGCGCGCGCCACTCACGCGATATCGCATTCCCAGGTCCCAGCGAGTCCACGATGGCACAAGCTGAGTATTCGCCGCATCCACATACTGCGCACCGTTGCTAGAGACGGCAGTGACCAGCGTCAGGCCTGGAATCTGGCGGACGTCCCATTCCGCGCCAAGATTGAGTTGCCACGATGGCACGCCGACCGGGGTCTTTCCAGACAGCGTTGGACTCCCCGAGATCGTCGCGTCGAGCCACATCGCACCGGCGTTGACGCGCACGCCTGGCAGCAACTCGTGTCGTACGCCAAGTTCCAGTCCGCGGTTACGCTGCTCGCCGTCGACCGCAAAACTCGCCCCACTCATCACGCCAACAGGCCTGCTGATCTGGAAAGCGCTGATGGTCGCTTCAAGGTCCTGCCGCGCGAGCCTGACCCCGGCCTCGTACTGGGTAGAACGGTAAGGTGCCATCACCTCCCCTGCGTTTGCCGCGCTTGTCGGCGCGACACCTCCTTTGCTGAGTCCGTCAATGCGGTGCGCGTAGAGTGATACGGCCTGGTTCGGCTTGAACACGATACCGAGCAGAGGGGCTAACGCACCCGCGTCGTAGTGCTCGATCACAACGCCTTCCGGGTTGAAGTTGTCGGAACGAATGCGCTGATAGCGAAATCCGGCCGTCAACTGCAAGGACTCATCCCTTGTCGATACCGTGTCGACAAGGGACAACCCTGTCAGGTACGTCGACGACACCTTGGGCACGCTGGCGGGATCGGCAATCGACTGGGGAGGTAGCGGCACCGGATCGTAGAGATTGGTAAGCGACGTGATCGCAGAGCTCACGAGTCCGCGATTGAGCCGGTCCCTGTAGCCGCTGGCCGACAGTACAATACGATGCGTCATCGGGCCGATGGCAACCCGCCATCGCATACCGGCTTCGGCGCTAGTGCGTGCCACGTCGAATCGGTAGTTCGTATCGGATACGGATACGTCTCCCGCCTCGTTGATGATCGTCGGCGTGATGGCGAAAACGCGCGCCACGCGTGTGCGGCCACCTCCGACGTGGGCGAACACCTGCGTGTTCTCGTCAACGTCGTAGGCAACCCGCGCCAATGTCGCGCCATCATGGATTTCCGAAGACTCCCATGGCTGAGATATGTTGCGATGGCCGTCCGGCGCCGCTGGCACGTCGATACCCGCAACGATATGCAGCAGCCGGAACGGCGCCGATATCCGCTCATACTGGGCGATGACATCGAGGCTCGCGCGCAACTGACTGCCGCGATAGTCGAAAGCCAGCGCCCCTGAGCCGGCATCGCGATGCTGGTTGTCCAGAGCGGTATCACCACCGCGGTAGCCACCATTGAAGCGAATGCCGAACGCACGGTCGCCGCCGAGCCGCCTGCCCACATCGATGTTCGCGCCAAACTGGGACAACGAGCCATAGTCCGCAGCAGCCTCGGTCACGTCCGCGTCCCCTGCCCTCTTCGGCGCGATGTTGATGGCGCCGCCCACGCTGCCGCCAGGTGACATGCCGTAGAGCAGTGTGGCGGGGCCCTTGATCAGCTCCACCCGCTCGACGTACCCCGTCGCAACGCGATAGTTGGACGCGATGCCGTAGACGCCATCGAACGCAATTTCACCGAAGTTACCGTTGCTGTACGGAAATCCGCGAATCGTGAAGGCGTCGAGAATGCCGCCCGGCTTGCTGACCGAGCGAACCGAAGCATCGTTATCCACGACATCGGCCACGCTATGCGCCTGCTGGTCCCGGATCTCGCGCGCGTCGAAAACCCGGGTACTGACTGGCGAGTCCATGCCGCCTATGCTTCCCAGGGCTCCCAGATTCACCTTGCCGGCGATTCCATGACCGGCTTCCGCGCCCTGCGACACATCGGTGCGATAGGCCTGGCCGACTACGGTCACCGTGGGTAATGTCTGCGCGGCTTCCGCCTGCGTGTCGGCGGCAGAGGTCTTGCGAATCAGATACCCTCCATCGCGCAAGTCGACGGCGTAATAGCCAGTCTCGTGGAGCAGGATCCCGATGCCGTCGGCAATCGTATGCAGCCCCGTCAGCCCCGCGCTGTGCAGCTTCCGCAGCGCGTCGGCATCGAAGGCCAGGTCCATCTTCGATGCCGTGGCGAACTGTATGAGCGCCGCGTCCAGCGGACCGGGTGGTATCGAGTAAGTGCGAGCCTCGGCCGCCGCCCCTTGCACGGAACCAGCGGCCGGACAGTCCCGGGCATCCAGGATGATTGCCGTCGCGAGAGCGATCCCGAGCAGGATTTGGCGGCAGCCTATCTGCATGGGCCCTGCATCAGAAGTCCACCGTCACCGAGCCGAGGAACGTGCGCGGCGCGCCCTGCGAGATCGTGCTGTAGGAAGCCACGCCCGACCAGTAATGCTTGTCGAAGGCATTGATGACCGTGGCCCGGAACGTGGTGGTCTTGCCCGACACCTTCGTCCGGTAGCGAGCCCCAAAGTCGACGGTGGTCCACGACGGCACCGACTGCGTGTTGGCCTGGTTGACGTAGGTGCGGCCCGTGTAATTGAGCGCGCCAGTCAATGTCAGGCCCTGCAGCCACGGCAGGTCCCATTCGGCGCCAAGATTGGCCATGAAGTCCGGTACGCCCACCGGCCGGTTGCCCTGCGTCGCAGTGCTATTGGTCTTGGTCAGCTTGCCGTCCAGCCAGGTAATGCCGCCCAGCAGCCGAACACGCCGCACCACTTCGCCAGAGACAGTCAGTTCCAGCCCCTGATTTCGTTGTTCGCTGTCCACAGCGTAAACCGTGCCGAACAACTGGCCGCTCGGCTTGGTCATGCGGAAGGCTGCCAGCGTGGCCATGATGGATCCGGCATCGACCTTGACGCCGACCTCTTGCTGCCTCGTCTTGTAGGGGGCGAATACCTGACCTGCATTCGAAGCAGTGGCCGGTGCGATATCACCCTTGCTCAGCCCCTCGACATAGTTCGCATAGAAGGAAACATTGCGCCATGGCCTGAAGACGATGCCGGCCAGCGGCGTCACAGCGTTCTCGTCATACGAGGACGACTTTGCGCCGGTTGCGGTGTTGTAGTTGTTCGACTCGACCTGTTGATACCGCAAGCCAAGCGTCAAGGCCACGCGATCATCCATGGTGCTGACCGTGTCGACCAGGGCTACGCCGGAGAGCGTGGAATCCGACACCTTGGGAACAAAGCTCGGCGGCGCGATCGACTGCTCGGGGCCCACCACCGGGTTGTAGATATTCGAACGGACCGGCGTTCCCGCGACGTTGGCGTTGGCAATACGATCCGAGTAGAGATTGGCCTGCAATGCAAGTGCATGCTTGACCGGACCGGTGTCGAACTTCGCGCGCACGCCGGTATCGAACGACATCCGGTTGATCTGAAACCTCCAGTTTTGCACTGCGGCGGAAGTATCGCCTGCCGCGTTGAGGATTGTCGGGGTCTGGTCCGAGAGGCGGGACACGTCGGACCGCGTCCCGCCGGCATCGGCATAGACAGTGACGTTGTCCGCCACGTCATATTCGACGCGCAACAGCGTCGAGACGTCGTTGGACTTCCACCATCCCCAAGGCTGCGTGACGTTACGCCGACCATCGGGTGCCGCCGGCACTTCGATGCCAGGAGCCACCAGAAACGGGCGCGTCGGCGCATCGATCCACTGGTACTGCTCGATCAGGTCGAGCGATGCCCGCAGACGGTCGCCGTGATAGTCAAGCGATACGGCCGCCACCTCGCTGCGTGACTTCTGGTTGTCCAGCGGCGTGGGCCCCTGGCGGTGCAAGCCATTGAAGCGAACGCCCCACTCCTTGTCGTTGCCCCAGCGACGGCTCAAGTCAACGGCCCCGCCCACTTGGGCGTCCGATGCATAGTCGAGCGTGAAGCGTGTCAGGTCCGTGGCACCCGCCCGCTTGGGAACGAGGTTCACCACGCCCCCCACACCGCTGTTGGGCGACATCCCGTAGAGCATCGCGGCCGGCCCCTTGAGGACCTCGACGCGCTCCATGTATTCAGGAAAGAGATGGTAGTTCGGCGAAACGCCATACACGCCGTCGAACGCGACTTCCGACAGGTTGCCTTCATTGATCGGGAAGCCGCGAATCATGAACGAGTCGGTGACACCGCCAGTCTGGCCGGTGAAACGAATCGAAGGGTCCGCGTTGAGCACGTCGGCCAGGGTCACGGCCTGTTGATCCTCGATGCGCTGGGCCGTGTAGCTGGTGGTGGAGAACGGGGTATCCAGGCTGCCACGGTTGCCGAGCATCCCGAGGCGGCCGCCGCGCGCGGTTTGCCCGCCCGCATAGGCTGCCGGGAGATCGGTGGAATCACTGGCGGCCACGGCGCTCACCGTCACTGCGGGAAGGGTGGTTTCCGGAGCCTTGTCCGTGGAAGTCTGCGCGATGGCGTTGATCGACATGGCACCCGAGCCGACGGCAAGGCAGAGCATCGCCTGATGGAGTGCGGCAGCAAGTGGCTTGGGCGAAGGGAGGCATGCGGACTGGGTGCTGGTGCGGGATGACAGATGGCGGGATCGGTGTGACGACATGGTTGCGAAGTCCAGAGCGGATTGAAGAGGGTTCCTACAATCCAAGCCGGACAGGTCGTCCAATCCCCTCAATTCATCTCGATTTTTTTTACATCACCCTGTCTCAGGCATGCACCCTGGGCCCGACGCGAACCCAGTAGCGCGTGAAGTACGACACCCGGATTGGCAGCGCCTTCTCCAGAAAACGCAGCGTGCGATCCGTATCGTCGATGCGGTACGCACCCGAGATGACCAGATCCGCCACGGCGGGATCGCAATCGATGCGCCCGTGGCGATAGCGGGCCAGCTCCGCAAGCACGTCGGCCAGGCGCATGTTGCTGCCGGATAGCAGCCCGTTGGCCCAGCTGTCGGGCGACAGCGCGGCGGCATCGCTCAATGCGCTCGTGTCCTGCGTCATCGTCCAGGTCGTGCCCGGTGTGGCAACGGCTTGCGATGGCGCTTTGCCGTCGTGCAGCGCGACCGCGCCCTGCTGCACGCTGACACACGCGCGATCCGCTTCGAGCCGCACCGCGAAACGTGTTCCGAGCGCGCGCATCGCGCCGAACGGCGTTTGCACACGGAATGGCCGCGCTGCGTCGCCGTCGTGCCCAGTCGTGACCAGAATTTCGCCACGCCGAAGCAACACGTCGCGATGTTGGCCATCGAAGCGAATATCGAGGGCGGTCTCGGTGTTGAGCACGACGACCGTGCCATCTTCCAGCGCCAGCCTGCGTTGCTCGCCCACGCCGGTATGCACGTCGGCGGCCCAGCTTCTCCATGGCGATTCGCGATAGGCCATGGACAACCCAAACGCCGATACGCCACCCAGAGCCAGCAACTTGATCGCCTGGCGGCGCCCTGCCTGGCGGCGGCCGCGAATGGTCTCGGCGTTGCGGAGCGTCTCCACAGCCAGCGTCGCCGGCACACGGGGGAATCCATCGCGTAGTGATTGGATGCGTTGCCATGCCAGCCGGTGCCGGGGATCCGCGCCCTCCCAGACCAGAAAGCGCTGGCGCATCTCGTCGCTGGGTTCATTGAACAGCAGGCGGATGGCCCAATCAATGGCCGCATCAATGACTTCTGACGGCAAATCGGCTTGCGAACTGGACATCTTTGCGCCCTGTGCTTGTGCCGGTTGCTAAGCGCCGAACTGCAACGCGTAGCATCGGCGCAGCGCCTGGCTGATGTACCGCTCGACGGTCGCCAGCGACATGCCAATGCGCTCCGCGATCTGCGGGCAAGTCAGGCCGTCGAGCTGCGCCAGCAGGAATGCCGTGCGCGCGTTCGGCTTCAGCGTATCGAGCATCTGATCGATCTCGATCAACGTCTGCAGGAAGTGCAGACGGCTTTCGGGCGATGGCGTATGTGCTTCCGGCAATTGAGCCAGCGTCTCCAGCCATGCTTGCTCAAGTTCCCGCCGCCGCCAGAAATCGATGACCAGCCCATTGGCAATGGTGCCCAGGTAGGTGCGCGGCTCACGGATCTCGACGACTTTCCTGTGAAGCACCCTGACGAATACATCCTGGGCGATGTCCGCCGCATCGCATGCATTGCCGATCTTTCGCAACAGCCAGCCTTGCAGCCATGCGTGATGCCGGCTGTAAAGGACATCGACCTGCGAACGGGTACCTGGATCCATCACGACTACCTCATCTCACCGCAGCGGGTGTCATCAGGTCTTCCAGGACATACGCCGCCAACTGACGGCGCCCCGCTATGGACGAGCTGATTGAGATCCCAAGCCTGATAGGCAGGAAAAACGGCAAGTAGAAGAGGCAACCTGGTGAACATAGACACTGCGGCGGGCACCGCCGTGCTGCACGGCGGTTCAGGAATTTCGGATTCGCATCAGATGCAAATGTAACTTATTCTCACTTACGAAGAAAGAACGTTACTAGAGACACCGCCACATGTGTCGCATACGGCATATGAAATGCCTGGGACGTGACCAAACAAATGCTGCGCCAAGGCGAAACAGCACTGGCCACCGAATCGTCATACGTCGTCAAGAATTGGACACGGCACCGCATTGGCGTGGTGAAGCCAATGGTCTACGCGCGCCTGATCGGCAGCGAAAAGACGTTTCAGGGCAAGACCCTGCCCCGCGATATCGTGCCAACTGGCAAACCCCTGGAATTTCGCGCGATCTTCAACGATGCGCCGCTTCCCGGCGCGGATGTGAGGCGTTCGCACGCGAGGTCGTGCACGACCTCCGCGTCTTATTGTTGGAAAGGCCATCACGGGCCACTGGCGGCCATGGGCTGGGACCTCTCCGCCAAACATCGGAACGTGTCCGATAAACCGCGCGTGATCCGACGGTGTTCAGTCGAGCTGGATATGGGCGTCCTGCACGATCTTGGCCCACTTGGGCATATCACCCGAGACCACCGCCGCCAGTTCCTGCGGCGCCGACCCGACCGGTTGCAGGCCCATACCCGCCAGCTTCTGGCTGATTTCAGGCAGCTTGACGATACGCGCCACCTCGGCGGCCATACGGCTGGTCACGTCTTTCGGCGCATTGGCGGGCAGGAACAGCGCAAACCATCCGCTAGGCTCAAATCCCGGCAAGCCCTGCTCCGCGAACGTCGGCACGTTCGGAATCGCCTTGTAGCGCAGGGTACCGGTAATGCCCAGGATCTTGAATTTGCCGCTGGTCAGGTACGGATACGCCGATGTCACATCGACGAAAGCCGAATCCACCTGGCCGCCGAGCAGATCGTTGAGCAAGGGCGCAGCCCCCTTGTACGGAATATGTGTCAGTTCGACGCCGGTCTGCTGCCGTAGGAGCTCGCCGTGCAGATGCGACGAAGTCCCGTTGCCGTATGAACCGTAACTGAGCTTGCCGGCCTTGGCCAGCGCGATGAATTCACGTAGCGTGCTGGCCGGAACGCGGTTGGGCACGACAAACAGGTCGGACGATTTGGCAATCAGCGAGACCGGCGTGAAATCCTTGTTCACGTCATACGGCATACGCTTGTAAAGGCTGGGCGACTGGATCAGCGCGGTGATGGCCAGCAGCACCGTGTAGCCATCGGGCGCGGCCTTGGCCACGGTATCGTTGCCCAGCATGCCACTGGCGCCGGGCTTGTTGTCGACGACCACGGGCTGGCCCCAGGCTTCGGCCAGCCGCTGGCCGATCATGCGGCCCACAGTATCGGTGCCGCCGCCGGCCGGATACGGCACGACCAGCCGGATCGGCTTGCTCGGGTAGCTGGGCTGGGCCAGTGCCTGGCCAACGCCGCCCAGCATGGCGGCGCCCGCCAGGGTGCCGGCTTGCGCCAGCCAGGTTCGTCTGCTCGTTTGCATGAAGCTGTCTCTCTCAAGAACTGGATTCGGTACGCCGGATACGTCGGATACGCCGGATACGCCGGATACACCGGCCTCCCCCCCTATGCCCGCATGGCGTCTTCCTGCAGCGCCCGCCACTGGATCTTGCCGGTGGCCGATTTGGGCAGCGCGTCCACGAACTCGACGATGCGCGGCACCTTGTAGGCCGCCAAACGCTCGCGGCACCAGGCCATGATGCGTTCCGCATCGGCCTCCGGCGTGCCGCGCGATTCGGGGCGCAGCGCCACCACGGCCTTGACCGTTTCGCCGCGATGCTCATCGCGCGCGGCGATCACGCAGGCCTCGTGGATGGCCGGGTGGCCGTAGAGCAGGTTTTCCACCTCGGCCGGCCAGACCTTGAAGCCGGACGCGTTGATCATGCGCTTGAGGCGGTCGCGCATGAAGAAATAGCCTTCTTCATCCATGAAACCGAGGTCGCCGGTGCGTAGAAAGCGCTTGCCGGCGATTTCGATGAAGGATTCCGCATTGGCCTGCGGGTTGTTCCAGTAGCCCTGCATCACCTGACCGCCGTGGACGACGATCTCGCCGATCTCGCCCTGCGGCAGTTCGGCGAGCGATTCGGGGTCCACCACGCGGGCATCCACGCCGAAGGTGGCAATGCCCAGGCACTCACGCTTGGGCTTCTGGCGCGGGTTGGACAGCAGGAACGACGCGGTCTCGGTCATGCCATAGGCCTCGACGTACGGCAGGCCGAAGCGTTCCTGCAACATATTGGCCACCGCGTCGGGCATGGCCGCGCCACCGCCACCCAGAAAAGCCAGGCTGGAAAGGTCACGCCGGGCCACATCGGGCTGCGCGAAAAAGTCCACCAGCATGGCCGGCGGCGCGCCCCAGGCCGAGACGCGGTAGCGCTCGATCAGATCGGCGGCAAGCGCGCGGTCCCAGCGCGGCATCAGCACCACGGTGGCACCCAGGTAGATCGGCGAATGCATGCAGTTCTGCATGCCGAGCAGGTGGAACATCGGCGCCACCGCGAGCACCACCGATTCCGGCGAACTGCTGCGCCAGACTTGCGAGCCCACCGCGGAACTCATCATGGTGCCGTGGGTATGCATGCAGCCCTTGGGATTGCCCGTGGTGCCGGAGGTATATGCCAGCATGCAAAGCGTGTTGTAGCCAGCCTCGTGCGCGCGCGGACGCTGGCCAGCATTGCGCGCGGTGTCCCAGTCCACTGGCATGGCGCCACCTGGGGCCGCGCGCGACGCGGGAGCAGGCTCGCGCAGCCAGGCCGGAACCGGCAGGCCACCATCGTCGCGCAGCATCCCCGCGTAGTGGTACGTGATCACATGACGCAGCGCCTTGCCATGCAGCGACGCGACGCGCTCATACAATTCGCTGCCGCAGAACGCGGCCACCGCCCCGCTATCGGCAACCACATGCTCCAGTTCGGCTTCCAGCCACATCGGATTGGCTGGCACGACCACCGCCTCGGCACGCAGGATGGCGTAGTACGCCACGATGAACTGCGGGGCGTTCTGGCTGTAAAGCACTACCCTATCCCCGGGCTGAATGCCGCAGCTTTGCTGCAGATAGCCGGCCATCCGTTCGACGTCATCCAGCAGTTCCGCATAGGTGATCGCGGTGCCGAAATACTGGATCGCCGTCTTGCCGGGATAGCGCCGCGCGGCCACTTCCAGGTTGTGGAACAGGCTGGTCTGCGGCACATGCAGCGTGCCAGGCAGGCCGGCAGGCCAGGCGGGAGAACGGTAAGGCTGGGATGTACTGGCGGACTTCATGTCAGGCAAAGGCTCAATCAAGACGAATGTTGTGGGTACGGATCACTTTGCCCCAGCGGGCATAGTCGGCCTGCACGGTCTGCGTAAAGGCATCGGGCGTGCTGCCGGTCAGGATCACGCCCATGTCGTTCATGCGCATACGCACCGCGGGGTCTGCCAACACCTTGTTGACGTCGGCAGAGAACTTCTCGACGATCGGCCGCGGCGTGGCGGCTGGCAGCAGCAGGCCGAACCAGCCCAGCGAATCCATCCCGGAAACGCCGCTCTCCTTGAAGGTCGGCACATCAGGCAGTTGGGGCGAGCGCGACGCGCCGGTCACGGCAAGCGCGCGCAGACGCCCGGACGCGGCGTGGGGCTTGGCGCCCATTACCGAGATCACCGCGGATGGCACCTGGCCACCGAGCAAGTCGTTCAACTCCGGCGCCTCGCCCTTGTAGGAGACGTGGATCATGTCTAGGTTGGCGGATTCGTTGAATATCTCGCCGTAGAGATGGCCGCTCGAGCCTGTGCCAAACGATCCGAAGGAGTACTGCTTGGGCTTGGCACGGACCAGCGCGATGAATTCCTTCAGGCTGGTGGCCGGCACTGCACTACTGTTGATGGCAAACACCAGGTTGGTGGTACCAAGCTCGGATACCGCCGCGAAGTCCTTGACTGGGTCAAAGGGCGCCTTGGTGTAGAGGCTCGGCGCCTGCACGAGCGTGGTGATGGTCAGCAGCGCGGTGTAGCCGTCCGGCTCCGCACGGGCCACGGCATCGGCGCCGATCATGCCGCTGGCACCGGGGCGGTTCTCCACCACGACCGGGCGCTTCCAGGCCTTACCGAGGCCATCGGCAATCGCCCGCGCCAGCACGTCGGTAGCCCCGCCTGCCGGGAACGGCACCACAAGGCGCACGGATTTCGACGGGAAAGCCCCTTGGGCCATGGCGGTACCGGCGCCAGACAGGCCAGCAAAGGCACCTGCCAGCGCCAGCGCTCCGGTGCCAAGACGCAGCAATGCACTCCGGCGATTTGCCAGCATGTGGTTGTCTCCTTTCTTGTTGTCCTTTTTTCCCGGGTCGCTGCCGAGTCCGGCGATGCCGGCGATGCCGGCGGCGATCCGCCCGGCTCCGGACTTCTGCATAGTGAGAGAGTGCGTGATCCGGCACGGTCTGGACAATGACCAGACAACCCAAAATCATTGGCCGAATCGTTCAGACGGAAGGCAGGCTTTGGCAAATCCCGATTGTGTGGCGCGAACCGGGCGCGGTAAGGTCCGCATCAGCCCGGCATGCCGCCATTGCGCGCGGCAGGGTTCCGGAGCTGCCCTACACGACGAGGAGACTCATGCACATCGTTGCCACTCCCGCTCACCGGCACCCCGTGCCGGGCAAGCAGCGCAGCACCGTTGTACCGGGTCCGGCATTGGCTGGCACTACTGGCACTACCGGCACCATCATCGCCCCGCTTGCGGCAACGGCAACGCCAGCCCGCCATACCATCGCCATCCATCATGTCGACCAGATCCTGCTCGGGGTGCGCCGACTGGGATTCGACATCGATGCCCTGCTGCGGCGCGCCGCGATCTCTCCGGCGCTGCTGGCGTCGCCGAACGCGCGCGTGACCCAGGACCAGTACGCCGCGCTGATCCGTACGCTGCGCCGCACCACGCGCGACGAACTGTGGGGCCTGCTTAGCCGCCCCGTGCCTCCGGGCGTCTTCGCCCAGGCGGCCGGCGCAATGATCCATAGCGCCACCCTGGAAGAAGCCATCCAGGCCGGGTTGCGCCGGTACCGGCTGCATATCGACGAATTCACGCCACGGCTGCACCTCAGCCCCGATGGCAAGACCGCTTCCCTGATATTGCACGGGCATGCGCCGGCCTCGCCGTGCCAGATCTTCGCCAAGTCGACCTTCGCGTTCCATGCTTACGGCCTGATCAACTGGCTGGTGGCACGGCGTGTACCCCTGTCGCGCGTCGATCTGGGTTCGGGCCCGCCCCAGGCGCTGACCGACACCGAGCGCATCTTCAATACGACGGTCCGATACGGGCAGTCCTGCACGGCCCTGCACTTCGATGCCGCCTGGCTGCGGCTGCCAGTGATGCAGGATCCCGCTGGCCTGCGCGAATTCCTGCTTGAGACCCCGCACAAGCTGCTGGTGCGTTATCGCGACAATAGCTGCCTGGCGGAACGCATCCGGCTGCACCTGCGCTCCCACCTGGATGACGAGCTGCCGTCGCTGGAGCAGATGGCGCAGATGCTGCGCCTGACACCGCAAACCCTGAGCCGTCGCTTGCGCGATGAAGGCCGCGGTTACCAGAACATCAAGGACAACCTGCGCCGCGACGCGGCGATCGGCATGCTCGAGCACTCATGCCTGTCGCTGCAACAGGTGGCGCTGAGGCTGGGCTTTTCCGAGCTGAGCACCTTCCACCGCGCATTCAAGAAATGGACCGGCGTCGCGCCCGGCGAGTACCGGCAGCGCGGCATGCAACCTATCTCGCCCATCCAGGACGATAGCCCTCGGCAAAGTGCCTGATTTCCTTGCTGAACTCGGCACAGACATGCGTCATCAGGTCCATCGAGCGATAGACCAGGTAGACGTTGAAGTCCGGCAGTTCGTCTTCCATCGCTAGCACCTCCAGCGAACCGGGGTCCATGCGCAATGGCCCGCCAGTGCCCCGGAAAACGAAGTCCGACCACATGCTGATAAGGTCGGTCTTGGTGGCCAGCTGCAGCCCCAGTAGATTGGATGCGCTCTGCACGACCCGGCGCGGTATTTCCAGTCGGTGCAATCGCATCAGGCTTGATATCGGGCTGCCGGGGTCATCGAGCGGGTCCAGCACCAGCCAGTCGGCATCCAGCAGCGGACGCAGCCGGCGGACACGCCGTAGTGGATGGCCCGGCCGCACGGCCAGACGCATCGGCACCGAGAACAAGGACTCCCACTGGAGTCCGCCCGCTCCCGGCCCGCTATTGGTGGAGATCAGCCCGAGATCAAGCCGCCCCTCCCGCAGCCCCTCCTGAATCTGCTGCGGGCGCTGCTCGAAGCCACGCAAGGCGACATTGGGAAAGCGCTTGCGCAACGCCGCCATGGCATCGGGCAGCGGGCCACTGGAGGCCACGGCGGTAAACCCGATATTGAGTTCGGCTTCCGCATGGCCGCGTATGGATTCGATGTCTTCCAGCGCGTGACGCAGTTCCTGTTCGACCACGGTCGCGCGCTTGACCAGCGCCATCCCGTACGCGGTCAGGCTCACGCCGCGCACGGAGCGGGACAGCAGCGTGACGCCAAGCTCTCGCTCCAGTTCAGCGATGGCCTTGGATAGCGCGGGCTGCGAAATATGCAGCCCGCGTGACGCCTCGTGGATGCTGCCGTGCTGCGCCACGGCCAGCAGAATGCGCAGTTGATGTAGCTTCACGTTCGCCTGGTCTCCCCTCTTCTCCGCGCCCGCTGCGGCGTCCCGACCGGACCATGCCCGCATCAGGTGCGCATCAGGTGCTTCGCGCGCCTGTGCGGTGCACCATGCGTCCGGTCGCTCGCGCCAGCACTTCCGGGCTTTCCCCGATAGCCGGTGAACACTGGTTATGACGGTGATTCTATTTGGTTATCGGGATGAATATTTGCGATTTTGTAGGTTCGCGACTTCCCCGAATACTTCATCGCCAAGGGTTCCTGCACAGAAGCCCGTCCCCCACCCTCGGAGACCACCGATGAATGACGTCACCCTGCAGCCGGCTCTTTCCCCCGCACCGGCTGCTGCCGAGCCACGACGAACCAGCCAGGCCCGGCTGATCGCCGCCTGCTCCATCGGCAACGCGCTGGAAATGTATGACTTCACCGTCTACAGCTTCTTCGCGCTCATGATCGGCAAGCTGTTCTTCCCCTCCGAGAGCGCCTACGGTTCGCTGCTGCTGGCCGTGGCAACGTTCGGTATCGGCTTTGTGATGCGGCCGCTGGGCGGCTTCGTGATCGGCAACTATGCCGACCGCCACGGGCGCAAGGCTGCCATGACGCTGACCATCGGCCTGATGGTGGTTGGAACGCTTTGTCTGGCGGTGGCCCCGACGTACGCCACGGCGGGCCTGCTTGGCCCGCTGATCATTCTGGCGGGGCGTCTGCTCCAGGGCTTCTCGCTGGGCGGCGAGATCGGTGCCTCCACCGCCATGCTGATGGAGGCTGGCGGTATCCGCGGGCGTGGATTTCGTGTGAGCTGGCAGCTTGGCAGCCAGGGCATCGCCGCCCTGTGCGGCGCGCTGACAGCGGCGGTGCTGTACGGCAGCCTGTCGCCAGAAGCGCTGCAGAGCTGGGGATGGCGCGTGCCATTCTTCCTGGGCTTGCTGATTGCGCCTGTTGGCTTTTACATCCGATCGCATCTGGACGAAACGCACACGGCCGAGACCCATGCGCCAAGCCCGCTCGGCACGCTGTTCCGCGAGCACGGCACCCTGGTGGCCAAAGGCGTCCTCACCATCATCGGCGGCACCGTCGGCACGTATCTGGTGATCTATTTCATGCCGACCTACATGATCCGGGAACTGCACCTCCCGGCCTCGCTATCGCTACTGGCAGGGTGCGTCACGGGTCTGACCAGCTTTGCCGCGTCGCTCTGCTCCGGCTGGCTGGCCGACCGCCTCCAGCGCCGCAAGCCGCTGGTGGTCGCCGCCATCCTGTTCACCGTGGTGGCCCTCTATCCGGCCTTCTGGCTGATGACGCACTACCCCAGCGTGCCGCTGGTGCTGTCGCTCTCCGCGCTGCTGACCGCGAGCCTGTATCTGGGAACGACGCCACTGCTGCTCATGATGATGGAGATGCTGCCGATCAAGGTACGGGCCAGCGGCCTGTCGGTGATCTACGCCATCGGCGTCACGGTGTTCGGCGGCTCGTGCCAGTTCGTCGTCACCTGGCTGCTGGCCCGCACCGGCAATCCGCTGTCCCCGGCGTTCTACATGATGGCCTGCAGCGCCGTGACACTGCTGACCGTGCTGACCCTGCGCGAAGTGCGCGAAACCCACTGACCTGCCAGCATCCGCCAGCACCCGCTAGCCCCTTTCCCCGCAAGGAACCCTGACATGACCAAAGCACCCACGCTCCAGCCCTTTCAACTGCTGCCCCATCTGCTGCCTCCGGTCGACATCGACGCCGAGACCTTCGTCAACATCCGTCGTCAGATTCACGCCCAACCCGAACTCGGCTTCGAAGTCGGCGCCACCAGTACGCTGGTGACGCACCTGCTGCAGAGCTGGGGCTATGACGTCCACACGGGTATCGGCAAGAGCGGGGTGGTAGGCCAGTTGAAACTGGGCAACGGCGCGCGCCGGCTGGGCATTCGCGCCGACATGGACGCGCTGCCCATTGTCGAAGCCACCGGCCTGCCCTATGCCAGCCGCAACCACGGCAAGATGCACGCCTGCGGACACGACGGGCATACCGCGATCCTGCTGGCTGCGGCGAAAGCGCTGGCCGACAGCCGCAGCTTCGACGGCACACTCAACCTGATTTTCCAGCCTGACGAAGAGAACCTCTGCGGCGCGCGCGCGATGATCGAAGACGGGCTCTTCGAGCGCTTCCCCTGCGACGCGGTTTTTGCGCTCCACAATATGCCGGGCGTGCCGGCGGGCAGTTTCCGTGTGTTGCCGGGGCCGGTCAGCCTGTCTTCCGACGTGGCCGACATCACCATCAAGGGCGTGGGCGGGCATGGGGCGATGCCGCACCGCGCGCGTGATCCGATTGCAGCATCCGCAGCGATCGTGACGGCACTGCAAACCGTGGTAGCCCGCAATGTGGCGCCAGACGACACTGCCGTCGTGTCGATCGGTTTCATTCGTGGCGGCGCCACCCACAACGTGATCCCCGAATCGGTAACTCTGGGCGTCAACGTGCGCGCGGCGCGCGCGGAAACCCGGGCGATGGTGGAGCAGCGCATCCGCGAGATTGTCAGCCTGACCGCGCAGGCCCACGGCGTCGAGGCACACATCGACTACCGCCAGCTCACCCCGCCCATGGTCAATACCGAAGCCGAAACCCGACTGGCGCAGCGGATCTGCACCGATCTCGTGGGGGCGGAGAACGTCGTCACGCAAGCCCCGAAGGGACTCAACGGCAGCGAGGATTTCGCCTGGATGCTCAATGAAGTCCCGGGCTGCTACCTGATCCTCGGCAACGGCGAAGGCGAATTCGGCGGCTGCATGGTGCATAACCCCGGCTACGACTTCAACGATCAGGTGCTGCCGCTTGGCGCCGCCTGCTGGGTACGGCTGGCGCAGGCGTACCTGACAGCCTGACGGCCTGACTGCCTGAGCCCCGACCGGCCGCCACCGGCCGCCCCGTCGGCGGCTAGTCCTTCGCCAGCTTTGCCGGACGCATGGTCGCGCTTTCCAGCAACTGTTCGTGGACGAAGGAGCGCAGCAGCAGCGCCTCGCGTTCGCCATAGCCGTCAAACGCCACGCCGACGCTATGGTACGGTGCGGCGGCGCCAGCATTCGGGTCCTGCCGCGTCCAGCCCTCCAACGAGAAGGTCGACTTGATCCCCCCGGTGCGGAGCGTGAACGCCAGCCGCACCTGCAAGCCCGGCGCGGTCAGCGCGTCGTTGGCCGTGGAAACCGACACGCCGCCGGTACTCAGGTCCGTGATCAGCACGGTCTGAGGGGCTTCGGCCCCGTCCACACGGGACATTCGTCCCGCCAGCCGGACCGGCACACGGATGCTGCCACGCATTTCACGGGCATCGACATGGCTGATGTCCGTCAGCATCCAATAAGGGAACGGCGTGCGCGAAGTCGCCCGGACACGTGCCGAAAAGCTGTGGATGCTGGTGCCCGTGAAACCGCGGACCAGCACCAGATCGCCGTCGCAGGGCTCCGCAGACATGCCGGCCAGGCCGGGCCACGCCACGAACACGGCGTCATCGTTGAAACCGATCAAGCGGCTCACCCAGGCGCGTTCCAGATCGCCCGGTCGCTTGACGTGCAGCAGCGTGCCGACCAGCAGCCCGTAACCGCCGGCCCATGGGGGCGATGGCTCGTCCGGCCTGAGCGGCGCCATGTCGTCCGCCCAGAAACAACGTCCCGCCTGCAGCACGAGCGCAACTTCGTCCCCGGTCTGGAAGACGGTTCCCTCATCCGCCACGGGAAAGCCCAGTTCATCGACCAACGCCGACTTCAGTGGCTGTCCCAGCTCGATCTCATTTGCCAGAATTTCCCTTCGCATTGCAGTCTGCCCTTGATTCTTCCCTGTCTTCCCTGGTCGTGCCTGTTGGCCCTTACTCTACCGCCGTATCTGTTGCAAGCGTTCGAGTGCCCTGTTCGAATTACCAATCAATCACCTTTGGACAAGCGTCAATGTGCGCTGTTATATTGCCTGAGCCGATTTTGTCTCGGTTTCATGCATGTGAGCGACGCTATCCATGACCTCTGAACTGTCCACGTCTACAACCGGTCCCCGGTATTCCGCTCGCCAGTTTCCTGAATTTGCTGATACATCAGCCCATCGGCTTCCCGAGTGATGCGGATGCCCGGTGCTTTTTCCCCGAAAACCGTTGCCCGGCTTGGGCTTCGGGCTCGCATGGCCATTATCGGCACGTTGACTTGTCTACTTGAAGGATGCGCCGGAGCGCCTTCGGTCGGCCTGTTTGGCGCTTATTTTCCATTGTGGCTGTTAAGCGCCGTCATCGGTATTTTCGGCGCCGTGGTTTCGTACCGCGTGTTCGTGAAAACCGGTTGGGCGGAAACTGTTCGTTCCCAATTAATTGTCAATACAGCAATTGGCCTGATCATCGCCGAGATCGTCTGGCTGATCGGTACGGGGCATCTCCTATGAAAATGGCCGGCGTTCAAAAGGGGCCGCTGCGCGGCCGGGTCATTACCCTGGCCATCGTGCTGGTGGCCGTGTTGCTTTCCGTCTATGCCTATGAGCGCACCGTGCACCATCCGTCGTCGGACGATGCCACGCTCGACGCCGATGTCGTTCATGTGGCCTCGCCGGTAGGCGGACGCATCGCCCGCATCGCCGTCACCGAGAACCAGCACGTAGCCAAGGGCGACGTGCTATTCGAAATCGACCCTGTGCCTTACAAGCTGGCGGTGGACCAGGCGCGGGCAGACCTCGAACTCGCGCAGGCGGGCCTCGGCACGCGGCGGCGCACGATCGTCAGCGAACGCGCGGCCGCGTCGATCGCCTCCGAGCAGACCACGCGCGCGGCGCAAAACTACGCCTTGACGGCACGCACGGTGGAACGCCTGCGCCCGCTGGCCGCCGATGGCTACGTGCCAAAGCAGCAGCTCGACCAGGCCCAGGTGGCGCAGCATGACGCGGCGGTCTCGCTCAAGCAGGCGAACGTCCAGCACTCGGCATCCACGCAAGCCATCGGCAACGACGACGACGCCATCGCCGCGGTCCACGCCCGGGAAGCCGCGCTCGCAATCGCCCAGCGCGCGTTGCAGGACACCGTAGTCCATGCCCCGCAGGAAGGCCGCGTCACCGGGCTCTCCGTGCTGGCCGGTGAAGTCGTGATTCCAAACCAGTCGCTGTTCCTGCTCGTTCATACCGGCGAATGGTTTGCCGTGGCGAACTTCCGGGAGACATCGCTAGCCGATATTCATATCGGCGACTGCGCCACGGTCTACTCGATGATCGACCGGCGCAAGGCGATACGCGGCACCGTGACCGGCATCGGCGCGGGCATCACCGATACGGAACGGCTCAACCTGCCGCGCTCGCTGCCCTACGTGCAGGCCTCGGTGAACTGGGTACGCGTCGCCAAGCGTTTCCCGGTTCGCATCCGGCTCGAAGATCCGCCCGAGACGCTGGCCCGCGCCGGCGCCAGCGCAAACGTCGAGATCCGGCATGGCGCAGCCTGCCGCTGACAAGCTGCGCCTCGGCCTGGGCGACATCGGCGCCCTGCTCGCGCCGACGCCCGGCCGGGCGGCCGCCACCACCCGTATCACCGTGGCGAGCGTGCTGACGGTGCTCGTCACCGCCATCTACGGCACGCCGGAAGCCGCTATCTCTGCCTACGTCATCTTCTTCATCAACCGGGAAGATCGCACCGTCAGCATCGTGATGAGTGTGGCAGCGTTGGTGCTGGTCAGCCTGATCATTGGCCTGGTGATCGTGCTGGCCAACTTCAGTGTCGACGATTCGCTGCGGCGGCTGGCCTTCATGGCCGTCCTGTCGGCCGCGCTGCTGTTTCTCACGTCGGCCAGCAAGCTTCGGCCGATCGGCGCCATCGTGGCAATGATCATCGGCTTCGGGCTCGATGAACTCGGACTGGTCCCGGGCGGAGAGGCCGCCACGCGCGCCCTGCTCTACGCGTGGCTGATGGTAGCGATTCCGATTGGCGTGAATGTAGCGGTCAATCTCGTGATGGGACCTTCGCCACGCCGGTTGGCGGGCGACCGGCTCGCCCATTGCCTGCGCATGGCTGCTGCCAGCCTGCGACAGGAGGACGCCGCCCCGGCCATGCTCGTCCCGCTGCTGCGCGACGGCACGCAACCCGTCGGCATGTGGCTGAAGCTGGCGAAGATCGAGGGGCTGTCCCGCGCCGAAGACCTTGCGGCGCTGCGACGGGCCGCCGCGTCGACCACGGCCATTCTGATCGCCGCCGACATGGCGCTCCGGCAGCCGAACGCCCGCTTGCCGGCCGCCTTCCGCACCCCGATTGCGGACACGCTCGATCAGATGGCGGCGATGCTCCAGGCGGGCGGCTACCCGGTGGAAATCACGCTGGCGCTTCCCGCGCTCGAATCGCTCGCGCCAGTGCAGCAGGCCATCGCCGTGGAACTGCGTGACGCCATCGTCGGCTTCACCGATGCGGATGCACCGAGCGCACAGGCCAACGCGGCCCTCGCCGAGGCCCCCAACGCAACGGAAGAGAAAAAAGGCGGATTCCTCAGCGCGGATGCCTTCACGAATCCCGAGCACATCCGCTACGCGCTCAAGACCACCGGCGCGGCAATGTTCTGCTACGTGCTCTACCAGCAACTGAACTGGCCCGGCATCCATACCTGCTTCATCACGGTCTACCTGGTATCGCTGTCGACCGCGGCCGAAACGGTCGAAAAGCTCTCGCTGCGGCTGGCTGGCTGCCTGATCGGCGCGCTGATCGGCACTGCCGCGCTGGTCTATGTCGTACCGTCGATCGATTCCGTCGGTGGGCTCCTGATGCTGGTCTTCGCGGGCACATGGGTGGCCGCCTGGGTCGCGCAGGGGTCGCCCCGTATCTCCTATGCGGGCTTCCAGATCGCGTTCGCGTTCTACCTCTGCGTGATTCAGGGAGCCGGACCCGGCTACGACCTGACGATTGCGCGGGACCGGACCATCGGCATCGTGATCGGCAATCTGGTGACATTCCTGGTCTTCACGCGCATCTGGCCGGTCAGCATTTCAGGGCGGATCGAAGCCGCGCTCCATGACATGGTGCGGCAATGGCGGCAACTAATTGCCACGCCGCGGCGCGAAGCACAGCGGCAAAACGCCGCCGCCGCGTTGGCGCTGCATGGCGCCATCACGCAGGACCTGATCCTGGCCAGATATGAGCCGGCATTGGTCGGCCCCGGCACTGACTGGATCGAGGCCCGCCAGCGCCATCTGGCAACGCTGGACGCCGTAGCCGGTCCGCTTTTTCTGCTGGCGGAGCGATTTCCGGGCGATCCGGAGGTCGATCGACGTCTGCAGGCCGTTCGCATGGATGGCCACGCGCCCGTAACAAGCGCGGCCCCGCTTTCTCCGCAGCATTCCCCGCGCGACGCGCTGCTCGCCCTGGTTGACCGGCATCTCGCCGCTCCGCGCCAGGACGATCCGCCGGCCGCCGCCACCGGATCACCGTTGCATGCCTAGAACAGGATTACCGATTTTCCCGCTGATGCTGCTCGGCGCCAGCCTTGCCGGTTGCGCGACGGCGTCGCTCGACCTTGCGCCGGAGCAGCCCGATCGTCCGTGGCAGCCTACGACCACGGCATCCGGAGAACTCGTGCCGGGCAAGCCCTCCGCAACGGCCAACACCGGCAAGCCGGCCGACTACCGGCTGCCAGCCAATTCGGCGCTGGCGTCGATCACACCGCCAGCGGCACTCGATCCGGCGCATCCCTACACGTTGCCCGAGCTGATCGACATGGCCGAATCGGCGAATCCGATCACACGCGTGGCCTGGAACGATGCACGCAACGCCGCGCTGGCTGCGGGGATCGCGAAGAGTAGCTATCTGCCGCAGATCTCCGCTTCCGCGCTGGGCGGCTACCAGAACGGGCACGGTTCGGTATCGGGCGCGCTCGGATCAGTCGGCACGAATTCGTCGGGCCACGGCGGCGTGGGCGTGCTGTCGCTGCAATGGCTGCTGTTCGATTTCGGCGAGCGCGCGGGCATTGTCGAAGCCGCCGAACAGACTTCGCTCGCGGCAAATATCGCGTTCACGGCCGCCCACCAGCGCATCATCCACGACGTCAGCGTGGCGTTCTACCGCTATCAGGCAGCGCGCACCCGCGCGGGCACCGTGCAGCAGGCCATGGAAAACGCGGACGCCGTGCTGGCAGCCGCCAAGTCCCGCTTTCAGCGCGGTATCGGCACCGTTGTGGAAGTTGCCCAGGCCACACAGAATCGCGCGCAGACCAACCTGGCGATGGTGCAGGCGCGGGGCGCGGAGACCGATGCCTACCTGGCGCTGGTCACCGCGATCGGCATCTCGCCATTGTCGAAGCCGCGTATCGCCGAGATGCCAGTCCGTCCGCTGTCGCCGGCGCTGCAAAGCTCCGTCGAGCAGATCGTGGAATCAGCCATCGCGCGGCGACCCGACGTGCTGGGCGCCTACGCAATCGAGCGGGCCAGCCAGGCCAAGGTCAAGGCGGCCGAAGCCGAATTCCTGCCCAAGGTGTTCATGTCGGCGTTCACGTCGTATGCGTCGGGCGGGTCTTCGATTACGGCGATCCCTTCGGTGGCCCAGCAGGCGCCAACCGTGAACCTGAATGGCTACCGCTATGGCGCCAGCGTGTTCCTCGGCATTACCGTGCCGATCTACGACGGCGGGCTGCGATCGGCGGTGCTGACGCAAGCGCGCAACGACGCCGACAGCGCGTCGACCAAACTCACGCGGGCCAAGGAAGAATCGGTGCGACAAGTCGTGGTCAGTCAGAGCGCGCTCGAAACCAGCCTTGCGGCATACGAAGCCGCCAAGGCCCTGGCCGACGCCGCCCAGATCACGTACGACGCCGCGTTCGCGGCCTACCGCAAGGGCGTCGGCACGGTCACGGATGCCAACCTGGCCCAGAACCAGCTACTGCTGGCGCGGAATGCATCGGCCGACGCTTACAGTGGCGCGCTATCGGCGGCAGCCGCGCTGGCCCTGGCCACGGGAGCGGTCGGCGCGACACCTGAGCCGGGCGGCTGGGCACCGCGCTGAGCGCTGACTACGCGCCCGCCAAGGGCTGCTCCGGTCCGATCATGACCACGAGACTGCCTACGTGGATGACGGACTCCTCGCCGATCCGGATGTCACCACCAAAAATCACGGCATTGGAGCGCAGGCGGTCGATGCGGACATCCAGCGTCAGTACCGTGTCGTAGGGAATGGTCCGATGCACGGTAACGTCGCGCATCAGCCCGACCAGCACCTGCGCCGGCGAGGCGTTGTCCTGGCTCAGGCAAAACAGCGTGACGCCGGCCTGGCCGAACGACTCGATCGCCAGTGAGGCCGGATATGCGGCGGGCGGGTGCGCCCCCAGAATCGGGGATTCACGGTTGATGACCTTCGTGGCCAGGATGTGCTCACGCGGAGTGAAGCTGCGCACGGTGTCCAGCAGCAGGAATGGGTAGCGATGCGGCAGCAGGCGGGCGATGTCGGGATGCGTCAGCGCCGGTGCCTCGCTGGCAACGTCACATTCGAGCGGCGCCGAAACCGGCTCCGCGTTCGGCACGCACACGATCGTGGCTTGCACACGCGCATTGCCCTGAACGTGCGCCACGGCAAGACACGTAATCTGATCGCCGTCGCGCTCGACGATGGACACATCAAGTTCGACGACATCTCCGGGCACGACCACGCCGAGGTACTGAACCCGTTTCACGCGCCGCGCCCAGGCCTCCTGGCCGAACGCCTGACCGGCCAGCGCCGCGGCCATGATCAACATGCGATCGAGCATCAACGCGCCGGGGTAAACGGGATTGCCTGGGTAGTGGCCCAGCGCGAACAGATCGGTACCGCTGACAAACAGCCGGTCGCGCAGCGCAGTGGCCGCGCAGGGAATCTCGGAATGCGACATGAGGAGGCTCGACAAGCAGGCGGAATGATCCGTCAGGCTAGAGCACCGAAGCAGCCCGCCGTTTGCGTTGACGCAATCTGATGCAATCTGGGCGATGCCCCGGGGGCCAGGCTTGGGAATACCGCTGTCCGCGTTCGAGCCATCCGTCACATGGCCGGCACGTGTCTGTTAGCCGTCACTGGAACGCGTCGTCCATCTGCCTGGCACGCTTCACATCGTCGCCATGTAGATACAGTGACGTGGTCGAGACCGACGCATGGCGCAGGTTGTCTCGCACCGTGGTCAGTTCCGCGCCGCGCGCCAGCGCATGGGTGGCGTGCGTATGGCGCAGCCAGTGTGGGCTGGCGCGGCGCAGCTTTTCGGCGGTGGCCGGGCGTTCGGCTTCGAGCTGGTCGGCGGCGGTGCCGAAGAAGCGCTTGATCACCATCCACAATCGCGCGCCGGTGATGCCGCCGGCTTCGTCGGAACCTAGATTGCCGACGATCGGCGTCGTCGGGTCCCAGAGGGCGCGTGTCACCGGCAAGCCCCGCTCAACCAGATAGCGGTCAAGCGCGTTGCGGGCCATCGTCGGCAGCGCCACCCTGCCCGCCTTCGCGCCCTTGCCCACCAGCCGCAACCAGTGATCGCCGTGCACGTCGGTTTCGACATTGCGCAGCGTGGCGCCGACCAGTTCGCTCGCCCGCAGCCCGGTCGCGTATGTGAAATCGAGGATAAAGCGCAGCCGTTGCGCGGCGGAGGCTTCCCAACCGTATGACCACTCCAGGCCATCCGCGATGCTGCGCGTCAGCAGCCATTCCCCTTCGGAGAACGCGTGCGATACATCGAGCGCGGCCGTCTTGGCGCCGCCCCGCACCTTGATGCCGGCGAACGGGTTGGCCAGCACGTAGCGTTGCTGCACCAGCCAGCGAAACAGCGCCCCAAGCACCTGCAGGCTGTAGGCTGCCGAGCGTGGCGAAAGCCCGTCAGCAAACGGCTTCCAATCCGTGGCGCCACGCGGCCGGGCGGGCCCTACCCAGCGTTCGCGCGGCGCGGGTTGGCGCAGGAAGTTCCGGTAGGCCGTGGCGTCCTCGGTGGTCAGCGACGACAGCGGCCGCCCGCGCTCGATGATCGCCCAGAGGATCAGCCTCTCGGCTTCCTTGCGATAGGCGCGCAGCGTAGACGGCGATTCGTGCAACCCCAGCCACGCTTGCACAGCCGCGTAGTCGTTGTCCGCGTTCAGCGTGGAGGTCTCGCGCGGCGCGCGGAACTGGCCGAGCGAGCCGTCCACCTCATGCGGCAGTCGCCCCATCTTCTCCCAGGGCACGATCACGCCGCGCGGCTCGGCTTCGATTAGCGCCCGCGCGCGAGCCGTGAGTTGCGGATGGCCGGCGAAGAACGCCTCGATTCGCCTGGCGCCCGCCACTCCCAGCCCGGAAATGCCGCGCCACCACTGGCGCCGGCGGGGGATTCGCACAGTGAGGTCAGCCAGCGTGTGAATGTCGCAAGCGCGCAGGGCCTCCACGGCAGTCGGTGCCAGCCACAGGCCGATATCGTCGGAAATCGCCGGTGCTGGAGGCGGCAAGCCACGGAGTGTTTCGATTGCGTGGTCTGCTTCCCTACCCTTCGCCGCCCGTTCGGCGGCCGGGAATTCGAACAATTGCGCAAGATCTTCACGCAGCCGGTAGCGCGCATAGGCGGCAAGCTGCCGGCGAATCTTGCTCACCATCCCGCGCGAGGACTGGCCCGTGGCCCGCGCATCGTCCAGATACCGAGAGACCGCGTCACGCGTGGAAAGTCCCGCATGCCAGGCTCGCAGGGCGGCCAGGGCAGCGGCGTCGGGAAAGTCCATGTGCGTGGCGGTCGGGCGATTCGTCATGGCGGAATCTTAACATTTACCCATGCCATTGCGATAACTTTTCTTATCGCAATAGCTTGATCATGGAAGCAAACCCATGGCTGGTGATCTGCGTCGGAGGCGCCGCAACGCTATCGTCTTCCACTGTCCAGCCTTCCGCCTGCACCAAGTGATGAATGTCGGCCCTGCGGTATAGCGTGATCACCTTGAGGGGGTATTGGCGACAATATCTCCCACGATAAAAATCGCCCGATATCGTATTAATAGACCGAAATAAGAAAATGAAATACCAAGGCGTCAATAATCAATCGCCACCCCGATTTGGTAACAACGATCTCTACTGAGTCCGAAACTGCGTTCCTGCTGCATTCGCATCCTCCTGATTCACCCATGACGCACGCTTGACGCTGCCGGAGCCCAGATTGCTTGTACTCCGGGCACGAAACCGGTATAGCGCTTGCTCGATGGATATTGGGCACACGCGTGGCGCCACCCCCATGTTTCATCGCATAATTACGAATACAGATTCTGGCTGGAGCAGCAAGTCGCCCGCCACCGACCACGAATCCAGGACAGGAGTTGGGAATGGGGCCGGAAGCCGTGACGGGCACCGATGACAATGGCGACCGGCGAATCGCCGAAAACGAAGCACGGCTGGCGGGAATCATCCGCTCGTCGATGGAAGCCATCATCTCGGTGGACGAAGAACAGCGCGTGGTGCTGTTCAACCCGATGGCGGAAAAGCTGTTTGGCTTGCCGGCGGAACAGGCCATGGGCCGCCCCCTTGGCGATTTCATCCCTGCCCGTTTCCGCACTGCCCATGCGGCGCACGTCACGCGTTTTGGCGTGACCGGTGTTTCCGACCGGCAGATGGGGCGCCAGCTCACGCTGCACGCCCTGCGTCAGGACGGAACCGAATTCCCGATCGAAGCGTCGATCTCGCAGACCTCCGATGGTGCCGGACACAAGCTTTTTACGGTCATGCTGCGCGACGTCACCGCTCGCGTGCGTGCCGAGACTGCGCTGCAGCGGTCCCGCGAGGAACTCCAGGCGCTGTCGGACAGCATCCTGGCAGCGCGCGAGGACGAAAAGCGACGCGTCGCGCGCGAGCTTCACGACGATCTGGGCCAGCGCCTGAGCGCGCTGAAAATGGATCTGGTGATGCTGGAGACCGACTTGCGTACCGACTGCGGCGCTGTGCGTGCGCTCGGACAGGTCAGCGCCATGCACACTGTCATCGACGAAACCATCGCCGCCGTGCGCAGGATTTCATCCGATCTGCGGCCCGCGTTGCTCGATGAACTGGGCCTCGCTGCCGCGCTGGACTGGCTGGCCAAGGATTTCAGCCGGCGCTACGCGATTCCGGTGAGCACGCGGACCCCCGAGGAGATCGACGTCACCGAACAAGCCGCCACCGCTGTGTTCCGGATCGTCCAGGAGGCGCTCAACAACGTCGTGCATCATGCGGACGCCAGCGAGGCCTGGGTAACGCTGACGCACCAGAACCCGAACCAGAACCACGATCACGACCAGTACGTGCTGCGCGTGCACGATGACGGGCGCGGCTGGAACGGCCAGCCGAAGGACGGCGCGCGACGCTCGTTCGGCCTGCTTGGCATCCGGGAACGGGCACGCCTGCTGGGTGGCACGGTGTCCATCGAACATTCGCCCGGCGAGGGCTTCGAACTCGTCGTCACGTTTCCGGGTCATCCGGATTGCAAGGAGACCCAGGCATGATTCGCGTGATCATTGCAGACGATCACACTGTGGTGCGCAACGGATTGCGCCATATCCTCGAACGCACCAGCGACTTCGAGGTGGTTGGCGAAGCAGCCCGCGGTACCGAGGTGCCACAACTCGTGCGCGAGCTGTCGCCGCATGTCATCCTGCTGGACCTGTCGATGCCCGGCCGGAACGGGCTGGAACTGATCCGGCAGCTGCGGACCGATCATCCGGCACTACGAATCCTCGTGCTGACGATGCACGCGGAGGAACAGTATGTGGTCCGCGCCTTCCGTGCCGGCGCGGCTGGCTACCTGACCAAGGAAAGCGCGGCGACAGAACTGGTGGAGGCGCTGAGGAAGGTGGCCGCGGGCGGCACCTACGTCAGCCCCGCCATGGCCGAAAAGCTGGCGCTGGGCCTGCAGGAAAAGCCCGATGCGCCGCACGAGGGCCTGTCGGATCGTGAACTCGAGGTCTTCCGGCGCATCGTCGACGGCGAGTCGCTCACGCAGATCGCTGCCGCGCTGTGCGTCAGCGCCAAGACGGTCAGCACCTACAAGATGCGCCTGATGGAAAAACTCCAGCTTCGCAGCGACGCCGCGCTGGTCCGCTATGCGATCGAGGCGAGGCTGTTCGGCGACGAAGACAAGCTATAGCGTCGTGGCCCCCAGCCACAGCCCCGTCGTTCAGGCCGCCTCGCCGCGAATCAGCAGCACCGGCTTGCTGGTCTTGGCCACCACACCTTCAGAGACGCTACCCATGATCATGCGGCGCACACCGCGTCGGCCGCGCGTACCCATCACGATCACATCGGCTGGCCAGCGGTCGGCATAGCCGACGATCGCGCCGGCGATGTCACCGGGTACCGCCGACTTCTCTGCCAGTTCGGTTTGAAACCGCACGCCAGCGTCCTGGAGACGGCGAGCGGCGGCAGCCAGGGCCTTCTTGCCGAAGTCCGTCAGCCCATTCAGGATGTCCTGCGGATTGACGAAACCTGCCTCAAGGAACACTTCGCCCTCGTCCACCACGAACAGGACCTTCACCTCCGCGCCCATGCCCTTGGCCAGCCCGGCTGCCTGCGCAATGGCCAGGTCGGAAGACGGGCTGCCATCCACGGCAACCAGGATGCGTTCATACATATCGGTCTCCTCAGTCCGGGCCACGTGCCCTCACTGACCCAGCATAGGACGTGCCAAGGCTCCATGGTTGATGTATCGCAAGACGACCCGAGCCCACCGAATCAGGCGCTCTTGATCTGTCGCAACCATACGCGGCACATCACGCATACATTTGAGACCCAAATGGCGCCGAAGCGCCTTGCTTTTTCAGGAGACCACATGGACATCTCGGCGATCATGGTCCACGTCGATGCCTCGCAATCAGTGGAGGCCCGGCTCTGTCATGCCGTGGCGCTGGCCGGATCGTTTAACGCCACGCTGATCGGCCTGCTCTCGCTAAGCGCGGACGAGCCAGCGTGGGTCTACCGCACTGCGGACGGCCGCCGCGAGCGCCAGGCCTACGAGCCGGATCTTGGCGCCGCATGTGAAGCCGCCCGGGAAGCCTTCGATATCGCCACCGAAGCCGCGACGTTTGCCGTCGACTGGCGCGTCGGCGAGGGCGCACCCACCGACGCCATCCAGTGCGAAGGCCGGCTGGCCGACCTGCTGATCGTCGGCCAGCCGGACCGATTGAACACCGACGGCGAGGTAGCCCGGCACTTCGTCGAGACGGCCATTCTTTCGAGTGGCCGCCCGGTGCTGGTCATTCCTCAAGGGCCGCTGCCGGACGCCTCCACCTTCCCCTATAGCTCGATCGTGGTGGCCTGGAACGGTACCCGCGAATCCGCGCGTGCGCTGCATGACGCGCTGCCGTTGCTCAAGCGCGCCACCCAGGTCGACGTGGTGTCCTGCATTCCTCCGCACGCGCGCCGCAAGGCCGAGCTCTCCCCGCCCGCCTACGCGGCAAACTGGCTGGCTCGGCATGGCGTGCACGCGGGCATGGTCGAGATGGTGCTGGAACGATCGGCCGATATTGGCGAGTCACTGCTTGCCATCGCCGGCCAGCGCCGGGCCGACCTGCTGGTTTGTGGCGCATATGGCCGGGGACTGCTGCGCGAGGAATTGCTGGGTGGCGTGACGGACACCGTGCTGCGCCACGCCACGATTCCCACCCTCTTTTCCTACTAGCCGCGCCGACACCCCTTGCTCGGGCGCTCAGTCGAGCGCTTAGTCGGGCGCTTAGTCGAGCCTATAGATACCCCGGTACTCGGGCATCGTGACATCCCAATGCAGCGAATGCTCGATGCGCTGGCGTAGCGCATCGGCGGCACCGGGCTCGCCGTGGACGATGAACGTCTGCCGTGGCGGCGTCCCGATGGCACTCATCCAGTCCATCAGCCCATCCGCATCGGCATGTGCCGAGAAATGGCGGATCTGTTCGACTGAAGCACGCAGCTCGACTTCGCGCCCGTGCATACGCAATGTGCGCTGGCCGGACGCCAACGCCGCCCCCCGCGTTCCCGCCGCCTGGAACCCCACCAGCAGGAAAGTGCTGCGCGGGTCCTGCCCGAACGACTCAAGGTGATGCACCACGCGCCCGCCCGTCAGCATTCCGCTACCGGCCAGGATGATCTTCGGCTGATCCAGCCGGTTGATGCGGATCGACTCCTCCATGCTCCGGGTCGGAATCGCCACCGAACAAGCAGCCGCGCACGTTTCGGGGTCGAGGCGCAGTTCGTCCGTGTGCTCGCTGAGAATCCGCGTGGCTTCGATGGCCATCGGGCTGTTCAGATAGATGGGCACATCGGGAAAGCGCCGTCGCTGGCGCAGGCGGTAGAGGCAATACAGCAGCAACTGGGCGCGCCCAACCGCAAAGACGGGAATGATCACGCTGCCGCCCCGGGCAACGGTCTTGCGGATGATATCGGCCAGCAGTTCGATGGGATCGCCCTCCGGGTGCAGGCGGTCACCGTAAGTCGATTCCACGATGAGGTAATCCGCCGCGGTGGGCGGCTCCGGCGGCCGCATCAGCATGTCGTCCTGCGGGCCGAGGTCGCCGGAGAACAGGATGCGCCGGCCCTTGGCATGGATCGTCACGCTGGACGAGCCAAGAATATGGCCCGCGCGATGAAACTCCGCTTCCACACCGCGTGCGATTGTCACCCGCTTGCTGTAAGGCGCGGGCTTCAGATATTCCAGCGCATGCATGGCATCCGCCACGGTATAGAGCGGCAGCGCCGGTTGATGACGCGAATACCCCTTGCGGTTGGCATAGTTGGCGTCTTCTTCCGCCAGATGGGCGCTGTCCGGCAGCAGCAGGCCGCAAAGCTCCGACGTTCCCGTCGTACAGTGCACGCGCCCCTTGTAACCGCGTTTCACCAACAGGGGCAGATAGCCGCTGTGGTCGATATGCGCATGTGTCAACACCACGGCATCGAGACTGTCCGGGCTGATCGGAAAGCGATCCCAGTTACGTAGCCGCAGGGCCTTGTAGCCCTGAAACAGTCCGCAGTCGATCAGCACCCGCGCTTCTCCGGTGTCGAGCAGAAAGCGCGAACCGGTCACGGTGTCCGTTGCCCCAAGGAACTGGATGTGCATGGTCTGTGATGTTGGTGTTGGCGTCGTCAGTGGCGGTGTTGTCAGTATTGCCGTAGCCGTTCACTGGCTTTGAAACGATGGCAAAACAGTACGTATCACGCGCTTCAATGCGACATCAGCAGCGGCACCGGTGCGTTGCGCAGCAGCGTGCGCGTGGTTCCGCCCATCACGAGTTCGCCGAGCCGCGAGTGGCCGTAGCCGCCGGTCACCAGCAGATCGGCTGCCTCGTTGCGCGTCACGCGCATCAGGCTGTCAGCTGGCGACGCGGCCTCGTCGATACGCAGCGAAGCGCTGACGCCGTGATCGGCCAGCCAGCGCACGGCCTCGGCCGCGCCATGCTCGTTCGGCCCCGCGCCGCTGAGCACCACCTGCAGGATCACACGCGATGCCAGTGCCAGCAGCGGCAACGCATCTCTCATAGCGCGCGCGGCTTCGCGCCGCCCGTCCCAGGCCACCACGACGGTGCCGCCCGGCACCAGGCTGCCGCCAGGTGGCATCACCAGAATCGGACGGCCAGAGTTCAGCAGCACATACTCGGCGGAAGTGGCCATCAGCGCCGGCGTATCTTGCGCCAGCGACGGCGGCGCCGGCAGAATCAGATCGCTGCTGACACCGCGCGAGGTCAGCGCCCAGCCCGCCTCCTGCTCGACCACCACGTGTGAAATCTCGATGCCCCGCCCACGTCGCGCCACTGCCGCATCGAGCGCAGCGGCATCGGCCTGTTTCAGGTTGCGCAGCATGTCGGCGCGCATCTGCTGATAACGCGCGGTCTCCTCGCCGGCGCTCCGGAATGGATCCAGCAAGGTGCCAGTGGCGGTCAGTCCGACGACCCGGGCGGTGAACAGCGACGCCAGCGTCAGCGCGGCATCCAGACGCGCATCGCGCGCCGGATCAGCGGCAAGATCGACGAGAATGGTCTTGAAATCCATGGGGGCTCCAGGCAAGGGGGCGATCGGGCGGCAAGAATGGATACCGTCTTGTGCACTTTAATCGCCAAAGATGCTCCGCGCTTGCCTCAAGTCAAATACATGACGGCCAGGAAACCAAACATTGTCGGTACAAGTCGCGGCAATCAACCGTCTGAAGGAGGACTCAATCGAAGGCGAACTACCTTGCCTCGGCTATCGGGAGCACCTGTGCTGCACGTAGGTAATGCCCGACCTGTCAGGTAACCCTTACACGCGCACTCCAGACCCTGACACAGGTATCAGCCGACGCTGATTTCAGCCTTTCCGATCACAAGGCATACTTCCGCGCAGATGGGGAGTTATTCAGATCAAAGAACCTTGATTTGGCGGTGAACGCCTGACGGCCCCAGGGGAGAGCATCATGTATGAAGTGGTAGAGGGGGCAACCGTCGAAGCAGGAATGGATGGGGAATGCACCGGACATGCGCACGCGCCGAGCACGACGCGGCATTTCCAGGCGCGCTGCATGGATTGCGGCCTGCGCCGCCTCTGCATCGCCTCGTCTCTCGAACCGGAGGAGCTTCCGCAACTGGAAGCCGTGGTCAGCCACTGGCGCATGGTGCATCGTGGCGAATACCTGTACCGCTCCGGCGACAAATTCCAGAACCTCTACACCGTCCGGTCGGGATCGCTGAAGACCGTGGCCACCCACGCTGGCGGCCATGAGCACGTCACCGGCTTCTTCCTGCCGGGAGAAACGGTCGGCCTTGGGGCGATTGGCGAAGGCGAGTATGACTGCGACGCGATTGCGCTCGAAGACAGTGCCGTCTGCGTGCTGCCGTTCTCACCGCTCGAAGGACTGTGCCGCGACGTCAAGAGCGTGCAACAGCATTTCCACCGGATGCTGAGCCGCGAGATCCTGCGCGAGTCCAAGCAGATGATCCTGCTGTCGGGCATGACTTCGGAACAGCGTGTAGCGGCATTCCTGATCAACGTGTCGTGTCGCCTGCAGGAACGCGGCTATGCTTCGCGCGACTTCACGCTGCGCATGACCCGCGAGGAAATCGGCAGCTACCTCGGCATCAAGCTCGAAACGGTCAGCCGCACGTTCTCCCGCTTCCAGCGCGAAGGCCTGATCCGCGTGGATGGCAAGCGCATCGAACTGTTCGATATCGAGGCGCTCGCGGCCATCTGAGCCGCTGGCACCAGCGCCTGCTACTCACGGGCCTCCCGCCGCACCGCCTGCGGCGGCACGCCGAACCCCCGCAGGAACGCCTCGCGCATATGGCGCCGGTCTCGAAAGCCGGCCTCCCGCGCCACGACTTCCAACGGGTGGCGACTCTGTTCGATCATCAGCCGCGCCGCTTCCAGCCTCAGATTCTCGATCGCCTTGGCCGGCGACTGCCCGGTCTCCGCGGTGAACACGCGGCTGAACTGGCGTGGGCTCAGATGCACCGTCTCCGCCAGTTCCTCCACCGTCAGTGCCTGGCTCAGGTTCTTGCGCGCGTAATCCAGCGCACTCTGGATACGGTCGGATTTCGGCGCCATATCCAGTAGCTCCGAGTGCTGTGACTGTCCACCCGAGCGCCGCTGGTGCATCACCAGCTTGTGGGCGACCGACCGCGCGATGTCCGCGCCCAGATCCTTCTCGACCATGGCAAGCGCCAGATCCAGGCCGGCCGTCATGCCCGCCGACGTCCAGATCGCGCCATCGACGATGTAGATGCGATCGTCCTCCACCTTGATGTCCGGATGGAGCCGTTTCATGTCGCGCGCGAAGGCCCAGTGCGTGGTCGCGCGTCGGCCATCGAGCAGACCGGCTTCCGCCAGAATGAACGCCCCCGTGCAAATCGACGCCGTCCGGCGCGCGCGCGGCACCGCCTTGCTCACGAACGCCAGTACCGGTGCGGGTGTTGGCTGCGCGACTGGGTCGCCAACGCCGGCCAGCACCCAGGTATCGACGGCCACGCGCGCGCTTGCCGCGTGCGTCTCTACCGTCATCCCCAGCGAAGACACGACCGGACCACCGTCGATCGAGTAATTCCTGATGCGATAGAAAGGCTCGCCGGCCACGAGATTCGCGTACTCGAAGACGCTCTGCGTCGCCAGCGCCATCACCTGAAAACCGTCCGTCAGCAGGAAGCCGATGTTGTGCATGATTGGCCTCGTCGCACCCATGTCCTAAAACATGACCATAATCGTCATTTCTGCCATGGTCAAGTCGCTTTACGATGCAATGCATGGATTCAACGCATCCCGATTTTCGAATCCCCATCGCACGACATCGCAAGGAGAACACCATGACGCAAACTCATCTCGGCACGGCCCTGGTTACCGGCGCATCCTCGGGCATCGGCGCCATCTACGCAGACCGTCTGGCACGCCGCGGCTATGACCTGATCCTCGTCGCCCGCAATCGCGACAAGCTCGACACCCTGGCCCGGCGCATCACTGACGATACGCAGCGCGTGGTCGAAGTCTTCCCGGCTGATCTCAACGACCGCCAATCGCTCGCACGGGTGGAGGAAAAGCTGCGGCAGGACGCCAGCATCACGCTGCTGGTCAACAACGCAGGCGTCGGCACGCACACGCCACTGCTCGACAGCGATGTCGATGCCATGAACCGGATGATCGACCTCAACGTCACCGCGCTGACGCGCCTGACCTATGCCGCCGTGCCAGGATTCGTCGCGCGCGGCCGTGGCGCGATCATCAATATTTCGTCGATCGTCGGCATCGCGCCCGAAATCCTGAACGGGGTGTACGGCGGCAGCAAGGCGTTCGTGCTGGCATTCAGCCAGTCGCTGCATCACGAACTCGCGGCCAAGGGGCTGCGCGTGCAGGCGGTACTGCCGGGGGCGACCGCCACGGACTTCTGGGAAACCGGTGGCCTGCCGATCGAACATCTCGACAAGGCGATCGTCATGCCGGCTGAAGCGATGGTCGATGCGGCGCTGGTAGGCTTCGATCGTGGCGAGCTGGTGACGATTCCACCGCTGCACGCGATCGAGCAATGGAATGCGTATGAAGGCGCGCGCCAGGCGATGGCGGGCCTGCTATCGACCAACACTCCCGCGCCCCGGTACGCGACGGGACGCTGAGAGGCGGAAGGCAAAGGGTGGAAGGCCCGGGAATTACTGGGTCTCGCCCCGCTCCTTGGCATCTGCGCGGGCCAGCATCGCTTCGCCGAGCGTTGTGCTGCCCTGCTCGGCCAGCGCCGTGCCCGCGCCACGGATGTCGCGCACTTCCTTGTTCTGACTCAGCTTCAACTTGCCTTCCAGTCGCGTGATCTCGATCTCGATACCGACGATCGCCTTGAGCATCGTGTCGACGAAATCCGACGGGGCGTCGGACATCTTCCACGGCCTCGGTTGCGTGGCCTCGTGCGTGCGCGTCAGATGGGCCACGACGCCGCGCACGAAGCGTTCATCGTCGCGAATCGTGATGCGACCGTGCGCGTGCACGACCATGTAGTTCCACGTGGGCACCTGCTTGTGGGCCTCGTGCTTGCTCGGATACCAGTTCGGCGAGATATACGCATCAGCGGCGCGGAAGATCACCAGTACCTCATCACCGTCCGCCACGTCCTGCCAGACCGGGTTGGCGCGGGCAACGTGAGCCTTCAGCATCCCATTCGGCCCTTGCGAGGGATCGAGATGGAAGGGAATGTGATTCGCATCCAGACCGTTCCTGCCATGCGTGACCAGCGTGCCAAATGGATACGCGGTCATCAACGCATGGAGAGCCTCAGGGCGCGATTCTTCGAAATGGGCAGGGACGTACATGAGAGTGCTGGGCGTGGGGGTGTAGGGTTCGGAATGCAGGCATTGTCATCGGAAACTGGAGCCGAGTGTAGCCGCAGTTTGCGGTTATCGCCCACACGCTGATCGAGAACTGCTAGCTCAGCGGAATCGACCCAGACGTTGACCCAGACGTTGACCCAGATGCGGCTTGTTTTTCGGCAGGAGTCGCCGCCAGTTGAGCTTCGCCGTCATAACGGCCAATTGAGGGTGCTTGGACTGCACATCCGGCCCGAAGCTGCGTTCTATGCCCTGCCGCGCCGCGGCGACGCATCGGCAGGGTATCCCAGCAGCCGGCGCAGTTGCAGCGCCGTATCCTCAGCTGCCGATACCGGGAGCAGCGGCACGCCAATCCCGTTGTGCCACTCGACCAGCGCCGCATTGTGATCGTCCGCGAAGCGGTGAATCGCACTCCGGAGCGTCTCCCGGCCAAAGCCGAGTTCCACCTGCAGTTCGCCGTCGCTGACCACGAGGTGACCGGAGTCGGGTAGGTTCAGCAGGAACGGGTCATAGACCAGCACCGACAACATGTCGTTGCGACGGCGCAGTTCGAGCATCAGGTCGCGGGTCTGCGCATCGTTGCCGCTGAAGTCGCTGATGACGATAACCAGATAGTCGTGACGGGCCAGTTGCAGCGCGTGTTGCAACGCCGCGTTCAACTGGCTGGCGCCCTGGCTGGCCGGGGCGTCCGCGCGCAGCGCCTGATTGTGGCGTGCCAATTCGCCAAGCAGGTGAAGCACGCCGTGCTGGCTGCGCTGCGGTGTCAGCGCGGTCACTTCCTTGTCGCCGAAGACGACACCGCCCACGCGGTCCCCCTCTGCCACCATTCGCCACGTGGCCAGCGCGGCCACTTCCGCCGCCGCCACCGATTTCATCGCACGGCGGCTGCCGAAGAACATGTTGATGCGCTGATCCACCACCACCAGCGCCGGGCGTTCCTTTTCCTCGGCATAGACCCGTACGTGCGGTTTGCCAGTTCGCGCCGTCACGCGCCAGTCCATCGTCCGAACGTCGTCCCCGGGCAGGTAGGGGCGCAATTCCTCGAAGGCCAGCCCACGGCCCCGCACGCGTGACCCGTGGAGCCCCGACAGCAGGCTGTGCACGGGCTGGCGCGACAGGAAATGGAAGTCCCGCGCAGCAGCCTCAAGCGCGGCCAGCGATGCCGCATCGACATTGACGCCGGGCGTGGCGCTGGACGGAAGCGTCTTGTGCTGGGCCGGCGAGCGGCCGAGTGCGGCGGTATCGGGTTTCATAACGGAGCCGGATGGCCTCAGGCCACCGCCACCCGCTGCACCAGGCGGTCGATGACCGCGTTTGCGCTGACTCCCGCCGCGTGGGCGTCGTACGAGAGGATCAGCCGGTGCCGGAACACGTCGTGCACCACCGCCTGCACGTCCTCGGGGGTGACGTAGTCGCGCCCGCGCAGCCAGGCCATCGCCCGCGCGACCTTGTCGAGACCAATCGAACCACGCGGGCTCACACCCACCTCGATCCAGCGTTTCAGATCGTCGTCGAGACGCGCGGGCTCGCGCGTGGCCTGCACAAGCGCGACGATATAGCGCTCCACCGGCTCGCTCACCTTGATCTCGTGGATTTGCCGGCGCGCGTCGAACACTGTTGCCGGGGACATGCGAGTTTCGCTACTCCCGGCATCGCCATGATGCGTGTCCGGTTCTTCCTCGGCACGCGCCAGCCGGATGATCTCCGCTTCGGCATCGGCCGCAGGATAGTCAACGTTCACGTGCATCAGAAAGCGGTCCATCTGTGCTTCTGGCAGCGGATAAGTGCCTTCCTGCTCGATGGGGTTCTGCGTGGCCATGACCAGGAACAGCCGTTCCAGCGGGTGCGTATTACCGCCCACGGTGACCTGCCGCTCCTCCATGGCTTCGAGCAACGCGGATTGCACCTTGGCCGGGGAACGGTTGACTTCATCCGCCAGAATCAGGTTCGCGAACAGCGGACCGGGCTGGAAGCGAAATTCGCCCTTGCCGCCTTCGCTGTAATAGATGTCCGAGCCGGTGATGTCGGCGGGCAGCAGGTCTGGCGTGAACTGCACGCGCGACAGCCGCGCGTCGAGATGCTTCGCCAGACTCTTGATGGCACGGGTCTTGGCCAGCCCCGGCAGGCCTTCCACCAGCAGGTGCCCGTCGGCAAGCAGCCCAAGCAACAACCGCTCGATCATGCGTGCCTGGCCGACAATGGTTTCGCCCATACGTGCCTGCAGCGCCAGAAAATCGTCGCGAGCGCTCATTGCGCGCCTCCCGTGAACCAGTTGTAGTACGGATTGCCCGGATCCTCGCGCATCACCTGCGTGATATCGCGCAGCCATTGCTGGCGGTCGCCCCGGTATGCATCGAGCCCGGCGCGATAGAACAGATGCAGGTTGGCCCGCTCGCGCCGGATGGCGACTTGCAGTGCGTCGTCCGCGCCTTGCAGTTGCGGCTCGGACGAGAGGTTCAGCAACTCCTCCAGCACGGGCGGGAACGACTGCTTGCGCACCCAGCCCGAGTATTCGATGCGCGGACGGTCGTCTGTAACGGCGGGCGCGTCGCTGGCAAACCAGTCGAGGCCGGTGCGGTCGGTCACGTAGGTAGCCAGCAAGGCGGCGGGCGATGCCACGCCGACGGACCGCAGCGCGGCGCTGACCCCGGCATCGGCGAAACGCGACTGAATACGCGCCACGTCAAGCGTGACCGGCTGCAATGATCCAACCAACAGCATCTCGTGCAGTTCGGTGGTCCAGAGCGTGGCGTGCGGAAACACACCGAGGAAGCTACGCACCAGCGAGCGGGTGTCCTCGGGATTCTGCGTCGGCAGGGGCAGCCATTGCGCCACAATGCCGCCCGTCTCCAGTCGCTGCGCGGCGAGACGATAGAAATCGCGCGAATACAGGTTCACGACACCGCTGGCCGACGGCGGCGGCGGTTCCAGCGTGATCAGGTCGTAACGCTGGGCGCTTTGCAGCAGCTCGCGCCGACCGTCGCGCAAGCGGATGTCGACGCGCTTGTCGCCAGTCACGCCGTAGTTACCCTGGAAGTTCGGCGCGGCACGCACCACGGCGGGCAGCAACTCGGCCACTACCCGATGCTCGAGCCCCGGATACTGCAGCAGCGCGCCTGCGGTAATACCGGTCCCAAGGCCGATCACCAGGGTCGACCGCGGTGCGCCGTTGTGGATCAGCAGGGGCAGCAGCGCCTGCAGCCGCATATAGCGCAGCGACGTCATCGTATCGCCGGAATTCGATACGCCCTGAATATAGAGCCGCCGGAACGGTTGACGGGCCTTGCCCTGCTCGACCACGGCTACCGTGGCGCCGCGGCTTTCCTCGTAGAAAACAAGTTCACCGCCGCGCGTCTGCGCCAGCAATGCGGCAAGCCGATCGGCCGGCGTCACCACGGCCACGATCAAGGTCACCACGGCCAGCAACGGCACGGCCACCCGTGCGAAGCGGTGCACGCCGGTGCCGAAAGCGGTAGCCAGCAGCGCCACGACGCCGCTTGCCACGGCCAGCACGCCGAGCGTATGGACCACGCCGATCCACGGCACCAGCACGAAGCCGGCCAGCACCGAGCCAGCAATGCCGCCCAGCGTATTCACTGCAAGCACGGCGCCCAGCCCTGAACCGGGGCGCGAGACATCGACGGAGAGTCGCACGACATACGGAAACGCCGCGCCAAGCAGCACCGTCGGCACGAACACGATACAAAATGCCGCCATGCCAAAGCTCGCGCACATGGCGGCAAGCTGGCTGCCGGTGGCGCCGAGCACGCGTTGTGACACCACGGACTGGGCGGCCGGGAGCCATTCACCCAGCCATGCGAACTCGACCAGACCCGCCAGCCCGGCGCCGACGACCAGCGCCGCGAACACACCCCAAGGGTCCCTGGCTCGATCAACCTTGCGTGCCACCAGCGCGCTACCAAGCATGAGGCCCGCCAGATACGTGGCAAGCATCACCGCGAACGCGAATGCGCGCGTGCTCAGGAACTGGACAATGGCTTGCGACCAGACCACCTCGTAGCCAAGCGCGATACCGCCGGCCAGGGCATAAAGCGTGAGCGCCAGTGCGCGCTGCCCAGTCCTTGGCGTTGCCTCGACTTGCGCCTGTGGCACGGTCTGGGTGGTCGCTTTGGGGGCGCGGCGGACCATCCAGTACGCGCCGAGTGCGGCCAGCAGGTTCAGCGCGGCTGCCGCGCAGGCGCTACCCGTGACGCCGAACGCAGGAATCCACACAAACCCCGCGAGCAGCGTGCCCGCAATGGCACCGGCCGTGTTGGCCGCGTAGAACCGGCCGCCGTGGCCGCCGAGTTCGTGCTCGGCGGGCGTCACCGCCCGGAGCAACGCCGGCAGCGTGCCGCCCATTGCGACCGCGGGCAGGCCGACCAGCAGCACCGGAAGCGCCCACGCCACGGCCCCCGCGCGCAACTGCAGCCATGCGAACGGCGCCGCCGCATGAGCCAGCGCCAGCGTCGCGCCAATGCCCAGCAAGGCGATGGCGACTTCGAGCCAGAGGTATAGCCGCCAGGCGGAGGTACTGCGATCGGCGTGACGGCCAACCAGCCAGCCGCCAAGCGCCAGGCCCGCGAAGAACGCGCTGACACCGGTGGTCACCGCCTGCACCTCGACGCCGACCACCAGCGAAAGCTGCTTGATCCACAGCACCTGATAAACCAGGCCCGCGGCGCCGGACAGGATCAGCAGCAACGCGGGCCATCGCCATGCGGTCGACCGCGGCACGGCTGCAGGCTCGGATGCTTGGGCTGGCCGCCGTTTCGCACGCATCCCCTGCCCCAGCTTACGGTCGGCTGCCGTCACGTTTCTTGCCGCGCTTGTTGCCTGTGAAGTCTGCCAATCGAGGGCTCCGCTATTGTTGGTGTTGTGGTTTGTATTGTTCCGTCCGCGCTGGCAAGGCAACCCCAAGGGTCAACTGAAGTGTCAACCGAGGGGGCAGCCTGAAGGGGCATCTCACGGCTTCGCGGCAGGATAGATCTGAGCCCAGTCCTTCTGCATGCTGATGACGGTCCAGCCACGCGTCGTCGCTTCGTCAAGCGCCTTGTCGAGCTTGCCGATCTTCGACTGGCGATCGTAGGCGAACTCGCGCTGGGCATCGTCGTGGTGGACCAGCATGGCCAGGCGCGCGCCGGTGCCGGCCATCGTGTATTGCAGCATCTGCAGGTCGCCGTCGGAGTTGCCCACCGCCAGGATCGGCTGGCGGCCAATCTGGCGATAGATGCCGACCGGCTTGCCCGGGCCATCGTCGATGAAGTCGAGTTTCGGACCACGCATCAGCACCGGCTTGCCGTCGCGGACGTCATAAGTGATGGTCTGGGTCGAGCCAACCACCTGCTCGGGCGGAATCCCGTACACGCGCTCGGTCCAGGGACGCATGAACTCGATCGTGCCGCCGGAGACGATATACGTCTTGAAGCCGTTGGCCCGCAGGTACGACAGCAGTTCCAACTGCGGCTGGTAGACGAGGTCCGTGTAGCGCCGGTTGAGCTTTGGATGCCGCGCCGTATCGATCCATGCGCGAATCGTGCGGTCATACTCGTCGACGGTCATGCCGCTGTTCGCCGCCGTGATCAGGGGCAGCAACCGCTTTTCCTCGCGCATGAGCCCGGCCATGTCATTGGCCATCAGCGCCTTGAACGCCGGATTGTTCTTCCATTCCGGATGTGAAGGCGCTGCCGCCTTGACCTGATCGAGCAGGAAGAAGAACTGGAAATACAGCGGCTGCTCGCTCCACAGCGTGCCGTCGTTGTCGAACACGGCGATTCGTTCAGCCGGGGGCACATAGGTCGGCGAGCCCTGCTGCGTCACGTCGGCCACGAACTTGATGATCGTCTTGCGCGTGGCCCCATCGCGCCAGGACGGCAGTGCCGCCTCGGCATTGACGGCGGTCTGCGCCGATTCCTGCGTGCCGCCAGACTGCGGCGCGCTGGATGCGCATCCACCCAGCGTGGTGGCGGTGGCGCCAATGACAAGGGCCGCGACCGCGGTATTGATCCAGCGTCGCAACCACGGTGCGCGGGCATGTTCCATCAGGTTCTCTCCGGTTCAGTGCGTCTCTTGTATGTCTGCTTTGCGGCTTGCCGCTTCGATGCGTTATTTCTGCACGTTCTGCTGCCCGCCCGCGGCCATTGCCACGGCTGGCTGCTTGCGAACTTCTGCCCAACGGGCGTCATCCATCACGAGCCGGAAGCCGAGGTGCGACATGCTGGTGTACGGGTCGGTACCGCGCCGGGCACTCGGGCGGTAGCTGAGGCAGAAGTCCTCGTTGCAGAGGAACGAGCCACCGCGCGTGACCCGCTTCGGCGCCGACACCGGCACGCCAGGTTCGGTCGGGTCCCACGAATCGGTCGGGCCGGTCGGATTCTGCAGCACTGCCGCCACCGTGGCTTCGCGGCGGAACTGGTCCGCGCGATACCAGTCGGCCACCCACTGCCAGGCGTTGCCGGTCATGTCATAGAGCCCGTAGCCATTGCCCGGGAACGTGCCGACAGCACTGGTGCCAGCCGCGCCGCCCGCCTTGGCGCTGACCACCGGGAACGGCTGCACCTGCTGGCCCTGCCAGACATTCGCCATCTGCCGGCCATCCGGCGCGAACTTGTCACCCCAGGCGTAGGTGGCCTGCTCCAGGCCGCCACGGGCGGCAAACTCCCACTCGGCCTCGGTGGGCAGACGCTTGCCGGCCCACTTGGCGTACGCCTGCGCGTCTTCATACGAGACCTGCACGACGGGATGATTGTCCTTGCCTTCGATGGAACTGCCCGGGCCGGTCGGGTGACGCCAGTCCGCGCCAGGTACGAAGCGCCACCAGCGCCAGTATTCGCGCAGCGGCACCGGGCTGTTGGTGCCGACGAACACCATCCCGCCCGCGACCATCGCACTGTCAGGCGGGCGTGGCGTGCCGGCCGGAAGCTGAACCCTCAGCGTCTCCCAGTCCGGCTTGCGCTCCGCCGTGGTCAGGTAGCCCGTGGCCTCGACGAACTTGCGGAAGTCGGCATTGGTGACGTGGTGCTGATCCATCCAAAAGGCCTTGACCTGTACCTTGTGTGCCGGGCGCTCGTTGGCCTGGGACATCTTGTGGTCACTACCCATCAGGAATTCGCCGCCCGGGACATGCACCATGCCGGCCGGGCCGCTGACGCCGTCGCCCGCGCGAATCGACGCGGGGTCCACGCCCTGCCCATTGTGCCGGCTATACCAGACCGTGCCGGCTGCGCCCGCCCCGGCCATCCCTACGACCAATGTGCCCAGCCACATGCGCCGCCGCCACGATGACGGCGCCGCGCTCGCGGCCGCCGCTCTTTCCTGCTGTTTACGTGCCATCAGTGTTCCTTGCCCGGTGCAATCCTGAACTCGGGCAGTATGAGCATCCTGGCTCGGCGAAGGAATGCAATATTTTATTGACTGATCTGAATGATTTTTTACAAGATTCTTAATAGCGCTCAGACCGGTTATGGGTTGAGCGGTGGCAGCGGGCCACGCAACTCGCGCCAGGCGGCCTTCCAGGCCTTCCGTTGCGTATGCCACCAGGCCGGCATCCGCCCGCGCAGCCCGAACGCCGCCAGGGCGATCACGGCCAGCCCCACCAATCCAGCGAAGACCCTGCCGTCGAGCCAGGCCGGCCACCAGTCCTCCCCACTGAACGGGTCGCCGGTCGGCGCAAGACCCAGGCCCGCCCCAGCTCGGCCCACTTCCACGGTAATGGCCGGGGCCACAGACTCGGAAGGTTTGCCGCTGGCGGGGTCATACCATTTCACGGTCACCGCCGGCAGCGTGTGAGTGCCGCTGGACTCGAACACATAGGTCACGCGCTCCACGCGCCGCCCGCCCGGGGGCTCGCCGGCACCGGCCGCGCCATCGGATAGCTTCGGATCCGCCCTGAACAGCTTCACCCCGCCTGGCGCCTCGAGCACGGGCGGCTGGATCATCATGGCCGGCGCATTGGGCGCGACGATCGTGATCGTCCGGACCACGGCATCGCCTGCGCGCAGGTGAGCATCCTTGCCCGTGACCGGGCGATCGAACTGTTGCGTGATCTGGAGCGGTCCGGCCGGAAGCGTGCCGACATTTGCCTGCACGCCGGATGCCGCGCCCGGCGCACCACTTCCAACCTGCCCGCCGGCATGAATCACCGTGGGTGGCAACGTGACGCTGCCGGAGAGCGGCTTGCCGTCGCCACCCGCATAGGTAAACGGGATCTCCGGCTGCGGCAGCGTGAAATCGCCGGCGCTTTGCGGAGTCAGTACATAGGTCTTGGTGATCGCCGCATAGCTGACGCCGCCCAGCGTCTCGGTTGAGTTGACGGCGCGATCGTCGGGCATCGTGATCACGGCGCCAGCCACCTGAAGCGTCGGGAACACCGGCGCCGACATGAAGAAGTTCGGCGCCAGGATCGTCACCGAGATCTGGACGGACTGCCCAACCACTGCGGGACGCTGAGCACCGTTGCCGCCAACCTCGACGCGAACGATCGGCGCCGGCTCGGCCGCATGGGCCAGTGCCGCCATACAGAACGCGATCAGGGAAAGCAGGCGCGCGATCATGGCTTCCCCTGTTGTCTCTGCAGCGCGAACTTGCGCGCCAGCAGTTCCGTTGGAGACGTCTGAATCGCGCGCATCCACATCTCCGCGTTCTGCTGCGCGAGGCCTTTCTGCATCTTGTCACCGCCGGGAGGGGGCGATGGCGTCGAGGCGTCGTACTGGATCTGATCAGGCTTGATGTCTGGCGCCTCTTCGTCGTGCTTCTCGTTCTGCTTCTGGCGCTCGATCAACTCCTGCATCAGCGCCAGGTTCCGCTGCGCTGGCGCCCAGCCGGGCCGCTGCTGCAGTACCAGCCGGTACTGCGGGATGGCGTCCTGATACTTGCCCTGCTTCGCCAGCGCGTTACCCAGATTGAAATGCCCGTCCGGACTGCTGATGTGCTCGAACTCGCGCGCGGCCTCGGCAAACTTGCCTGCGCGGTACCACGACACGCCGCGCCACATCGGATCGTCGAATTGCGTCGCAGCCTCCGCGAACTTGCCCTGTTCGAACGCCCTCCGCCCCTGCTGGTCGTGCGTGAGCCAGAGATCGGCCATGCGCCATGCTCGCGGGGCGGTGGTGGATTGCGCCCGCAGATCGGCCTGCGGCGCAGCCAGCACCACGGCCGCGCCGATGCCGACGATCCAGCGGATCGTCCAGCCCTTGCGGAACCACAGCAGCGCCAGCAGCGCGATCGGAATCGTCAGGGGCCAGCCCACGTCGTGCCAGCGCACCGTGTCGGGCGATGCGGCCTGTTCCACGTGCTGCCGCACATGGCGCTGCACCCACGCCACGTCGGCATCGCCATCGGGGGTCAGCGTCGCAACGTCGATGTCCGCCGCACGCAGCGCGTGAAGCGTGGCTGAGTCCAGCCCCGGCGCGGTGCCATCGCGACCGCGCAGCGGACCGCCATCCGCTGTCCCGATGGCCAACACCACTACTTGCGTCCGTGCCGAGCGGGCGTAGGCATGAAGCGGCTCGACCGCCGCAGGCTCCACGCCATCGGTCAGCAACAGGATCGTTCCGGGAACGGTCTCCTTCTTCAGCGCTGCGTCGATGATCCGCACGGCCAGCACGGTGTCCTTGCCGGGCACCGGCATGATGCGGGTCTGCAGCGCATCGGCGAACGTCTGCAGCAGCGTCGGGTCATCGGTCAGCGGCAGTACCAGATGGGTCGAGCCTGCATACGCATAGATTGCCGTGCGCCCGCCGTCGCGCCGGGCCAGCAATGCCTTGATCTTGAGTTTGGCTCGCTCGAGCCGGGTCGGGGTCACGTCGATGGCGTCCATCGTCGGCGACAGGTCGACGGCAATGACCAGCGGTGCCTTGTCTGACGGAAACGGCGGCCGTTCGCGCTCCCAGGTCGGCCCCGCCAGCGCGATGGCGCCCAATGCCAGCAGCAAGGCCGACAGATGTACCGGGCGCAGCGCGCGCTTGCGGGTCTCTCCAACCACCAGCGCATTGAGCAGATGGGGCGCGATGACACCCCGCCAGCGTCGGCGAATATCGCCACGACGCCGCACGGCCCAGGGCAGCCAGATCGCCGCCAGCAGCACCAGCAGCCACCAGGGGCGCAGAAAATGGAATTCGGCCAGGGCCTCGAAGTACGCGCTCATGCCGTCGATTCCAACGCAGCCGCCCGCGCCAGCCAGCGCGCGTAGAGCGCCATCGCCAACTGGTAGCACAGCATCAGCAACACGGCGGCGCCAAGCGGCCACATGAACAACTCGCGGCGCGGCTGCCAGGTCAGTGTCTTCTCCCTGTGCGGCGTGACGCGGTCCAGCGTGGCGTAGATGGAGGCCAGGCTGGTTTGGTCAGCGCCAAAGAAGTACCGGCCTCCGGTGGTGCTGGCAATGTGCTTCAGCGCGTCCAGGTCGACCTTCTGCTCGCCGCTCGTGGCTGGGTCCCCGATGCCGACGGTATGGACCACCACGCCGCGCGTCTTCGCGATGTCGGCCGCCTGAGCCGGCGGCATCCGGCTGGCGGTGTCATTGCCGTCGGTCAGCAGAATCATCACCTTCTCCTGCGCGTGACTCTGGTCGAACATCTTGATACCGAGGCCGATGGCGTCACCGAGCGACGTGCTTGCCCCGGCCATGCCGGGCACCATGTCGGCCAGCAGTTCACGCACCAGTGCGTGGTCGAGCGTGAAAGGGGCCAGCGGATACGGGGCATCGCCAAAAACGATCAGCCCGATGCGATCACCGGTCCTGCGCGCCACGAAATCGGCCACCACCTGCCGCACGGCATCGACACGCGGCTCCAGGACGCCCGACGGGGTCTTGAAGTCGCGCGTGTCCATCGACTGTGACAGATCGAGCGCCAGCAGCAGATCGCGCACGGGCTGGGTCCGTTGCAGCGGCGGCTCGAGGTACTGCGGACGGGCCAGCGCGACGACTACCAGGCCCCATGCAATCGGCCCCAGCAGCAACTGGACGAGATTGCGCCGTGGCACGTGCGCCCCGAGCGCGGGCTTCAGGCCAGCGGCACTGGCAACCTCCCCGAAAAACGGCAAGCGGACCGACGCGCTTTCCTCGCGATATGGCGGCAGCCACCACCAGAGCAGCAACGGCAGCGGCAGGAGCGCGAACAGCCAGGGATATTCAAATGTGATCATCGCGCCCATCGTGCCGATAGCCAGCGATCCAGATCCGGCATGCGCCAAGGGTTGCCCGAAGCTGCGCCTCGGGCCACTGGGCCAGGGTAGCCGCGCCGCGATACTCGGCATCGTCGATCAGCGCCGCGAGAGCCGGTACCACATCGCCCGCGCTACCTGCATGGGTGTGCAGAAAATCGCGCCACGCCGGGCCAGACAGGGCCGCCACGGCGTGCCGGGGCCACTGGACCAATGCCAGCCGCTTGAGCAGCTCGGCCAGCGACAAGAGCAGCGTGGCCTGTTCGGCGCTATCCGCCGTCTGCTGCAAGGCAGTCAATTCCCTGAGCGCCGCCCGGCGGAAACGATTGGCGTACCAGCGTCGCGCGGTCCTCCAGGCCAGCCAGAGCACCCCGGCAAGCAGCACGACGCCAACCACGGCCCAGCCCACCGTCTGCGGCATCCACGACGGCGGCGTTGGCGTGACGATATCGATCAGTTCGTTCACGGCCCCACCCGTGTCATGCGAATGCTCCCTCTCGTGCGGATCGCCCGGAATTGGGGCAGGTTACGCTGAGTCGGGGGCTGACCGAAGTAAGATTTTTCGAGCGCCGGGCTGAACGAAATCGACGAAGGCCGGGTTGCCGGCCATCACGCGGCCAGCACGTACATTGACGTCGTGTCCAGGCTCGCATGACCAAGCTGCTGCTGCACGACCTCGAGCGCAACGCCTCGCGCCACTGCGTGCGCACCCGCCGTGTGCCGCATCCAGTGCGCGCTGGCCTGGGCCAGTTGCGCCGCATCATCCTCGCCCCCCGCCAAGGTGGCGGCCTGGGCGAAGTACCGCTTCCAGATCGCGCCGATCTGCGCGACCGACAGCGCATCACCCTCGTCACCAGTCTTGACGCGGCCAATCAGCGGCGTCGCAGCCGGCAGGCTTTCGAATCCGCGCCCAAGCCCACGCGCTGCCAGATGCCCACGCAGGGCATCGATCACCGCCTCGGGAAGTGGAATCTGGCGCGGCTTGGGGCCCGGCACCGCAAGCGTCCAGTGCCCGCTCCACGTCAGATGCCCGACTGTAGCCACCGCCTGCTCCGAGATACGCAGCCCCGAGGCATGTGCCAGATGCAGCATGAAGGTCAACCGAGCGGCACGCGGGTCGTCTGCGGGCAGACTCGACACATGACGCAGCAGGAAGCGCCACTGCGGCTCAGTGAAGCTGCGGGCAACCTGGATGCGAGGGGCGTCCCCGCCAGTCGGGAGGGACAACACCTCGAACGGGTTCGCGCGCGCATGGCCTTGCTCGATCAGACATCCATACAGCGTGCTGAGGATCTTTCGTGCGTGACGGATGCTGGCAGGCGAAAGCGGCCCTTCGAAAGGCCGCCAGTCATGGCGATCGCGCGGCGTGCCGCGCCGGCCCACCCACTGGGCGGACGGTTGCGGATCAGCAAGGAACGCGATGTAGGCGGCGCCATCCTCGGCCGTCACCGTCGCCAGGGACTTGCCTCGCGCGTGCAGGGTCCATAGCAGGAACCGCTCGGCCTGCGTCCGGTAGGCGCGCCAGGTGTGCCCGCCTTCCGGCTGATAGCCGCCCAGCCAGCCCTGAATCGCCCTGACATCGGCGCGCGCACCCGGCGCGCGCAGCGACTCGAGCGGCCCCGGCGCCAATACCGCAGCCATCGCGCCGATATGGACGCCCTGCTCCTGCAACCAGCTCTCCACCTGCCGCGCGGTCCGCGCGCCGATGCCGGGTACGCGCCGGTACCAGCTTTGTCCGCCCGCGCCCACGGCAGCCTGCAATGCGCCCAGTGTCTGCCAGCCGGCATCGGCCAGCTTTGCGGCGATGGCCGGGGCGAGCCAGCCACTCACCGCATCGGCTGCAGTGGGGCGCGTCAGCAGCATCGGCTGGAGCGCGTCAAGCGCCCGCAGCAGCCTGCGCTGGCGGGTCTGCCTGGCTGTGACGGATTCCCCGGCCGGTGCATGAATCAGGGCCAGCCACGCCGACTCGGTGAGCATCCGCTCCTGGCCGCTGCCACCGGATCGCGGACGGGTAGCCAGACGCCTGACGCCTCGCGCCAGCGCTTCTTCGATCCAGAGAAGCTGGGAACGGACCAGGCGCAGATCGAGACCGTTGTCCAGATAGCGGTCGGCCAGACGCCCGAGGTCCAGCCCCTGCAGGTACCCACGGTAGAACGCGAAATCATTGGGGCCAAGCGCGCGGCCGGGGGTGACCGGCGGGCGCTGACGCCGGCGTGCCGGCGGGGCAATACGGGGTACGGCTTGAGGCAAGGCGGTAAGACGTAAACGACAAAGGGCGCGATGATACCGCGAGTCGCGGTGCCATCACGCACCCAGTACCTTGCCAGGCGGGCCCCTTCATCCAAGGGCAACCCGCGAACACGCCGCGCCTCAGAACACCAGCGTCGCGCTCCCCATCACCGTCGCCGTGCTGTCCAGACGGTTCTTGCTGGCGACGGTCGGCACCCAGCGCAGGGAGAGGGACAGCGGTGCCTTGCCGCCGAGTTTGGTGTCGTAGGTCACGATCGGGCCCATGGCGAAGTCACGCCCACGGAATCCGTTCAGGCGATCCGCAATCGGACCGCTGTCGTTGCCCAACTGCTGCACGGTGCCCATCACGATGCCAGCGCCCCACTTGCCGAATTTCTTCACGCCCATCACGTCGAGCGTGAACAGCGGCGCATTCTGATAGTCGGTAGCGGTGTTCCGCGTATAGAACTGGAAAGCCCCCACCGCATTGAATTCGAGCCCGTATTCCGGCATCAGATGCGTAAATGCAATCTGCGGCACGAAGGTCCAGTTGTTCAGGCTCGGGTTAGCCAGCGCATTCTTGTCGTACTGGCCCGTGGGTGCCCACACATTGAAGCTCAGCGCCATATGGCTGGTCTTCGAGAAGTGATAGCCCGCGATGATCGGGCTGAAGTACATGTCGTACAGATTGGAGGCCCGATCCGATGTCCCACGCGAGAAGTTGCCAATACCGGCAGTCGTATGGACCGACATCCAGACGTAGGGCAGCGTAAAGCTCGAGGCAAAATTCCACGCCCCACCGCCGGTATCCCAGACCTTCATCAGCGTGGCCAGCGTGAAGGCGACCTTCGCGTCGAGACCGATCGAGGTCTTGCCGGCGATCGGCACTTCCCGGCCGCCAGTGATCGATCCGTCCATGTAAAGCTGTTGCAAATTTGCAATCCAGACCGGCTCGGACGGGATAACGGCCACATTGGGCGACACACTCGTGCCGGTCACGGGGCGACCCAGTGCGCCTTCCGTGGCGTGACATGCCAGCGGAGCCAGTAGCCCTCCCGCTGCCACGGCAGTCAGGACGGCCGATTGCGCGCGCTTCATTCTTGTTTCCTTTTGACGATGACAATGCGCCCCTCCCGGCGCAGAAGCTGCATCGTCTCAGATTCCTCCCGGGTCCGAATTCAGCTTTCTAATCTCACGAGTTGAATGTTTTCGCTGTCCCGACTCCTCCGGGGGCCCTGAGTCCTGGCGGAATCGCTTTGATCCCCTTGCCCACGTCAACAGCACGGGTAAGCGTCGGTGGTAAGGTGTGCCCATGCGCGTCCCGCATATCGCATATTGCATAGGGACGCCCCGTGCCTTTCCAACTCTCCTGCATTCAGCCCGACCATCATGGCCAGCGCCCTGCTTCTCGAGAACATCCACGCCAGCGCCCAGCAGTTGCTGGGCCGCCACCAGATCGACCTCGCCACCCAGGGCAAGGCCCTGGCCGGCGACGCGCTGCTTGCCGCCGTGCGCGATCACGAACTGCTGGGCATTCGCTCGGCTACCACCCTGACAGCCGAAGCGTTCGCCAAGGCGCAGCGGCTGCTCACGGTCGGCTGCTTCTGCATCGGCACGTCCCAAGTGGACCTGGGCGCGGCTGCCCATGCCGGCATCCCGGTTTTCAATGCGCCGTTTTCGAACACACGTTCCGTGGCCGAGCTGGTCATCGGCCAGGCCATCATGCTGATGCGGCGCATCCCGGAAAAGAGCCGCGCCGCCCACAGCGGCCAATGGCAGAAAACCGCCAAGGGCGCCTTCGAGATCCGGGGCAAGACCATGGCGGTGATCGGCTATGGGAACATCGGCGCGCAGGTCGGCATCCTGGCCGAGGCGATGGGGATGCGCGTGGTGTTCTACGACATCCGCCCCCGCCTGTCGATCGGAGGCGCCATGCCGGTGCACTCGCTCGAAGATGCCCTGTCGCAGGCCGACGTGGTGACGCTGCACGTCCCCGCCACGCCGCAGACACGCAACCTGATGGATGCCAAGGCACTGGCTGCCATGCGACATGGCAGCATCCTGATCAATGCCTCGCGCGGCACCGTGGTGGATATCCCGGCGCTGGCGCAATTGCTGGACAACGGGCAACTGGCCGGCGCGGCCATCGACGTGTTCCCGGAAGAGCCGCGCAGTAACGCCGATCCGTTCGTCTCGCCGCTGCAGGGCAAGCCGAATGTCATCCTGACGCCCCATGTCGGCGGCAGCACCGAGGAGGCGCAGGAGAACATCGGCGTGGAAGTGGCGACCAAGCTGGTCAACTTTCTCGAAACCGGCGCGACCCTGGGCGCGGTGAACCTGCCCCAGATTCAGCCAGCGCCGCAACAGGCTCCAGCCCGCGTGCTCAACATCCACTACAACCGGCCGGGCACGCTGTCGCACTTCAACCAGGCGCTGGCCGAGATCGGCGCGAATATCGTCGCCCAGCAACTGCAGACCGAGGGCGATATTGGCTACGCGATTACCGACATCAGCCTGGTGCCGCCTGCCGGCTGGGCGGAGGCGCTGATGAAGGATGACGCCTTCATTCGCACCCGGGTGATCGTGGCGCCCTGACCGGCGGCTCCATCGCCGCGCTGGTCATCGCGCCTTGCCCGATTTCCGGTGCTCACAGGGCCCGGCCCCGAAATGCGGGCCGGGCCCTTCTTCCGCCAGCGCGTCCTGCGGATTGCGCAACGGACATTCCTTCAGGGACAGACACCCGCATCCGATACAGCCATCGAGCTGATCGCGGAGTTGGGTCAGCGTGCGGATGCGCGCGTCCAGATCCGCGCGCCATACGGCCGAGAGCCGTCGCCAATCCGCAACCGTCGGCGCCTTGTCATCCGGCAGGCGGCTGAACGCTTCGGCAATCACGGACAGCGGCAAGCCCATGCGCTGGGCCACCCGTATGACCGCAAGGCGCCGCAGTATCCCGCGCGGATACCGGCGCTGGTTGCCGGCACTTCGTGTGCTGCAGATCAATCCCTTCGATTCATAGAAATGCAGCGCGGACACCGCGACGCCGCTACGCGCGGCAACTTCACCAACGGTGAGCGGATCGCCGGATCGCAACGGGTGGTCTTCCTGATCTTCGAGGGCGCGTTTCATGGTGGTGGAAAGCTGGTCACGGACGATGCGCCATCGTAGCGTGAAAACTCGCCAACAAACAGCTTGACCTCAAGCGCACTTGAGGTTTGATACTGGCGCGACTTTCCACTGAGGACCTTGCCATGCTGCTCGAACCGCCCCGCGCTCCCTATCTCCAGTTCATGAATCCTCCCGATCTGTACGATCCCAAGCTCAACGGCTATTCGCATGTGGCTGTGGCGACGCGCCCGGCAAGAATCATTTTCGCGGCCGGGCAAGGCGGGGAAGACATGATCGGCGGCTTGCGTGCCGGCTTCCAGGAGCAGGTGAAACAGGCGCTTGCCAACCTGCGCGTCGCGCTGCAGGCCGGCGGCGCCGACATTCCTGATATCGCAAAGATCACCGTGCTCATCGTCGACCATTCGATGGACCGTCTGGCGATCTTCAGCCGCGCGTGGCAAGCCATGCTCGGTGACTGGCCGGCCCCCGCCTGCACGCTAATCCCGGTGCCGCGACTGGCGCTGGACGGCATGTTGTTCGAGATCGAGGCCACCGCTGTATTGCCGGAGTAAGAGGACTGCCACGAAGAGGACTGCCGGGCGCAAGATTCGTACCCCGAGCGAACCGGGCGTGCGTCACCTACAGTAGGTGGAGATGCAACGGAGACGTACGTCATGGAAGCACTGACCACTGCACTGGCGCGGCTAAGCCTCCGTGCCAGGCGGTGCGCGGAATCGTTGGCAGCCGTGGCCGCGGTGGCTACGGAACCTCAGTGGCGTGCCGAGCTGGCGCATCGCGCCAACCTGCAGCATTGCGCGGCCGCGGAACTGGCGGCACGTGCCGGCATCCCTGACGAGGATGCCGACGACCCTCCGGTCAGTCTTCGGGAGATTCCGCCCTTCCTCGCCGGCAAACAGGGTCTGATCGATTTCGCAGCGCAGCAGGCAGCGCGCGCTGCCGCCGCGTACGGCGACTTGCTACGCGAACCACTGGATGACGTAGAGTTGCGCCTGCTGCTGGCGCACTACTATCGTGGCGCAACGGAACTGCAGCGCCTACTCGAACAACGCGCGATGGATGATGTCGAGCGCTCTCATGGCGATGAGCGCGCGGCCCATGCAACGCCTCCGCTACATCGTTAAGGCGCCGGGTGGCGGCAAGGCCGCTGGTTGCAGCGCCGCCTGGGTCTTCGCGGTCAACTCCTGCTGCGGCAAATAGGGACGAATAACCAGCGCCACGTAGTCCTGGTCGTCCGGCGAGACCACCAGATACACCAGCCCCGAGATCACCAGTGCCACCTCGCCGATCTGCTCGGCGATGCGCGCGGCCACGAAGTACTGCAGCAATGTCTGGTCGATGGTCGAGTCGATGGCCTGGGCCGCCGTGGAAATCGTCTGCAGGCATTGCTCGCCGGTCTGGCACACCACAATCACTTCATCGATTGCATAGCCGGTCGGCGCCCCGCGCACCATCACCGAAATTCCCTCGCTGGTCTTGGCCCGATGCCAGCCCGGCTTGGCATGAAAATCCGGCAGGACCATCTTTGCCCCGGCCTCATGGGCAACGGCGTTGAACTGCTGGGCAAAATCGTGAGGACTGATGGCAAGCAACTGCCGTTCGACAGGCGTGGAGGACACGGCCACGGACGCGGCCACGCTCGCGCTGACCAGAATGGCGGCTAGATTCATCGCTACCTCCCTCGCACGCGCGCCAGCAGGAGGCACGGCGCCGCCAGCCGGTCACGATGCACGCCATGTCTGGGCGACAGGCGTTCCTGCCTCTGGCGGGCGGTTGGACGTCCCAGGCGAGACATTGTCCCGATATGTGGTCCCCTTCAGGACCACTATAGGCGGCGGAGACGTCCGGCGATATGCCCCGGCTACTTTCTGGCGGTTTGCATCGCGGCGCTATCGGCACTCTGCGGCGTCACCAGCCGCAGCCCACTGGCAACAGCCGCCGCACCCGCGAATCCTGCGCCGAGTGCCAGCGCAAGCGTCGGGCCGTGGCTGTCGGCAATGCTGTACGACAACGCCACCAGCGCAGCGCCCGTGGCCTGACCAAGCAGCCGTGCCGTGGCCACCACTCCGCTGGCGCCGCCGGCACGCTCGCGCGGCGCGCTTGCCATCAGCGCCTTGAGGTTGGGTGACTGGAAGAAGCCAAAACCAGCGCCACAGATCGCCATGCGGATACCGATATTGAGGACGCTGGCGTCAGCCGGCATCAGCGCCAGCGATGCCATGCCCACGGACATGATCGCCAGACCGATACCGCCGAGCAGCCCCGGCGGATAGCGATCCGAAAGGCGGCCCGCGATCGGCGCCATCAGCGCCACCACGGCGGACCACGGCGTGAGCAGGAACCCGGTTTCCACCGGACTGCGACCCAGGACATGCTCGAAATAGAACGGCAACGACACAAAGGCCAGCCCTTGCGCCGCAAACGAGCAGATTGCCGTCAGCGTCGAGAGCGCGAACATCGGCCGCTTGAACAGATCCACCGGCAACATCGGGGCCGGGTGACCACGCTCGCGGCGCAGCAGCAATATGAACGCAATGACGAACACGATGGCAGCGGCCACCACGTATTCGGCCGGCGCGCGCTGGACGCCTTCGCCCAATGCAAAGATCAGTGAGGCAAACGTGATGACGTTAAGAATTGCCGCCACCGGGTCGAAACCATGGTCGCTACGCTTGGTCTTCGGCAGCGACGGAATGGCGATCGCCAGCGCAAGCAGCCCGATCGGCAGGTTCACCGCGAACAGCCACGGCCACGATCCGAACGACAGGATGACCGATGCCACGGTGGGCCCGACCGCGAAGGACACCCCCACCACCAGCGCATTGAGCCCGACACCTCGGCCAAGGCGGTGAATCGGAAAGATGGCGCTGATCAGGGCAGTGTTCACGCTCATGATCGCCGAGGCGCCGATGCCCTGAAGCGCGCGAGCGGCGGCCAGCGATGGCAGCGACCACGCCATCGCGCAGATCACCGACGAGACGATAAACACCACCACGCCGGCGAGATAGATCCGCCGATGGCCAAGAATGCCGCCGAGCGCCGCGAACGGCAGCAGCGTCGCCACCATGGCCAGCTGGTAAGCGTTGATGATCCACACGGAAGCGGCCGGTGTGCTGTTCAGGTCGGCCGCGATATTGGGCAGCGCCGTGTTCGCGATTGCCGTGTCGAGCGTGGCCAGCGAGACCGCGATCATGATGGCGGCCATGCCGCGCTTCTCGCGCGCGGTCATCGGGGTGTCAAGGGGCGCGGCGGCGGAGGCTGGCTGGCTGGCGTTGTTCTGCACGGTGTCGAACGGGAGCGAGTGTCGGAAACGGCGATTTCGTTGCAACGTCAACTATCGCCAAGTCGCAACAATACGGGAAAACGCCAAGGTCTGCTGGACTCGCTTCAACGCGCGGTTGACTGATGTCTGGCAAGTATCGCCCGTTCAGTCGACTTCTACGCCGTTCTTTCCACGATGTTTTGCGAACTCCGCCGAAACCCAGTCGAGAAACACTCTCACTCGCTGCGACAACTGACGACTCCGGGGATACAGCAGCGATACCGACATCGTCGGTGGGGGAATTTCCGACAACACGCTGACCAACGTGCCTCGGAGCAAATCCTCCTCGACGTGGTAGCGCGGCACCTGAATCAATCCGAGGCCGAGCCGACATGCCGCCACCAGGCTTTCCGCGCCGCTCACCGACACCGGCGCCGGCAGCATGACCTCGCTGCGTACCCCACCGGTCATGAATTCGAGCGGCAGTAGACCACCGGTTAGCGTGGAGCGGAACCCGACCATCCTGTGGTCGCCAAGCGACTCGATCGACACTGGACTGCCATGCCGCGCAAGGTACGGGGGAGCGGCGAGCGTGAGTTGCGCCAGTCGGGCCACGCGTCTGGCCACCATTTCGCTGTCCTGCGGTTCGCCAACGCGGAGCACGCAGTCGATGCCCTCCCGGACGAGATCGACCAAACGATCGCCCTCGCTGATTTGCAGCGTAATGCCCGGGTGCTGTGCCAGAAATGCCGGCAAGGCCGGAAACAGGAAGCGGCGCGCGAGTTGCCCTTGCACGTCGACCCGCAGCACGCCTTTAGGTGAAGTGCCCGCGAATGCCGCCTCTGCCTCCTCGAAATCCGCCAGCAGCCGCAGACAGCGCTGGAAATAGGCTTCGCCGTCGAGCGTCGGGCTCACGTGGCGTGTCGTCCGCTGCAGTAATCGCACGCCAAGCCGCGATTCCAGTTGTTTGACTGCGTCAGTCACCGACGACCGTGGCAAGTCCAGGTCCTTGGCCGCAGCGGTGAAACTGCGCCGCTCCACGATTCGCGTGAACACGCGCATGGCGTCGATCCGGTCCATATTGTTCGGATTTTCGAATATTGATGCCGAATTCTGCCTGTTTATCTAGCATGGCGTAAGGTCTATCGTTCCCTCACCGATTCAGTTCATTCGAGGAAATGCCATGACTACAGACCACTCGCAGCCGTCGCAGGGGGAATCACAAAAGGTCGCCATCGTTACCGGCGCATCACGCGGCATCGGCGCCGCCATTTCGGCGCGGCTGGCCCGCGACGGCTTCGCGGTCGTCATCAACTATGCGAACGGCGCGGACACCGCCGGGGATCTGCGTCGCAAGCTCGAAGCAAGTGGCGGCAGGGCCATGACCTTCCAGGCCGATGTCAGCGATGCCAGCGCGGTCGCCCGCATGTTCGATGCAGCCGAGGCAACGTTCGACGGCGTCGACGTTGTCGTTAACAACGCGGGCGTGATGGTGCTCGACACAATTGCAGCGTCTGACGACGCAGCATTCGAGCGCGTGATGAACATCAATCTGAAAGGGGCTTTCCACACCATGCGCGAGGCTGCCCGCCGCCTGCGCCATGGCGGCCGGATCATCAATCTCTCGTCCAGCGTCATTGGTTTGCGCATGGAGCGCTATGGCATCTACGCGGCCTCGAAGGCGGCGGTGGAAGCGATGACCGCCGTATTGAGCAAGGAGATGCGCGGCCGCGCCATTACCGTCAATGCGGTGGCACCCGGGCCGACCGCCACCGACCTGTTCCTCGACGGCAAATCACCTGAAACGATCGAACGGCTCGCGAAGCTCAATCCGCTCGAACGACTGGGCACACCTGAAGATATAACGGCAACGGTGGCATTCCTGGCCAGCCCCGATGGAGCCTGGATCAATGGCCAGGTGTTACGCGCGAATGGGGGAATGGTCTAGCGGCCGCGCAGGTGCACAGGTGCGCAGTGCCCGTTCAATAGTACGGGCCGTAGCGCATCTGCACGTCATCGACGTGGTTGGTGCGCAAGTTGAAGAGGCACGTATAGCGGAACGACATGCTCTCCTCGGTCCCATCTGGCTCGAACGTGCCCTCGCCGCTCACGCCGGCTTGCGAGGCGGATTGCTGATAGATCCGCTCGCGGTCCGGCATCATCATCACGCTGCCCGGCTGCGGATATCGATTCTTGACGGCGTTAGCGACCATCTTCTCGCAGGCGTTGCCAGCGGCTTCCATCTGCGCCCGACTGACGCCGCCATAGTTTCCGGCAGGAGGCGCCACGCTTGTGGGCGGCGTGCGTTGTGGCGGGGTGGGAGGAGGCATTGGTGTGCTGGTGCAGGCTGCGAGCAACGCGGCCAGGGCCAGGCACGGATAGGAAAGACGTGGCATCAGGTCGTATCCGGAGTCGGCGGAAAAAACCGTCGGAAGACGGGTGCTATGCCTTGGACTCTATGTCAGAAATGCTCTCGGAGCAACCTGGAAGGCACTGGCGCGTCACGCAACCTTGCCGGCTTCCTGCGCCAGAGGGGCTGCCGGGGCTGTCGGAGCCGCCGTTGTCATATGAGAGGTCGCGGACGAAAGCCTCGCGCGCGTGGACTCATCGGCCGCCGGCCCTGCCCTGAGCACATGGCGCCTGCCCATCTGCAGCGGCTCGCCGTTCTCGGTATCCACCAGCATCGGTTCCACCACCTTGCCGGTTTCGCGATCGACGATCTGGACACTGGGCCCTTCCGGCGCGAAGTTGCGATTGCCCCAGGCCAGCAGCGCCAGCAATACCGGGCGGAAATCCCGTCCGCAATCGGTCAGCACGTACTCGTAGCGCGGCGGGCGCTCCGAATACTGGCGCTTTTCCAGCAGGCCTTCCTCGACCAGCCCGTTGAGCCGGCGCGTCAGCATATTCGGCGCGATATCGAGGTTTCGCTGGAACTCGTCGAAGCGCTTCGTGCCATAGAACGCATCGCGCAGAATCAGAATGCTCCACCATTCGCCCACACGCTCGAGGCTGCGGGCGATCGGGCATTGCATATTGCGGAAAGTCTTGCGTTGCATATCGTCCGGACCGTTTGGCGAAAACATGATGATGATACCTACGTTCGGCAACGTCGGACGATCTGGAATGGTGGCAACAAACGCAACGCAACAAACAAAAACGGCGCCGCAACATCCATTGCGGCGCCAGAATACCTGCGCGGAGTGGAGTGCCGCGCAGGCCCTCGCTTTCAGTTGGATCAGAAGATGTGGCGCAGACCCAGTGAAACGCCCAACTGACCGCTGGCATCAGGCGTCTTGTAATAGACCTGCGAGGTCGACGGCAGATACCCCACCGACTGACCGTTCGGCAAATACGAGATGTTGTCCCAGTTCAGCGACGCGTTGCGTGCATACATCACCGCGAAGAAGACATCCGTGCGTTTGGAAAGGTTGTAGTCGGCCAGCGCCAGGTACTGCTGAGGATTCTTCGGGTTGACGTGCTGCCCAGCGATCGTCGCGTCCTTGATGTCGTCGTAGTAGTACGCCGCGGTCAGGCGCAGCGCGGCCGTGGCGTCCCAGGACACGCCGGCCCAGTACATGTTGTCGCGATGCGGCAATAGCGTCGGCGTGCCGGTCGACGGCGCCACCGAGTTGCCCCAGCGATAGCCGGCGACCATCTTCACCAGTCCGAGACGGTAGCTGCCCGCGACCATCGCGCGCATGTCGCGGCCGTAGTCGTTCGAACCCGATGCGCCCGTTGCCTGTGCGGTATTCAACGTCTTGACTTCGTCATAGGCCGCCGCGACACCGAATGGACCAGACTGGTAGGACGCGCCGATACCGTACGCCGAACCGGCCGCGAACGTACCGGTGCGCTCGCCGAACGACCAGTGCGTCATCAGCGAAACCGGGCCGAACGTGCCCTGGTACTGGACCATGTTGTTTTCGCGGAAGTTCGCCCCGGCAATGCCGACCACGGGCTCGAACTCGGGCGCGTACGCCGCCGGCGTGAAGCTACCCATGATCAGGAATGCTGACGTGTACTGGCGGCCAAACGTCAGCTTCCCCCACTGGTTCTGCAGACCCAGGTAAGCCTGACGGCCGAACAGCAGGCCGCCGTTACCCATCTGTCCGTTGTCGGTATTGAACTGGTTCTCCAGCACGAACAGGCTCTGGAGCCCGCCGCCAAGATCTTCGATACCGCGCAGGCCGAAACGCGACTGCGCGATGCCCGACGAGTTCATGAACACGTCCGACCCGCTGCCCGGTGCCAGCACGCCGTTGTTGGTGTTCTGCACGTGGTTGACGTACTGGATGCTCGTCGTCACAACGCCATAGAGCGTCACGGACGATTGTGCCTGCGCCCCTTGCGCAAGCAGGCCGCCGGCGATGGCGGCGAACAGCGTCTTCTTCATGTTTTGGGATCCCCGTCCTCTGGTGTGGTGGCCCATGACTCCGGTTCCTCCGACCCGGTGCCCTGAGGTGCAATCTTGCGATCACGTCACGTCATTTAATCTCTCGTATTAAATTGACAAGGACGAAGGCTAAGGCCATCCGAAGGTTCAGATAGCTAGGACTTTCCCCAACTGGACGGGTATTTGGACGGATTCGAAGCCTCGACAGATGTCGGACATCAGATTTTTCCGTATCCTTGCCGGGCTTTCATTCATCCACCGAGAAGCTCAGGGAACGGCAGGACATTTCTGATGAAGCTCAAGCAAGCGCGCACCATCATCGTCGACGAGCACAAGCCGCCTGCGCACGGCAAGGCTGCCAAGCGTGGCAGCCCCGACGTGGAAGCGACCGACGACAATGGCGACGGCCTGACCGACACGGCAAGAAGGATCCTCGAGATCGCCGAGCGGCTTTTTGCCGAGCAAGGCGTGGAGCAGGTGGCACTACGGCAGATCGTGGTGGAAAGCGGCCAGAAGAACCGTTCCGCCCTGCACTACCACTTCGGGTCACGCGAGGCCCTGGTGAGCCATCTGCTCAACCGCCGCCTGCACGAGATCAACCGGATTCGGAACGGCTATCTCGACGCGCTGGAGCAACGCGGGACGCCAGTCGACATTCACGGCGTGGTGGATGCCACGATTCGCCCGCTGGTCGACGTGGTGCTCCAGACGGACTGGGGCACCAACTACCTGCAGGTATTGGCACAGACCACGTTCAGCCCTGGTCTGCTAAGCAAGGGCCTCGTGGATCGGACCGCGATGAGCGCGCTGTACCGCGTGCGGGAGCATATCTACCAGTTGTTTCCGAACGTGCCGCGCGACGTGATGAAACTGCGCATGGTCTGGTTCATCGACACCGTGGTCTACGCACTGGCCCATTGGGTGCGCGAGCGCGGGAAACGCTCGCGCTCGGAACCGCCGATGGAGGAACTGATTGATTTCTGCGCGGCGGCGATCCAGGGGCCGACGCCCCCCGGTTCCGCCCGAAAGCGCTAGCCGGCCCGAGAGCACTGGCCGGCCCGCAAGGCCAGCCGGCCTCGTCCTCCCGCTGGCATCACTCCCGCCGACTTCAGCCCGTCGCCCTTTCGCTACCCTGCGCAGCGCGTGCCAGCACCGGCACCAGCGCCGCGCCGGTGTGGCTGGCCCGAATGCGGGACAATGCCTCGGGATCCGCCGCGCCAACGATCGTGCCGCCATTCGCGCCACCTTCCGGCCCGAGGTCGATAATCCAGTCGGCCTCGGCGATCACGTCAAGATCGTGCTCGATCACCACCACGCTGTGCCCGCCATCGGTCAGGCGATGCAGCACCTTGATCAGGCGCGCCACGTCAGCCATATGCAGGCCCACCGTCGGTTCGTCGAGCACATACAGCGTGTGTGGCGCTTTCTGGCCGCGGCGCGTGATGTCGTCACGGACCTTCGACAGTTCGGTGACCAGCTTGATGCGCTGCGCCTCACCGCCCGATAACGTGGGCGACGGCTGGCCCAGCGTCAGGTAGCCCAGCCCGACATCCTTCATCAGTTGCAGCGGATGCGCGATCTGCGTGATGGCCGAGAAAAACTCCACCGCCTCGTCGATCTCCATCGTCAACACTTCGCCGATATTCTTGCCACGCCAGGTCACCGCCAGCGTTTCCGGGTTGAAACGCTGCCCATGGCAGACATCGCATGGCACCTTCACGTCCGGCAGGAAACTCATGCCGATCGTCCGAACGCCCTGGCCCTCGCACGCCGGGCAGCGGCCCTCGCCGGTATTGAACGAGAACCGCGACGCGCTATAGCCGCGCGCCTTGGCTTCGAGCGTTTCCGCGAACATCTTGCGGATGGCGTCCCACACGCCGATATAGGTCGCCGGACAGGAGCGCGGCGTCTTGCCGATCGGGGTCTGATCCACTTCGAGCACACGGTCGATCGACTCCCAGCCACTGATCGACTCGCAGCCATGCCACGCGTGCTCGACGCTGAGCGACTTGGTCGCCGTCGGCTTGCCGGCCTTCTCGGCCACGGCCCGAGCGCGGCGCGTGGCCGGCGAGGACATCACCGAACGCCCGACCGCGTCGAGCAGGTTCGTCATCAGCACATCGCGCGCCAGTGTCGACTTGCCGGATCCGGACACACCGGTAATTGTCACCAACCGCGTCAACGGAATCCGCGCGGTGACATCACGCAGGTTGTGCAGGTTGGCACCGTGGACGGTCAGCCATTGCGGCGGATCCGCGGGCTTGCCCGCGCGCGCGGGTGTGACCGGACGGCGCGCCTGCAGCGGATGGATCATCGGATGGGCCAGAAACTGCCCGGTGGTCGAATCCTTGGCCGCCGCCAGCGCTTCCACGCCGCCCTGCGCCACAAGGCTGCCACCGCGCTTGCCTGCGCCCGGGCCGATGTCGATGATGTGATCGGCGCGACGGATGGTGTCTTCGTCGTGCTCCACCACCACCAGCGTATTGCCCTTGTCGCCGAGCTTGCGCAATGCATCGAGCAGAATCTGGTTGTCGCGCGGATGCAGGCCGATCGTCGGCTCATCGAGCACGTAGCAAACGCCCTGCAGATTGCTGCCGAGCTGCGCGGCCAGGCGGATACGCTGGGCCTCGCCGCCAGACAGGCTCGGCGCGGCGCGGTCCAGGCTCAGGTAACCGAGCCCCACCTCCTCCAGGAACTGCAAGCGGCTGGCGATCTCCGTCACCACGTCGCGCGCGATCTCGGCATCGCGCCCCTTCAGGCGCAAACCGTCCACCCAGCGACGGGTATCGGACACCGTCCATTGCGCCACATCGGTAATCGCATTGGTATCGAACGTTACCGCACGCGCCACGGGATTGAGACGCGTCCCGCTGCAATCGGGACACGCCGCGTCACCCACGCCCTCCGGCTCTTGCTCTTCCGACGGCAGGCTCTGCTCACGGCCACGGTCATCGCCACCGAGCACGGTATCGTCAAACGCGGCACGCTGCTCGCGTGTCAGCGCCAGACCCGTGCCCACGCACGTGTTGCACCAGCCATGCTTGCTGTTGTACGAGAACATGCGGGGATCAAGCTCCGGATAGCTTGTGCCGCAGACCGGACAGGCACGCTTGGTCGAAAACACCTTCGTTTCGCCCACGTGCCCGGTGTTCTTGCCTCCCTGCATCGCGTCGTGCAATCCATCGAGCGGGGCCAGCAGATGCATGACCCCCTTGCCGAGTTCGAGTGTCTGCTCCAGCAGCGCGCGCAGTTCCGCCTCATTGTCCGGCGACACGACGATATCGCCCACCGGTAACTCAATCGTGTGCTCGCGGAAGCGGTCCAGGCGTGGCCACGGATCGACCGGCAGGAACTCGCCATCAACGCGCAGATGCGTGTTGCCACGTGCCTTGGCCCACTTGGCCAGATCGGTATAGACACCCTTGCGGTTAACCACCAGCGGCGCCAGCAAGCCCACGTGCTGGCCGCGATGATCGCGCATCAGCTGGGCGACGATCGATGCCGGACTCTGCGAAGTCACGGGCGCGCCGTCGTGCACGCAATGCTGGATGCCGAGCTTGACGTAGAGCAGCCGCAGGAAGTGCCAGACCTCCGACGTGGTGGCCACGGTACTCTTGCGCCCGCCACGCGACAGACGCTGCTCGATCGCCACTGTGGGCGGAATGCCATAGACCGCATCCACTTCGGGCCGCCCGGCCGGCTGCACGATCGAACGCGCATAGGCGTTGAGGGACTCCAGATAGCGGCGTTGTCCTTCGTGGAACAGGATGTCGAACGCGAGCGTCGACTTGCCCGAACCCGATACCCCGGTAATGACATTGAATTTGCCGTGCGGGATATCGACGTTGAGCGACTTGAGGTTGTGCTCGTGGGCATTCACGATACGCACGACGTTTTCGCCCTCAATGGCGCGGCGTGCCCGCGCGGCCTGCACCGCCGCCTGCAGCGGCAGGCCATGTTCCGCGATCTCGGCGCGCTCCGCCGCCAACGTCCCGCCCTCGCCCAGTGCCGCGTCATAGTGGATCAGCGCGCGGCCGGTATGCGATTCGGCACACGCCCGGACGTCGTCCGGGGTCCCCACGCAGACCACCTCGCCGCCGGCGTCGCCACCTTCCGGACCCAAATCGACGATCCAGTCCGAAGCACGGATCACGTCCAGGTTGTGCTCGATGACGATCAGTGAATGGCCGCCGTCGAGCAGCTTGCCGAAAGCCCGCATCAGCTTGGCGATATCGTCGAAGTGCAGCCCGGTGGTGGGCTCGTCGAACATAAACAGGCGCTTCGGCAACACCACCGCCTTGCGGTTCTTGACCGGCTGGGCCTGCGCCGCCTCCGCCAGAAAGCCGGCCAGCTTGAGGCGCTGCGCCTCGCCGCCAGACAGTGTCGGCACGGGCTGCCCCAGCTTGACGTATTCCAGGCCGACGTCCGCAATCGGCGCCAGCACGCGCAACACGGCAGGATCGCTCTCGAACAGGGCCGTGGCTTCGCTGACCGTCAGTTCCAGCACGTCGGCCACGCTCAGCGCGCGTGGCGCCTGACCGCGCGCGGCGCGCTCGATCTTGACTTCCAGCGCCTCAGCGCGATAGCGCGTGCCATCACAATCGGGGCAACGCAGGTAGACATCCGAGAGGAACTGCATCTCGACATGCTCGAACCCTGAACCACCACAGGTCGGGCAACGGCCATCGCCAGAGTTGAAACTGAAGGTGCCAGCCGTATAGCCGCGTTGCAGTGCCAGCGGCGCCTTGGCAAACAACTTCCGGATCTCGTCGAACGCGCCAACGTAGCTGGCCGGGTTCGAGCGAGCGGTCTTGCCGATCGGCGACTGGTCGACGAAGACCACGTCATCGACCTGGTCCGCGCCAACCAGTTCGCGAAACACGCCCGGCGACTCGGTAGCCTTGCCGAAATGGCGTGCCATGGCCGGATACAGGACGTCCTGCAGCAGCGTCGATTTGCCCGAGCCCGACACACCGGTCACGCAGACCAGGCGATTGAGCGGGATCTCGACCGTGACGTCCTTGAGGTTATGCTCGCGCGCGCCTTCCAACCGCAGGCGCGGCGTGGCGGCGTCGATCGGGCGCAATTGCCAGTCCGACGTGTCCGTCACGCGGCGGCGTCCGCCGAGGTAGTCCCCGGTGAGGGTCCGCTCCTTGCGGATGGCCTCCGGCGTTCCATCGAAGATGATCGTGCCGCCACGTTCGCCCGGCCCCGGCCCCATGTCGATCAGGCGATCCGCGGCCAGCATCACGGACGGGTCATGCTCCACCACCACCAGCGTATTGCCGGCGTCGCGCAGGCGATGCATGGCCTCCACGATGCGGTTCAGATCACGCGGATGCAAGCCGATGCTGGGCTCGTCGAGCACGAACAGCGTATTGACGAGCGACGTGCCAAGCGCCGTGGTCAGGTTGATCCGCTGCACTTCCCCGCCCGAAAGCGTGCGGCTCTGGCGGTCCAGCGTCAGATAACCCAGACCCACATCGCACAGGTATTTGAGCCGTGTGCGGACCTCCGCCAGCAGCAACTTGAGCGCATCGTCGAGCAGCGCCGACGGCAGCGTCAGGTCGTCGAAGAAACGGCGGATGCGCGCGATCGGCATCAGCATCAGGTCGTGCACGGTCAGGCCGGGCAGCGCTTCCAGTTGGGAGCGGCTCCAGTCCACGCCGCGCGGGAGGAACCGGTCCGCCGGCGGCAGCACGGCGTTGGCGTTCCCGGCGCTCCCCAGGCGCCACTGCAGCGCCTCGGTTTTCAGGCGGGCACCGCCGCAGGTCTCGCAAGGCGTGTAGCTGCGGTACTTCGACAGCAACACGCGGATATGCATCTTGTAGGCCTTCGACTCGAGGTAGCTGAAGAACCGCATCACGCCGTACCACTGCTTGTTCCACTGCCCGTTCCAGTCGGGGGACCCGTGGATCACCCAGTGCTGTTCGGCCTCGCTGAGCTGGTTCCACGGCAGATCGCGCGGGATGCCGGCCTTGGCCGCGTAGCGCATCAGATCGTCCTGACACTCCTTCCACGCGGGGGTCTGCATCGGCTTGATCGCCCCATCGCGCAGCGACTTGCGGACGTCAGGAATCACCAGCCCCAGATCGACACCGATCACGCGCCCGAATCCACGGCAGGCATCGCACGCGCCATAGGCGGAATTGAACGAGAACAGCGCCGGCTGCGGGTCCGCATAGCGGATATCGCTTTCCGGACAATGCAGCCCGGTCGAGAACTTCCAGACCGGCCCTTCACCCTCGTCCGTCACCACATGCACGCTGACACGGCCGCTGCCACGCTTGAGCGAGGCCTCGATGGCTTCGAGCGCCCGCGCCTTCTCCACGTTGCCAATACGGAAACGGTCCGCCACCACGTCGAGCACCTTGCGGTTTCCGGTCGCCGATTCGACCACGCGCTGGCCGTGCACCCGGGTGTATCCGCTGACCGAGAGCCATTGGGCGACTTCTTCCTCGGTGGCCGATTCCGGCAGCTCGACCGGGAACGTCAGCACCAGCCGGGCATCGGCAAACGGCTGCCCCGCGCTCGTCCGGACCACCAGTTCCGCATAAATCGTCTCTGGCGAGTCATGCCGGACCGGCAACGCGGTCTGCCGGTCGAACAGTTCCGCCGCGCGCGCGAACAGCAGTTTCAGGTGATCGTTGAGCTCGGTCATCGTGCCGACCGTGGACCGCGAGCTACGCACCGGGTTCGTCTGGTCGATCGCGATAGCTGGCGGGACACCATCCACCTTGTCGACCTGCGGCCGATCCATGCGATCCAGGAACTGGCGCGCATAGGCACTGAACGTCTCGACGTAGCGACGCTGGCCCTCGGCGTAGAGCGTGTCGAACACCAGGCTCGACTTTCCCGAACCGGACGGCCCGGTCACCACGGTCATCTGACCCGTGTGCAAGTCGAGATCAACGTCCTTGAGGTTGTGCTGACGGGCGCCGCGAATGCGAATGGTGCCGGAATCTGACAATTTGTCCTCTCTAATCAGATAGTTGGAGGCAGAAATTGAAGGGATATCTCACCTTCGCTGTGCCTCACTGACCGCGTGGTCGGCATAACTATACTGTATAAACGTACAGTTATCCTGACAGGATACGGACAAGATTGTCGAAAACCTCACCGGCCGCAGGCAGACCTCCAGCCCTGCCTCAACCTCGCTTCGGCAGCTTCCAGCCCGGCCGGATGAAGTGGCAGGTATAGCCGTTCGGATACCGCTCCAGGTAGTCCTGGTGTTCCGGCTCGGCATCCCAGAACGGCCCGGCCGGTGCGATTTCGGTCACGACCTTCCCAGGCCAGAGTCCGGACGCATTCACGTCGGCCACGGTGTCTTCCGCCGTCTGCTTTTGTTCGTCGTTCAGGTAAAAGATCGCCGAGCGATAGCTCGTCCCCACATCGTTGCCCTGGCGATTCTTGGTGGTGGGGTCGTGGATCTGGAAGAAGAACTCCAGGATCTGGCGATAGCTGATCTGGCTCGGATCGAAGGCGATCTCGATGCCCTCGGCGTGTGTGCCGTGGTTGCGATAAGTGGCATTCGGCACGTCGCCGCCGGTGTAGCCCACCCGGGTCGACAGCACGCCGGGGTATCGCCGCAGCAGGTCCTGCATCCCCCAGAAGCAGCCGCCGGCAAGGATTGCGGTTTCGATTTGCGTCGTCATACTCTGGTCCTTTGCATCGCGTGGCGTAGAGGCCAGTAATATACGCACACCGCGTCGAATCCGCTCATGGTCACAAAGTCCCCACAGCGCGCGCAGGCTATCGTCACGAGCCTGCGGCGTGACATCGCATCCTGTACCCGATGCGCCGCCGATCTGCCTGCCGGCCCGCGGCCCGTCGTACAGTTCAGCGCCACGTCTCGCATCCTGATCATCGGCCAGGCGCCGGGATCACGGGTACACGCCAGCGGCATTCCGTTTGATGACCCCAGCGGCGACCGCCTGCGTGAATGGACGGGTCTGAGCCACGACGTGTTCTACGATGCATCCCGCGTGGCGATCATGCCGATGGGCTTCTGCTACCCCGGCAAAGGCCCGAGCGGCGACCTGCCACCACGCCGCGAGTGCGCGCCGCTTTGGCACGACGCCATCCTGCGGCTCCTGCCGGAAGACCGTCTGACCCTGCTCGTTGGCAGCTACGCCCAAGCCTATTACCTGCAAGGCAAAGTCGGCGCCACGATGACGGAGATCGTGCGCGATTTCCGCCGCTTCGGCCCCAATCTGTTTCCGCTGCCTCACCCTTCGTGGCGCGTTGTCGGCTGGATGCGCAAGCAGCCCTGGTTCGAAGCCGAATTGCTACCAGCGCTGCAAGCGGCCGTGCGCGCCAGGCTATGAATTTGCGGAATTCGACCTAACCGAGCGGAAGCGCCGTGCTGTACAGCACCTGCTTCAGCGCGAAACTCGAACGAATGCTCGCCACGCCGGGGATGCGAGTGATCTGGTCGATGATCAACCGCTCGAGCGCTTCCACGTCGGGCACTACTACACGCAGCAGATAGTCGGCATCTCCTGACATCAGGTAGCACTCCATCACCTGAGGCAACGCGGCGATTCGCCGCTCGAACGTATCGAGTGTTTCCCGCCGCTGCTTGTCGAGCGACACGGAGATGAACACCACGACTTTCAGGCCCAGCCGACGCGCGTCGAGCAGCGTGACGCGCCGCGAGATCACGCCGATTTTCTCCAGACGCTTCACTCGCGCCAGGCATGGCGAGGGCGAGAGACTGACCCGGCTGGCCAGCTCCACATTGGTCAGGCTGCCATCACGCTGCAGTTCGCCGAGAATCCGGATGTCGGTGGCATCAAGTTCAATGTCCAGCATGTCATGCTTCTAAAGTTTTACCTCTCAGCATTCTATGCCGTATTGAACGATTGCAGCAGTGCGATCCGGTTACTGATGCCGGGCGATGAATCGTAGACTTTTCGCAAACGATCTCTCTCGCTTCGCATGTCCGCTACCGTCCCATCCACCGCTTCGTCCCGCGCTCCGGCGACCACCGGATTCCGGTCTTTTCTGCCATTGATTGGTGCAGTCGTGATTTGGGGCGGTAACTGGCCAGTCATGAAGATGGGACTGGCCCACATCGGCCCGCTCTGGTTCGCCGCCTGCCGGTTCGGCTCAGCCGCGTTGATCAGCTTCCTTGTACTCGGCGCCCTGCGCAGGCTCCGCCTGCCCTCGCGGCAGGAATGGCCGCTGGTGATCGGCGTCGGCCTGCTGCAGATGGGGGCATTCACGGCCTTGGCGTTGTGGGCGCTGCAGTACGTGCCGCCGGGTCGCGCATCGGTGATTGCGTATGCGACCGCCATCTGGGTGATCCCGCTTTCCTCGCTGGTGCTCGGCGAGCGGCCATCGCGCCTGCAATGGCTGGCGACCGCATTCAGTTACGCCGGCATCGCCGTGATCGTCGCGCCGGCGCTCGGCGGCTGGGAACTGCACACGGTGATGGGCCTGACGATGCTGCTCGGGGCATCACTGGCGTGGTCGGTCAGCATCATTCAGTTGCGCGCAAATCGTGCAATCCGGCTCGGCGCGGAGATGATTCCATGGGAATGTGCCGTGGCAACCGTGCCGCTGATTGCCCTCGCCTGGCTGCGAGATGGCGTGCCCGACCTGGGCGCGATGGTCGACATCTGGCCGGTGATCGCCTATACGGGACCGCTCGCCACCGCGCTGACCTTTATCGTCGTGCTGAACGTGACGCAGTCATTGCCGCCGGCCGCCACCTCGATTGCCATGCTTGGTGTTCCGGTGATCGGGCTGGTGCTGTCGACCGTGGCATGGCACGAACAGATCTCGCTCGATCTGTCGATCGGCCTCGCACTGATCGGGATGGGCGTGGTGACCACCGCGCTCGCGCCCCGGCTCGGCAGGCTGGCTGCCCGCTAGGTTCCAGCCAGGATCAGGGTTCGACCGACGGCTCGCGCTTCAGCGTGCGCAGCACGAAAGTCGAGTGGCTGTGTCGCAGGCCGGGAAGCTTGTAGAGCTTGTGGCGCAGGAATTCCTCATAGCCTTCCGTACCTGCCACCGCCACCTTGATCAGGTAGTCGTACTCGCCCGTCAGCAGATGAGCCTCCAGCACTTCAGGCAACTGCGCCAGCGCCTCGCCGAAGCGATTGAACATCTCGTCGTCGTGGCGATCGAGCGTGACTTCGATCAGCACCGTATCAGGCAAGCCCAGCGCCTTCTGGTTCAGCAGCGCGGCATAGCCACTGATTACGCCAGCGTCCTCCAGGGCCTTGACCCGGTTCCAGCAAGGCGTGGCGGACAGGCCGACACGCTCGGCCAGCTTCGCATTGGAGATACGGCCGTCGCGGCGCAACTCGCGCAGGATGCGACGATCGATCTCATCGAGTTTGAGCGGGTTGTTCACGGAAAATCGTCCAGTGAAGATGAAATAACCTCAAATCTACACCAACGAAGATATTCATTCTGAAAATTGGCGGTCCACACAGAAAAATCAGAAGCCAATTTTGCGGGTGCGCTGGTAAATTTACCGAACTGCTTACGCATCACTTACGCCTTGCTTCCGGACCCTGCCATGCCCCTGCCCACCCTCCAGCTCGCCCTCCGCCTCGACCGCGCCGACGTCTTCGGTAGCCTGGAATGGGTGCTTGCCAGCGCCCGTCGCACGGGGCTCGCACTGCGCCAACTTCAGGTCGACAGCGAACGCGGCCACATGGTCAACCTCTGCTGCGAAGCGCCGGCGGCTGACCTGTTGCATCTGTTCGTGCGCCGAGTCGGCTACGGCGTTGAAGTCGAGGTTGTCGACGCCGAGTTCTCTGATGACGTCGACATGCTTCTGGTGGGTGGCGTTGAGGTCGAAGCCGAGGCCGCCCACGCCTGAGCCTGAGCCGCTAGGCCGGCGTCCCCAGCAGTTCAATCCCGTCGAGTTCGGCCGCGCAGATATCGCGCACGATCGACACGAAATCGTCCACATAGGGCCGGTCGGCGATGGCGGCCGGCACCGTCGCGTATAGCTCGCTCCACAGCCCCTTCGTGCCGATGCGTTTGGCCAGCACGTAGTCGTGATCGACGTAGTTCTTCACGCCCCAGTTCGGTAGCGCGGCGACGCCACGCCGGCTGGCCACGAGTTGCAGCACCGCCACCGTAAGCTCCGCGGTGCGCCGCTGCAGACGAATACCGGCCGGCTCCAGCACCTCGCGGATCAGATCGATCCGCTGCTCCGGCACGGGATAGGTAATCAGCGTTTCTCCCGCCAGGTCCTGTGCCTCGATGCGCCGCTTGCTGCGCAGCCGATGCTCGTTGGCCATCACCGCCAGAATCTCGAAGCGGAACAACGGCGCCACGGTCAGCCCCCGCTTTACCGGCGGCTTCGATCCGATCACCATATCCGCCTTGCCGTTGTTCAACAGTGCCAGCGGGTCTGCGTGGAATCCGGCAACCAGATCCACCTCCACCTCGGGCCAGCGGCGACGGAACTCGTCCATCACAGGCATCAGCCAGTCGAAACAGGTGTGGCATTCGAGTACCACGCGCAACTCCCCGCGCGTATCGCCCTTGAGGCGCAGCAGATCGCGCTCGGCCGCGCTGATCGCCGCCAACGCCTCGCGTGCCAGGGCCAGCAGGCGTTCCCCGGCCGGCGTGAAACGCAATCCCTGGCGCGTGCGATCGAACAGCGGCATACCGTAATGCGCCTCGATGGCCTTGATCTGATGGGAGAGCGCCGACTGGCTCACGTGCACGCGTTCAGCGGCCGTTGCCAGCTTGCCCGATTCGGCGATGGCCACGAGCGAGCGGAAATGGCGGACTTCAATCATCGCCCAGTCTCGTTTTTGATATGAATTTCATTCATTCTTTGTTTAGAACTTATCGCTTGATTCATTTTACCCGCAATCCGAAACTGTGCGCCACATCAGACATCGGATTGGGAGTAACGGATGGCACGCACACATATCCTCGGATTTCCGCGCATTGGCGCGCGTCGTGAGCTGAAATTCGCGCAGGAAGCGTTCTGGCGCGGCGAAACGCCCGAAGCCGCCTTGCGCGAAACCGGTGCCACGCTGCGACGTCGCCACTGGCAACTGCAGGCAGATGCCGGCCTGGCGACCGTGGCTGCCGGCGACTTCGCCTGGTATGACCAGATGCTCGGACTGACCGCACTGCTGGGCGCACTGCCGAAGCGTTTCGGCTTCGACGCCGCATCGCTGACGCTGGCCCAGTACTACGAACTGGCACGCGGCAATGCTGCCCAGCCGGCCATGGAAATGACCAAGTGGTTCGATACGAACTACCACTACCTCGTCCCCGAACTCGATGCGGACAGCACGTTCGGTGGCGGCCCCACATGGTTCCTCGATGAAGTCGATGAAGCCCTGGCACTGGGCCTGGCTACGCGCCCCGTCCTGATCGGCCCGGTCACTTACCTGTACCTGTCGAAGTCGCACGTCCCCGGGTTCGATCGCCTCACCTTGCTGCCCAAGGTCGTGCAGGCCTACCGCCGCATCCTGGCGCAACTGCGCGAGCGCGGTATCGAATGGGTGCAGATCGACGAGCCGGTACTGTGCCTCGATATCGACGCCGAGTGGCTCGACGCCATTGATCGCGCTTATGTCGATCTGGCCGATCTGGCCGAGGCGGGTCCGAAGGTCCTGCTGGCTACCTACTTCGACACCGCCGCTCCCCATGCGGCACGGGCCGCCGCGCTGCCGGTGCATGGCTTCCATGTCGATCTGGTGCGCGCGCCCGAGCAACTGGAAACCTGGCTGCAGGTGCTGCCCGCCAACGCGGTGCTGTCGGCAGGTGTGATCGACGGCCGCAACATCTGGCGCGCGGACCTGCGTGCCGTGCTGGCGACGCTCGCCCCGCTTCACGCACAACTCGGCGACCGTCTCTGGATCGCCCCGTCCTGCTCGCTGCTGCACGTGCCCGTATCGCTCGATGCCGAACAACGCCTCGATCCCGAACTGAAATCGTGGCTGGCCTTCGCTACAGAAAAGCTCGAGGAACTGCGCACGCTGGCCGTGGCGCTGAATCAGGGCAAAGCCGCAGCGGCGACGCAGCTCGCGGCATCAGACGCAGCACGCGAATCGCGCCGCACGTCGCGCCGCGTGGTCAACCAGCGGGTACAAGGTCGCCTGGCCGCTGTCACCGCCGACATGGCCGATCGCGCCAGCGCCTTCGATATCCGCATCGAACGCCAGCGCGAGGCGCTGCAACTGCCCGCGCTGCCCACCACCACGATCGGTTCGTTCCCGCAGACCACGGCGATCCGGCAAACCCGCGCGGCATACAAGCGTGGCGAGATCGGCGCGCTGGACTACCTGCAGCGCATCCGTGGCGAGATCGAACTGGCGGTGCGCAAGCAGGAAGCACTTGGCATCGACGTGCTGGTGCATGGCGAGGCCGAGCGTAACGACATGGTCGAGTACTTCGGTGAACAACTCTGCGGCTACGCATTCACCGAGAACGGCTGGGTGCAAAGCTATGGCTCGCGCTGCGTCAAGCCGCCGGTGATCTATGGCGATGTGTATCGCCCCGAGCCGATGACCGTGGACACGGCCCGTTACGCACAGTCGCTGACCGACAAGCCGATGAAGGGCATGTTGACCGGCCCGGTGACAATGCTGCAATGGTCATTCGTGCGCGACGACCAGCCGCGTGCCACCACGGCGCGTCAACTGGCCCTGGCGATCCGCGACGAGGTACGCGATCTGGAAGCGGCCGGCATCCGCATCATCCAGATCGACGAACCGGCACTGCGCGAAGGCCTGCCCCTGCGCCGCGACGACTGGACCGCGTACCTCGAGTGGGCCGTCAATGCCTTCCGGCTGTCGGCCGCCGGCGTATCGGACCAGACCCAGATCCACACCCATATGTGCTACGCGGAGTTCAACGACATCCTGCCGGCCATCGCAGCCATGGATGCCGACGTGATCACGATCGAGACCTCGCGCTCGGCGATGGAATTGCTGGAAGGCTTCGGGGAGTTCGACTACCCGAATGAAATCGGACCGGGCGTCTACGACATCCACTCGCCGCGCGTGCCGACGGTGGAAGCCATCACCCGGCTGCTCGAGCGGGCGTGCGAAGTGATTCCGCCAGAGCGGCTGTGGGTGAACCCGGACTGCGGTCTCAAGACGCGCGGCTGGCCGGAAACGGAAGCGGCGCTGGCGAACATGATCACGGCAACGCGCCAGTTGCGCGGCAAGCTGGCAAGCCAGCCACCCGTGACTTGGAAGCGTGTGACCCAGCCTGCCCCCGGAAGTGCGCGCAGCGCGGCAACGGCGCACGCTCACGGTACTGCATGCGACCCTAACTGCGCGGGACAACTTTCGATATAAGGCAAGAAGGTCCGTTGCGTCGCTGTGTCGCATGGCGCACGGATTCTCCCCTCCGTATCCTTGCGGTCGAGCCAAAATAAGAGCATATCTGGCCCACGTTGAATCCTCGGCGTGGGCCTATCGACCGCAAGCAATGCAACGACGAAAAAAATGGCGCCGCGCAGCGGCGCTTCCTGCCGCCGCACTGTCTGGTGTGGCCTTCGCCCAAACCGTTCCGGCAAGCGTTCCTGCCGAGATTCCAACCCTTCCTCCTGTCACCGCCACGGCTGCCGCGGCGGGTTCGTTGACCGCCCCGGGCATCGCGCAGCAGCGCCAGTCATTGTTCCAGTCGGCTGGATCCGTGGGCTTTGTTGATGCGGACTCCTATAGCAACACGTACGCCAGCGACCTGCGCGATGTGCTCAAGGATGCACCGGGTGTTTACGTACAGGAACGTTACGGCCAGGAGTTGCGGCTGTCGATCCGTGGCTCGGGAATTGCGCGCGGCTACCACACGCGTGGCCTGGAAATCCTGCAGGACGGCGTGCCGACCAACTTTGCCGACGGCAGCGGCGATTTCTACCAGATCGATCCGCTCGGTCTTTCGGCCGCCGAAGTCTACAAGGGCGGCAACGGGCTGGCGTATGGCAGCACCACCCTGGGCGGCGCCATCAACTTCACTACGCCCACCGCGCTGACCGCCGACGCGCCAAACATGGTCCGCCTGGATGGAGGCAGTTTCGGCACCGTGCGCGGCAGTGGCCAGGTGTCACGGCAGATCGGCAACTGGGACTTCCTGGTCAACGCCACGGTCAGCCATTCCGACGGCTATCGCAATCATGAACGCGGCCAGTACGAGCAGCTCAACGCCAATGTCGGCTACCGGTTCAGCCCGGCGGTGGAGACGCGCTTCTACTTTGGCGCCTATATCGTCGATCAGTTGCTGCCCGGCACGCTCTCTCTGAACGATGCGCTGAACAATCCGCGCATGGCATCGCCGAGCGCGCTGGCGGGCGACCAGGCACGCAACACGCGCACCGAGCGCCTGGCCAATGTCACCACCATCAAGCTCGACAGCGGCCAGATCGACTTCACTACCTGGGCGATCCACAAGAGCCTGTATCACCCGATCTTCCAGGTGATCGACCAGGACTACTGGACCTATGGCTTCGCGCCCCGCTACACGGGCGAATTCGCGCTTGGCGGCATGCGTAACCAGTTGATCGCCGGGATGCGATTCTTTGGCGGCAACAACGACGCGCGCCAGTACGTCAACGTCAATGGCAATCGTGGCGCGCAGACGCTGAATTCGGCGCAGGATGCCTACAACTACGAGCTCTATCTCGAAGACCGCCTCTATGTGCTGCCCACCGTGGCGCTGATGGCTGGCGCCAAGGCGTACCGCAACCGCCGCGAGTACAAGGACTATGGTGGCCTGCCTACCAATCCAACGCCGAAGTCGGACGCCACGAGCTACAGCGGCGTGAATCCGAAGTTTGGCGTGCTGTGGGAACCAAAGAAGAACGTCCAGGCGTTCATCGACATCACCCGTAGCGCCGATGTCCCCGATTTCACGGACCTGAACCAGACGATCGGCATGACACAGCAGTTCGTGCCACTGGCCGCCCAGCACGGCTGGACGCTGGAACTCGGCACGCGCGGCCAGCAGGACCGTTTCGGCTGGGATCTGACGCTGTACCGCTCTCTGGTGCGCGACCAGCTGCTGCAGTACACGGTCAGCCCCGACATCCCCGCGTCAACGTTCAACGCGAACAAGACGACCCTGCAAGGCGTGGAGCTTGGCGCGAATGTAGACGTGCTACGCAACGTGTTCGGCAGCGGCGACAAGGTCAATGTGTCCCAACTCTGGAACTACAGTGACTTCCGCTTCGACAACGATCCGGTCTATGGCAACAACCGGATCGCCGGGGTGCCGCAGCACGTGCTGCGCACGACGCTGGCCTATAGCCGAAACTCGCGCCTGCGCGTGGCGGGCACAATCGACTGGGTGCCGACCGGTGCATGGGTGGACTACGCCAACACGCTCAAGGTGCCAAGCTACGTGCTGTTCGGTATCGAGGCGAGCTACGAGTTCGAGCGTGGCGTGACGCTGTTCCTCGATGCCCGCAACCTGACGGACAAACGCTATATCAGCGATTTCAGCACCGTCACGGATGCGCGGACGGCCAATACGTCGGTGTTCTATCCGGGCAGCGGCCGCGCGTTCTACGCGGGGATCAAGTACAAGTTCTAAGGGTAGGCATTGCGCCCACTGCGCTCGGATGAGGGCCTCACCACGCCCTTGCCGGACGTGGCGCGGGAAATCAGTTCACGCGCTGGACGGCGGGCGGCATCCACTTGCCATCGAGCACCACCTGGTCCGGCCAGTAGGCTCGCAGCATCAGATTGAAGGCGTCGGGCGGCGCCGGCAGCCAGTTGGATACCTTGCGCTCGTCGGGCCGTTCGTACTGGATATAGATGTCCAGAGAGCCATCGCGGTTGTAGCGCAGGCGATCACGGCTGCCGATCGCGTAGCGCTGCATCGAGTTGCTAACGAATGCCTGCTTTTCGTTGTACATCGTCAGCGACCAGAAGGCTTTCACCGGCGGCAACTGTGACTTGTCGAAGTGCAGGACGTAGCGGCTGCCACCATCGAACGGGCGGCCCATCGCATCGGCGCGCGCGGTCGGGTAGATCGCATCCTCGGGCAGATTCGCGCCCAGACCGAACATCGCCACCACGGCGCGGCGGCCATAGTCCGTGCCATATACCCCGATATCGCGCTGGACACGCCAGCCCATATTGCCGGCAGCGCTCTTGCGCCCATTGGCCTTGATCATCGTCAGCGCGGCGGATGCACCCTCCTGCACGGCGCGCGCCGTCGACGGCTCCAGCACAGTTGTCTTGAACGGCTGACCGGCCTTGATGCCCATGCGCTGCATCTTCTCGACCATCGCGGTGTCATCGGCTGCGGGCGGGTTGGCGGGCAGCAGCGCGGCCAGACGGGTAAAGAATGCCTGGGCGTCCATCGCCGCCACCTGCTCGGCCGGCGGCGTCTCCGTATCGATCATCGCTGCGCGCGGCACGGGCTGCACTGCGGTACGGCTGCCCTTGCGCCAAGCCGACAGCGGCACCAGGCGGAACTGATCCTGCAGCCGGTGCACGTTCGCATAGTCCTGCTTGCCATTGGTCTGAATCCGACCAATCAGCCAGGCCATATCGGTCGGCGACCGGATCTCCTTCACACCCTTGGGCAACTGCCCCTGCCAGTTCGGGCCGACGATTGCGAAAACCCCGCGCTTCGTACCAGTCGTGCGCTTGCCCGGCGACGCGAAGACATTGGTCCAGGCATCGAGCATCGGCATCAGGTAATAGCGACCGCTGGTATCGGGCACGGACAGCACCATCGGCTCCTTCGACAGGTCCAGCCACGCCGACGAATACAAGGTGTCGGCATTCGGGCTGACAACGTCGGTAAAGGCCGCGTCCGGGAAGGCGCGCTTGTGACCGAATGTATTGACCGGCACCTTGGCCGTCGCCACCTCACGCGTAACGTCCATCAGGACGAGCGGATAGGCGTAGGTGAACACCTCGGCCGAGAGGGTTTTCATCGCTTGGTCGGATGGCGGCTGTTCGACGGCCGAATCGGCTACCGAACGCTCCGACGTGGACGAGCAAGCGGAAAGGAAAACGGCAAGCGCAACTGCGCCCGCCAATCTGCGGATGGATGAATTCATGACCCCGTTTCCCATGGGAATGGCGGCCTTCCGGGCATCAGCAGGGGCGCGAGTTGCTCCGGAGGCGCATCTGATAGGGACGAATAATGTGCTTCCGGGTTGGCGGCTGTCAATGGCCCCGGCGAGTGGTTGCGCGGGGAAACGTACATTGGGGTTGGATGACTGTGCTATCCATCGCCGCCTGCGCTCTCGCAGTTGCTGGCACCTGGATGCCCAGCAACCGAAAATGTTTCGCCGTCTCTGCCTTGCGCCGTGGATTGCCGCAGCGGCCACCGCATACGAGTGGGTCATCGTCTTCAGTCGCGTCGACTGAGCACAATCGAGCCGGACGCACCCTCGCGCAGCAACCCAGAATGAAAAAGGGCTTCCATTTCTGGAAGCCCTTTTAATAGGTGGCGCGGCTGGCAGGATTCGAACCCACGACCCCTTGGTTCGTAGGCATATCACACACCATCAATATTTAGCAAAATCAACTACTTGCAGCGCCAGCCAGCACCTCTCCCGGCAGCACCCGGGCACACTAGTGGCACGGCCACGGTGGATTGGTCACTCCAGACTCGCATTCGAGAACTATTCTCAACTAAGAAAGGCTGCTACTTCTCTATCAACGAATTCAGACGCATTGCAGAAACAAAAGAGAGCATGTTCGTAATCATGATGTCGATTGCTAGCATTGCGCCCATTGCCTGATCTAGGCCCTGACTTCGTGAAAACGAGGTAAGTAGACTCTGCATCGCCGAGCTCCAGGACATCACCCACTTCTCAGCATCCTGCTCCCCCACCAGCATCTTTCCGATCCCTTTACCAAGGGTCTGAATAGCGTTCTTCGGGAGCCCTTCATACATAGCAGCGGCATTGCAGTCAGAAGGCCACGAACAATGCATGATGTAAGTAGAATCTTCCTCTTCACCAGTACCTTGCATCCCATGAGCCAAAATCACGAGAAGATCAACCTCGACATTATTCAACATCGAGAATAACGACTCATCTCGATATTTTTCCCAATGAGCCACCTTTTCCGCGACTTCAGCTACGTAGGTCATCCGTCCAACAAATGACCTAATATGAATGTCCGTCAGCTCTAATGGCGGAGCACGTAGATACTCAACAAGAGTATTTGGAATATCAATATCGTTTGACATATCAGCTCAGTATAGGATCGGTATTTCCATATTAGCCACACGCTCCCATTCAGGTAGCTCCAATGGCAAGGCTGTTGCGCAGTAAAGCTTCACCTTTTTGATAGCCTTCCGCAAGCTATTCTGCTTCCCAATGATCGCGTTTCTATGCCCAGCATCGGCCCCGTTGGTCCCGCCGTTTAGATACTGTGGCAGACGCTTGTATTGAAGGTCGTGATACGCGCTGGATGCTTCTTTCCTAGCTTGTGTGCATCTGGGGTCTTCATCACACGTCAATGCCTCCGTTGCACGAGTCGCTAACTCGCGCAGAGATTTGTCAAATTGCTGCAATAGCGTATTGGGATTCTGTCGGATGCCCGCCCCTTCCTGTAACTCATCCGCTGGGGACGTCGGTGCATTTGATGGCGCTTGGCTTTTCGACGGCCAGGCCGGGACAAGTATGCGCTGCCAACCAGCTTGAGCGATCGCCGAGGGAATCCACGAAGCCAACCACTCTTTCAGCCAAGTCCAAAGACTCGCCCAGGTGCCTTGAACTTGCTCGGTATCCGGCAGGGTCGGACTATTGGTTGCGCGAGGCCCAAACGGATTTGATGTATCGACACTTTGCGGCGCGGTAGTAGGCCGAAGAATCGCCGTCAGTCGGTGAGCTGCATCATACTCGTAGCCTTCGTAATAGCTGCCTGGCCCGCGTACAGCGGTGAGGAATCCATTTGCGTCGTATTCATAATTGGTCACACGTCCATCAGCCTCGTAGGCAGTCCACGACCCGCGTGCGTTGTACTGATAGCGGACACGTTCCCCGTCCGAATTGATGGCTTCAAGCAGCCTACCCGCAGCGTCGTACTGCAACGCACGGCCAACGTTGCCGTCACTATCTGTCAGCGTCAGCAAATTTCCTTGAGCGTCATAGGTAAAGTACCACTGCCCGGTGACTGCATCGCCAACCATCTCCACAGTTGCGCTCACAAGGCCATTGGCGTCGTACGTCCACCCGGTGCTCGTCACCGCTCCGGAAGGAGTCGCACCTAATCCTTGACTACCGTTCGCGTCATTGGTCGGGAACCAGGCATAGCCGCTTGGCTGTCCTTTGGGATCATAAGTAAAGTAGTCGACCCGTCCGGGCGACGCAATCTTAGTTGGTAAGCGCCACGTAGGATGCCACTCCGTTGTTGTGGTCTGCGCATTCGCCGTACCGTACGCTTCAATCCGTTGCGTTTCCCTGCCCTGGGCGTCATAGATGTAGCGCGTTTCCTGATTGCTGAAATCGACGCGGCGAGATACGTTGCCGCTCGCATCGTAGGCTGTAGTTTTCGCAACGTTGCCGCACTCCGGGCAAGGGGCCGAAACGCCGGTGGGACGCAAGACATTACCGGCCAATTCGAGCGAGTAGGTCCGGCTGCTCCCATCGGCTGCCGTGATCACA
>NZ_JBBHZL010000012.1:0-226000 GCF_049843575.1 Cupriavidus sp. Met-2
AGGGTTGGCAAGCACTTTGTCATAAAAGTTTTATGCAACGATAAAAGCGCCGTTTTAATCACTCAATGGGGCGTGATCAACCCTGTATAGAATCTGTGCATCGGCCTCCCCTGGCCCTCTTTCAAAAGGAAGCATCCATGACTATTGAAGCGACGTGGCTGGCAAACTCCGGTGCGAGCTTGTGTGACCTAAGCAATGGCACGGCCCATTGGAAGGCGGATCTCGACGCACCGGCCGGCGATGCGACCCTTCCCAATCCTCATGACCTGCTGGATTCCGCCCTGGCTGCCTGCACCACCCTCACCCTGCAGATCTACGCAAAGCGGAGGAACTACGACCTGCAGGAAGTTCGCGTGACGGTTTCGCATGAAGAGGCGCCCGGCACCTACAAACTGGTGCGACGCCTTGAACTCCAGGGCAATCTTGATGAGAAGGCCCGGGAGGATCTGCTGCGCGTCGCCAACAAGTGTCCGGTTCACAAGGTACTCTCCTCCCAGATCTCGATCGACACCACGCTCGCAGGCTGACACATCTCCGGCGTCTTGATTTAATGAATGATAATCGTTATCATTCATTCCCTCGGGTTCAGACACGCCCGAGTCAGCAAATGGGTTCCCGGACACTTCCCGTGTCCGGCCTTTTTCGCTATCCAGCCATTCTTCCCCTTCGTCATCACCCTGCCCTACTAGGTCCGCAACGTTGCCTGGCAGCGCGACACGCACTTGTCGTCCACTGACCTTGCACCGTCGTTGGGCGCATTCGCTCGCTTTGTGCGCTGCCCCACGCAGCCAGTGTTGCTACGGGTCGTAGACGCCACCCTACCGCTTTGTCGGCCTGGGGCATCGGCTTACCATGAAGCCAAAAAAGAACATTGGCAGCACGAAGCAAGGAATGCATCAGGAGCGGGGACACCTTGGCGAATTACATTGAAGAGTATTGCGCGCGCATCCGGCAGGGCGGCGCGCGAGGTCTTGCGGAAAAACCCGTCGTCATCGGCCAGGACAACATCTACGCGATGCATTACGTGCCGTACGAGTACTGGAACAACAGTGCGCGGCTCGTGATCGTCAGTACCACGCCCGGGCATACGCATGTCCGGCTTGCAGCAACTGTCACAGAAGAACTGCTGCAAACCCATGCGCCGGGACCACAGATCCAGCGTGAGAACAAGCGCCGCGTGGAGTTGGGCGGGCGGATGGTGCGCCCCAACCTCATACGAATGCTCGACCACTTTCACGTGCCGGCACTGATCAGCCAGCCAGATGCCACGTCCCTGTGGGAAGAGGCGGGCTTCGATTCGATCCAGCCGCTGGCGTTGCTGCCCCACGCCACGACGCGCCGCGGGCTGGCTTTCGACGGTCCGCTGGATGAACTGCTTGACACACCGATGCTGCGTGACGTGTTCCAGCGGGAGTTTCTGGACCGGCTCCCGCAATATCCCCGGGACGCCCTCTACATCGGACTTGGGCGCACGGCATGGTCCGGACTCGAACACGCCGTCCGAGCGGGGCTGCTCCGCCAGCAACAACTGCTGGGCATGATGCCCGTCCCCACACGGGCCGGCAGCATGGTGCGCTACTTCCTGCGCGAGGTCCGGGAAGCCGATCTTTCCCCCAACGATCCGGTCCGGCATCGCATTGCCTGGCTCGATGCCGCCCATCGGGAAATGGAAGCTGGCGTGGAACGGCTGCGCACCGAATCGATACCTTCGGCACAACCTCGCCGGCTCACCGCCTGACCCTGCAACCGAAGTGACCCAGACCCCACGTCGGTAGGGATCAACCCACGCGTCCCGCGCCGATATTCCCTCTTGAGGAATCTGACCTCCTCGCATTCCCGATTGGCGGCCCCCGTTTGAGTGCGGAGGGCCGCGATTTTTTTGTGCCGTCGGACTGCCGGCTTCGGCCAGTCGCAAATCCGACACCTTCCATGGAAAATTCCTACACGAACTGCGGAATCGTCGCATTACCGGAGCACTAACGTCTCCCTATACTGCCCCGTCATGTAGTGACCGCCCCATTGAATGGTCGGGCTACCACCAAGGCAGCAAGGCATGGCAAGCATTCTTATCGTCGACGACCACCCAGCGCTACGGCTGGCGCTGCGTACCCAGCTTTCACAACTGCTGGGCGTGACAACCCTTCTGGAGGCCGATAACGGGCAAGGCGCGCTCAACCTGGTCCGGCAGCACAGGCCAGACCTTGTCCTGCTGGATCTCGACATCCCCCGCATGAGCGGCCTGGATGCCGTGCCACGCATACGTGCCCTCCACCCCGCCGTCCGCATCCTGGTACTTTCCGCGCAAGACCCCATCCCGTTCGCAGCACGTGCCTACCACGCCGGCGCACAAGGCTTCGTGAGCAAGACGCAAAACATGGACGCCATCCTCCGATGCGTCGAAAGCGTGCTTGGGGGCTTCACCGTATTCCCGAACAACAACCCTCGCGACAACCCGCGCGAAAGCCGCGTCGTGGGCGACAGCGAAGGACTGAGCAAGCTGACGGACAAGGAAGTGGAAATCCTGCGGATGCTGACCCGGGGCATGAGCAACAAGGCCATCGGCAAGGCGCTGTTCATCAGCAACAAGACGGTAAGCAGCTACAAGACCCGCGTGATGAAAAAGCTGGCTGCGGATTCACTGGTGGACCTGATCGACTTTGCCCGCCGCTGCCGGCTGATTCCATGACGTCCTCCGGCACCCCCTCCGTGCTGACCACCGAGGAATGCCAGGCGTTCGGCCCGGCGCTGGCAAGCGCCGCGCGCGAGGACCCCACCGTGTACCACCTGCTACTGACCCGCCTGATCGACGCCAACCATGGCGATCTCACCGATCTGCGTCGAGCCGCCAAACTGCGTGACTGGGCTGGCGTGCACCGGAGCATTCATCGCCTCAAGGGCAGTGCGGCGCTGGCCCGATGTCCGACGCTGGTCGCGGCCGGCAAGTCCATCGAGTCTGCGGCGAAGTATCGCAAGGCCGCCGTCGTGAACGCCCTGCTGCCGCGCTACGTCGCCATCGTCACCGAATTCAACGACCGATTGCGCGATTTGCGCAGTAACAGGCGCTCCGCGCCGGGTGGCGGCTTCGTTCAAGGAATTTGATCAAGCCGTCCATCAGGCACGCGTGCAAGTGCCCTGACACGCTGGCAAACTGTGAACCTGCTCCGGCCGCGCCCCCAAGTCATGTCTGCCGCCGGGAGCCTCAACAGTTTAGGCGGGAGACCTTGTCGTGGGTGATTTACAGAGCTTGCTCGATGGTCACGGGCTGATGCTCGTGTTTCTCAATGTACTGGCCGAACAGGCCGGGCTGCCGATTCCTGCCTACCCCATGCTGTTTGTGGCGGGCGCATTGTCGATGCAACCGAACGGCCCCTCGATCGGCACGGTACTGTTCGCCGTGATTGTCGCCTGTCTGATCGCCGACACCGCCTGGTACTTCGCCGGAAAGCGGCTGGGCCAGCCAATGCTGCGCACGATCTGCCGCGTCTCGATCTCACCGGACACCTGCATCCGACAGACCCAGTCGCTCTACCTGCGCGTGGGCCCCCGGTCGCTGATCTTCGCCAAGCTGCTGCCTGGCGCCGGCGCGCTCTCCACGTCGATGGCCGGCATGACCGCCACGCCGTTCCTGACCTTCATCTTCTATGACGCGCTCGGCGCACTGGTATGGGCGGGCGCCGCACTGGTCGCCGGCATGGTCTTCAGCGATTTCGTCGATACGATCCTGGCCGCCTTCAGCGCCTTCGGCCATATCGCCCTCATGGTGGTGCTCGGCGCATTCGCGCTGTTCATCGCCTGGCGATTCTGGATGCGCTGGCGCCTGCTGCGCCGGTCCGGCCTGATTCCGCGCATGACGGTCATGGAATTCGAGCAGCGCCGGGCGGCAGGAGACAAGCCGGTCGTCGTCATCGATGTGCGCGCCCATGGCGCCGCCCCCATCGAGCGCATTCCCGGCTCGATCGTGATGGAAATCAAGGGCCCCTTCGACACGTTGTCCGGCCATGACGCCAGTTCCGACTTCGTGGTCTATTGCGCATGTCCACACGAGATGTCGGCTGCCGTCCTGGCCGAACGCCTGCGCACGGCCGGGTATCCGAACACTTGGGCGCTGGCCGGGGGATTCGACGAATGGAAGCGGCTGCAAGGCACTTCAGGCCTGCCAACCGCCACGCCAGACGCGCCACAGCAGATCATCGCGCACTAGACCCGGCGCCGGAGGCTCCACGCCGCCCTTTCGGTTCCCCTGTCGCTTCCTATACTTGGCCCAAGCCGTTTGTGCACGGAGGGTGACATGCCGGGCGAAGACCATGGTTGGGAAGAGGAAGCCGCGCGCGTGGCCCACCGCCGTCGCGCGCTCGATATTCCCGAGGTAGCAGGAACCGACGGACGCAACCGCGCGCTGGCGCTTTCCGGGGGCGGCATTCGCAGCGCCACGTTCTGCCTGGGCGTGATGCAGGCGCTGGCCGAAGCGCCTGCGCCGGATGCCACCCCGAATGCCACCCCCGAAGCCACCCCCAATACCAGCTCCACGCCGGCCGACACCCCGGGCACGCGCTCGCTGCTGGCCCAGTTCGACTACCTTTCGACGGTCAGCGGCGGCGGCTACATCGGATCGTTCTTCACCAGCCTGTTCGTGCCGGGCCGTCTGCGCCGTGGCACCAGTCCGCTTCAGGCCGCGCAGGACGCCTATCGCACGCTGCAGTACGAGCCACCGGGCCGTATCCGAACGGGAGATGTCTACAGCGACGCCCCGGGCCGGGCCGCCGTAGCATGGCTACGCGAGAACGGCCGCTATCTCACCCCGACTGGTGCTGGCGACAACCTGTACGCGGCGGCAGTCATCGTCCGCAACTGGATGGCGATGCAATACGTCATCGGCAGTGCGTTGCTGGTACTGCTGGCCGCCTTGGCATTGGGCCTCCACAAGGCCACCGGGACCTGGCCCGGCTTGTGGCAGGGCGAGATGGACCTCCTGCATGACGCACGCCAGGCCATCAACGACGGCGACCTGGGAATCTGGTGGAGCTCCTACCTCTGGATGCCGGTGGCATCCACCGTGCTGTTCGTGCTACCACCCGGCATCGCGTACTGGCTCGTCTATCCCACATCCGACAATCCGCAGCAGCCGGTGCGTGCGCTCAACGGCGCCGTCCTGCTCACGATGCTTCTCGGCGCGCTGTTCCTTGCGGCATCGCTATGGTTCCAGACGATTGAACCGAACATGCGCGTTGCCTATGCCTGTTTCGTGATCGGCCTGCTGGCGTGGCTCGGCGTGGCCGCCTGCCTGGTCATGCTGATGCCCGCGCCACGCACAGTCACCAACTACCGTGTGCGCGCCACGCGGGTACTGCGTGGCGCGATGGGGTTCACGGCGATGCTGGCCGCGCTGGGCCTGGCCGACACGGTCGCCCGCACGTGCTACCTCTACAGCTTCATGGCGGCGCACCCATGGGCCGCGATCGGCCCGGCCGGCGCGCTCGGCGGCCTGGTGTGGCTGGTCCGCTACGGGGCGACGCTATTCGACGACGGCAAGCAGGGCGCCACGGATTCGGTCTGGCGCTCGCTGCTATCCCGGCTGCCCGTGTCGCTGCTCGCGGGATTGGTCGCCGCACTGGTCGCGCTGCTCGTCTTCGTGCTGTGGTCCTGGATCGTGCTCTGGGTGCGCTGGGACGGCGGCGAGCCCGTCGACTGGCATGTGTTCGGCAAGGCGTGGACCACCGCCGCGCTCGCCACGCTGACGTTGCTAGCGTTGTGCATGGCGATCGTAGTGGGACGCTTCGCGGGCTTCCTGAACTTGTCCACGCTGCAGTCGTTCTACGCGGCCCGCCTGACGCGGGCTTACCTCGGCGCGTCCAACGGCAATCGATTCAGCACCCCCGCGACGGACCGCGCGGCACGCCAGCGCTTCAGCGTGGCCGAGCCCGCGCCGGATGACGCGCTCAGCCTCAACGACTACTACGACCCCCGCGTTCTGGCCCCGCTGCACCTGATCAACGTGACGATGAACCAGACGGTGGACCCCGCGGAGCAGCTCGTTCAACGCGACCGCAAGGGCAAGCCGCTCTGCATCGGCCCTGGACCCGCGCTGGTGCAACCGGGCAATGCCCAGCAGCTTCCCGCCGACGCCTACGTACGCTTCACGGTCGACGGGCAACTCTGCTGCGCGAAATCGCAGCAGCCCGCCGGCGCCGCTACACGTTCGATCGAGATGGCGCAGGCGCGTACCGTCGGCGACTGGATCGCGATCTCTGGCGCCGCGATCTCCACGGGCCTCGGGCGCGCCACGACGCTGGGCACGTCGCTACTGCTCGGGCTGGCCAATCTGCGGCTGGGGATCTGGTGGCCGTCGAACATGGCCGAAGGCGGATCGTGCGCAGTACCGTCGGCCATGCGCCGCCCCGATATCGAACAGCGACTGCATCCGGCGTTGGGCGTGATCACAGGTCTGTTCCGCACGCAGTACTACCTTGCGTGCGAACTGGCCGCGCGCTTCCACGGCACACGGCGACGCTGGCAGTACCTGTCGGACGGCGGGCACTTCGAGAACACCGCCATCTACGAACTGCTGCGCCCCGAGCGCCGTGTCGGCCTGATCGTCGTCTGTGACTGCGGTTGCGACGGGGATTACCGCTTTGGCGATCTTGCCAATCTGATCCGGCTGGCGCGCATCGACTTCGGGCTTGAGATCGTTGTCGATCAGGCGGCGCCGGACGACGCCGTTCTGGGCCCGGTATTCGGCACCCCAGACGACTTGGCCGCCAATGCCCCACCCGAGTCCCGGGACAAGGTCGCCATCCTGCTCAACGTCCATATCGCCGGCCAGGCGGGGGCACCCGACAGCGCGCCGATCACACGCATCGTGCTGCTCAAGCCTCGCCTGACGCCATCGGCGCCAGCGGACGTGCGGCAGTACGGCGCAATGCACCCGGCATTCCCGCAGGAAGGCACGGCCGACCAGTTCTTCGATGAAGCGCAGTGGGAAAGCTATCGTGCGCTCGGCGTGGCCATTGGTCGGCGCATTGCCAGCGGTGCCGTCGCGTCGCGCTTGTTCAGCCACGTGTGATTCGGCCGGGTGTAACGGTGGCCCCACGGCCGTCATGGCTACTTTGCCGCCGCCAGCACGATCTGGCCGGTGTGACTACCATAGCCCGTCCCTGATTCAAGACCTCGCGTGGCATGCGTCGCGCGAGGCATGCAAGCTTTCCCCATGACTCCCTATTCCCTGCTCGACCTCTCGCCCATCATCGAAGGCAGCGACGCCACCCAGGCCATGCGCAACACGCTGAGCCTGGCGCAGCACGCGGAACGTCTTGGCTATCGGCGCTTCTGGCTGGCCGAACACCACAACATGCCGGGCATTGCCAGTGCCGCCACGGCGGTGCTGATCGGGTACGTCGCCAACGGCACCTCGACGATCCGGGTCGGCTCCGGTGGCATCATGCTGCCCAACCATTCCCCGCTGGTGGTGGCCGAACAGTTCGGCACGCTGGCCTCACTCTATCCGGGCCGGATCGACCTCGGGCTGGGCCGCGCCCCCGGCACCGACCAGGCCACGGCACGCGCGCTGCGCCGAACCCTGAGCCACGACTCGGCCGACTCGTTCCCGCAGGATGTGGAAGAACTGCAAGCGTACTTTGATGAGGTGCGACCCGGCCAGCGCGTGCGCGCCGTGCCGGGCGCGGGGCTCAAGGTGCCACTGTGGCTCCTCGGTTCCAGCCTGTTCGGCGCGCAGCTAGCAGCGGCGATGGGCCTGCCTTTCGCGTTTGCTTCGCACTTTGCCCCGGGCTTCATGCGGCAGGCGATAGACCTGTATCGCCGCACCTTCCGCCCGTCGGAGCAGCTCGATCGTCCGCATGTGATGCTTGGCCTCAACGTGTTCGCCGCCGAGACCGACGCTGAGGCGCGTCACCTGTTCAGTTCGCTGCAGCAGCAGTTTCTGGCGCTGGTTCGCGGCACGCCGGGACAGCTCAAGCCGCCGGTCGACGATATCGAGCGTCTGTGGGATGCCAGCGAAGCGGAGCATATCCGCCGATCCCTCGCCTGCTCGGTCGTGGGAGACCCGGCGGCGGTACGCGAGGGCATCCAGCGTTTCGTGGACGATTTGCGGCCAGATGAGCTGATGCTGACCGGCCAGATCTACGACCATGCCGCCCGGCTGCGATCGTTCGAGATCGCAGCCGATGCCATGCGCGCGCTACAGCCCGCATCATCGCAGACGGCGTGATGACGGGAAGTCGTCGATAACAGGAAGGCCAGCAGGTTCAGACCGTTGCCAGCCGGAACGCCGACACCGCACGCATCATCGACTGCGCCTGCTCGGCCAGCGATTGCGCGGCAGCGGCCGCTTCTTCCACAAGCGCGGCATTCTGCTGCGTGACGGAGTCCATCTGCGTCACGGCCTGGCCCACCTGCTCGATGCCGGTGCTCTGCTCGGCCGACGCGGCGCTGATCTCGCCCATGATGTCGGTGACGCGTCTGACCGCGCCAACCACCTCCTGCATTGTGGCGCCGGCCTTGGCCACCAGTGTCGAACCGGTGTCGACCTGCGCCACCGAGTTGTCGATCAGCGTCTTGATCTCCTTCGCCGCATTGGCGCTGCGTTGGGCGAGACTACGCACCTCACCCGCCACCACCGCGAACCCGCGTCCTTGTTCACCGGCGCGCGCGGCTTCCACCGCAGCGTTCAGCGCCAGGATATTGGTCTGGAATGCGATGCCCTCGATCACGCCGATGATGTCGACGATCTTGCGCGAGGCCTGGTTGATCTCGCCCATCGTGCTCACCACTTCGCTGACCACCTCGCCGCCACGGTTGGCGATCTCCGACGCGTTGACGGCCAGCGCGCTGGCCTGCCGCGCATTGTCGGCGTTCTGGCGCACGATGCCGGTCAGTTCCTCCATGCTCGATGCGGTCTGCTCGAGCGCGGCGGCCTGCTGTTCAGTCCGTTGCGAGAGATCGTTGTTGCCAGCCGAGATCTGATGCGTGGCGCTGGCGATGGCGCCGGCCGCGCCGCGGATATCGCCCAGCGTTGCGGCAAGTCGCTCCTGCATCTGCTGCATGGCGGCCAGCACGCTGCGATCGTCGTCACCGCGCACCTGCAGCGGCACGGTCAGGTCGCCGCCCGCGATACGCGTCACTGATTCCACGGCGTAGGCCGGCTCGCCACCAAGACTGCGCTGGACCGTCCGCATGATCATGCCCATCACGGCCGCAATCAGCGCTCCGATCAGCAAGGTACTGGCGATCGCGTTGATCAGGTTGGCGCGGAAGGCATCCTCGATGTCGACCAGGAACACGCCCGTGGCGACGAACCAGTCCCAGTCCGCCACGTAGCGCCCGTAGGTCAGCTTGCGCTTCGGCGTTTCGGTGCCGGGCAGGCGGCCCCGGTAGGTCGAAAAGCCAGCGTCCTCGCCGGTGGTGCGGCGCGCGCCTTCGATAATCGCGCGGTAGACGTACACCCCGTCGGGGTCCTTGAAGTCGCCGACCATATTGCCTTCGGTCTGCGGCAGGCCCGGGTTCAGCACCACCTGCGGCTTGGAATCGACAATGAACAGGTAGCCGTTCTGGCCGAAGCGCATCGCGCGCAGCGCGTCCTTGGCGGCGGCCTGGGCGTCCTCTTTCGACATCACGCCCTTGGCGGCGCGTTCAGCGTACAGCTTGACGATGCCCTCGCCGGTGGTCACAAGCGATTGCAGCGCGTCGCGCCGCTCGGCCATCATCACGGACCGCGCGTGGAAGGCATTCCATGTACCGAGCGCAAGCAGCAGCAACCACATGACGGCTAGCGCCGCCCAGAGTTTGGTATTGAGGGTAAGTCGATTCATGATCCGGCAGGGGGTTACCTGAGACCTCGTGGATATCGGCACACCGCGGCAAAACCCTTAGTCCGCCCCTGGTCGGGGTCACGCCACTGGCGCCCCACACCGCCTGCGTGGAGAATGCGTTATCCGCCACGCGAGCGCCCGACGCCTAGCTGCCATGACGTTCACCTTTGTCGAATCTGATCCAACCGAGACCGATCCGCTGCAGGGTGAGCTGGCCCTGCTGGAACACGCGATCAGCACCGGCCCCGTGGCACAGCTCTGGGAGGCGCCGCTCTCGCTCGTCATCCCGCGCAGCTACCTGCGCCAACCGGGTATCGAGGAGGCGCGGGCCCAGTTCGCGGCCCAGGGTTGCCCGGTCTGGCTGCGCATGTCCGGCGGCGGGCTGGTGCCGCAGGGTCCGGGCATCCTCAATGTCAGCCTGGCCTACGCTGTACCCCGGGGCGTGGCGACGTGGATGGAACCGGTCTACCTCCATCTGTGCGAAGTCATCGCACAAGGGCTGCGCGAGGTCGGCGTGGAAACCCATTGGCAGGCCGTGGAAGGTTCGTTCTGTGACGGCCGCTTCAACCTGGCATGGGGTCCCGGCGATAGCGCCCGCAAGATCGCAGGCACAGCGCAGTACTGGCGCCGCGCCCCAAGCGCGGTGCAGACACCCGACGGTCAGCGGCATCTGGTGCTGGCCCATGCCATTCTGCTCGTGGACGCGGACCCGGTCGAAATCAACGCCCGCGCCAATGCGTTCGAAGCGGCCATCCACAGCGGCCGTCACTACGATCCGGCCAAGGTGGTCAGCGTGCACGAGGCGTCGGGTATCGACGATGCCACCGGCCTGACCGAAACTGTGAAGACGGCGATCCGGAACGCCATCGCGCGCTCGACAGCGCCCGGGCAATAAGCCCCGCTAGTTCTGCGGCGAGAACCTGATATCGCCGTACCAGGCGCGTGCCACGCCGCCCGTGTTGTCGGTATCGGTCAGGATGCCGTAGCCGGTCAGCTTGCCGGGCTTCTCATGAAAGACTTTCTCGAAATCGGCGACGACATTGCGGCGCAGGCTCTGCCATTTGCCCGCCTCGTTACCAACCACGATCATCTGCACCCGGCTGGAATGGGGGTTCTCGATGACGGTACCGGGCGCGGCGCTGTTGGTCCAGATGTACATCAACGTGGCGTAAGGCAGACTCTCGCCCAGAGCATGGGCCGCGAACATCTCTGCGCGATCGCCAATCGACAGGCTGTCGACCTGACCGCCGAAGAAGAACACGAGCCGTGCGGGCGAGTCCTCGCGGTCGGCCACGCGATTGTCGGCATTCTGGATCGGCGCGGCCACCTTCCAGCGCCACGAGACGACCGGTGTCTTGTTCAGATCGAAGTCGCCCTCGTGTACCAGCCCGGATGCCGAGCCGCTGGCATCGGCTTCGAGCACCGTGGTACCTTGGTCCGCCACCAGCACATAGCTGGTCATCTTTTTTCCGGGCAAGACCGGCCTGTTCTGCCATCCGCTCGGCAGCCCGCTGCCAGGCCGGGCCGTTGAGAATACAACCCCCGGCTCCACCGTCTGCGCGCGTACCGGCACGCAGTGGAGAACGGTTGGCAGCAGACAGGCCGCCAGTCCCAACAGCCGGGCTTTGGTGAGGATAGACGGCATAGTGACCGTTGATGTCGGGATGCGTTGGACGAGGATGACACGAGCATTCTAGGTGCCCGCCGTGATCGCTGTCGACGCGGCGTCGAAAACAAGAACGCGGGAACGGGAAAGGTCGGTATGGATCTGGTTGTCGGCACCATTGGCTGGCTCTGCGTCGAGCTCGTTTTTTACGGCCTGTTCTATGCGATCGGCTGGAGCTTCATCAAGATGGTCACGCTGGGGCGCCACCCGGGCCCATGGCGGGGAGCGGAAGGTTTCGTCGACGCCGAACTCGTGGCATTCGCCGGCATCGTTGTCACGTTGGTCGTGGTCCTGGTCGCCTGGAAGTACCTGGCGCCCTGATGCGTCGACGCTGCGTCATCCGCTGATGTGATACGAAAAGATCACATTGACAGTTGCTTACAACTGCGCGTCCGCGCGGTCATGCCGGGGTGATAAGGTGCACCGTCGCGCGGGCCAGCCGGTACCGGCTGGCTGCCACGTATTCTGAGATCCCTTGCCACACCCTAGATTTCGTTCGCTCCACGTGCCTTCATCCGTCCTGATGCGTCGCCTGACGCTCGCCGCAACCGCTACGGTCACCGTGATCGCCGCGCTGGTCGCGCCCCCCGCCCTGGCCGAGGGGACCGTCACGGCGGCGGACGCCGACCAGCCGGCAGCGCTGACCAAGGCCCCGGACGCCGCCCAGGCGCTCGCGCCCGTGCGCTTCCTGCTAACGTTCGACGACGGGCCCGATAGCGGCCCCGACGGCAGCACGCCCGTGATCCTTCGCCAGCTTGCCAACAATCCGATTGCGCCCGGCATCAAGGCCGTCTTCTTCGTCCAGACCGCGCACCGGCGCCGTGGCGGTAGCCCGGAGGGGCAGGCGCAGATGCGCGACACCTGCGCGGCAGGCCACCTGCTGGCCGTGCACAGCGGCCTGCCCGAAGGGCACGTCCCGCACACCCGGCTGACGCCGGAAAAGCTCGCCTACTCGCTGCGCTCTGGTGAGGCCGACATCGTCGCGCAGTGCGGCCACGTCGCCCCCGTGGTGCGGCCGCCCGACTGGGCCCATAACGACGCCACCGAGGCCGTCTATCACCAGCTCGGTCTGGACATGCTGATGGCCGACGCCAACGCGCGCGACGGCAAGATCTACGGCTGGCATATCAGCCTGCGCCGGCGCTCGCACATGGTCAGCGAGCTCGAACGGGTTGGCCGCGCCATGGCCACGCACCGGCTCGAACCCGTGGACGGCGTGGTGCCGGTGATCGTTGCTTTTCACGACACCAATGACTTCACGGCGTCGCACATGACCGATTACCTGCAGATCCTGGTCGATGCGGCGCGCGAAAACGGTTTGCCGCTGGCCGATCCGCCGTTCTATACCGATACAGGCGCCGCCGAACAAGCCGCCGTCGCCCGTGCCAAGGCAGGGCTGTACGCACGCGAAAGCTGGCCCTGATCCGGTACATGGTCGGCTTGCCCTTGTGTGAAGCGGGGACATACGGAATCGTCCCGGAAGTGCTACGCTAGTTGCCCGTGGTGCCCTTACCAGGAGAAACACCGTGCCCCGCAAGACCCCCATCGAACGCTACCGAAATATCGGCATCAGTGCGCACATCGACGCTGGCAAGACGACGACGACGGAGCGCATCCTCTTCTACACCGGCGTGAACCACAAGCTGGGCGAGGTGCACGACGGCGCGGCCACCATGGACTGGATGGAGCAGGAGCAGGAGCGCGGCATCACCATCACGTCCGCCGCCACCACGGCGTTCTGGAAAGGCATGGCCAACAACTATCCGGAACACCGCATCAACATCATCGACACGCCCGGACACGTGGACTTCACCATCGAGGTGGAACGCTCGATGCGCGTGCTTGATGGCGCCTGCATGGTCTATGACGCCGTGGGCGGCGTGCAGCCGCAATCGGAAACCGTCTGGCGTCAGGCCAACAAGTACAGCGTGCCGCGCATCGCGTTCGTCAACAAGATGGATCGCGTGGGCGCGGACTTCTTCCGCGTGCGCACGCAGATTGCCGACCGCCTCAAGGGCAATGCCGTGCCGATCCAGATCCCCGTTGGCGCCGAGGACCACTTCAAGGGTGTGGTCGATCTGGTCAAGATGCGCGCGATCGTCTGGGACGACGACAGCCAGGGCGTCCGGTTCGAATACACCGATATCCCGCCCGAACTCGTTGCCACCGCGAAGGAATGGCACGACAAGATGGTTGAGGCCGCGGCCGAAGCCAGCGAGGAGCTGCTCGAGCGTTACCTGAGCGGCGAGCCGCTGTCCGAGGAAGAGATCAAGACCGGCCTGCGCAAGCGCACGGTGGCCGGCGAAATCGTGCCGATGCTCTGCGGCAGCGCGTTCAAGAACAAGGGCGTGCAGGCGATGCTCGACGCCGTGATCGACTACCTGCCCTCCCCGGTGGACGTGCCCGCCATCCTGGGGCATACCGAGGACGACAAGGAAGCCGAGCGCCACCCGAGCGACGACGAGCCGTTTTCCGCGCTGGCGTTCAAGATCATGACCGACCCGTTCGTCGGTCAGCTGATCTTCTTCCGCGTCTATTCCGGTGTGGTCAATTCCGGCGACACGGTCTACAACCCGGTAAAGGGCAAGCGCGAGCGCCTGGGCCGCATCCTGCAGATGCACGCCAACGTGCGCAACGAGATCAAGGAAGTGCGTGCGGGCGACATCGCTGCGGCGGTGGGGCTCAAGGAAGCCACCACGGGCGACACGCTGTGCGACCCGGACAAGGTCATCATCCTCGAACGCATGAGCTTCCCGGAACCCGTGATTTCGCAGGCCGTGGAACCGAAGACCAAGGCCGACCAGGAAAAGATGGGCATCGCCCTGAACCGGCTGGCGCAGGAAGATCCTTCGTTCCGCGTGGCGACCGACGAGGAGTCCGGCCAGACGATCATTTCCGGCATGGGCGAACTGCATCTGGAAATCCTGGTCGACCGCATGAAGCGCGAGTTCGGCGTGGAGGCATCGGTCGGCAAGCCGCAAGTGGCGTATCGTGAAACGATCAAGGGCAAGGCCCGCGACGTCGAAGGCAAGTTCATCAAGCAGTCGGGCGGCCGTGGACAGTATGGTCACGTGGTGCTCGATGTGGAACCGATGCCGCAGGGCGGCGGCTACGAGTTCGTCGATGCCATCAAGGGTGGCGTGGTGCCGCGCGAGTTCATCCCCGCGGTGGACAAGGGCATCCGCGAAACGCTGGAGACGGGGGTGCTGGCCGGTTACCCGGTGGTCGACGTGAAGGCCACGCTGGTGTTCGGCTCGTACCACGACGTCGACTCGAACGAGAACGCGTTCCGCATGGCCGGCTCGATGGCGTTCAAGGAAGGGATGCGGCGCGCCAAGCCGGTGCTACTGGAACCGATGATGGCCGTGGAGGTGGAAACACCCGAGGAATTCACGGGCAACGTGATGGGTGATTTGTCATCGCGGCGCGGCATGGTGCATGGTATGGAGGACATCGCCGGCGGTGGCGGCAAGATTGTGCGCGCCGAAGTGCCGCTGGCGACGATGTTCGGCTATTCGACGTCGCTGCGTTCGCTGACCCAGGGCCGTGCCACGTTCACGATGGAATTCAAGCATTACGCCGAGGCACCGGCCAACGTGGCGGAAGCGGTGATCAACGCGCGCAAGGTTGGATAAGTCGCGCAGCAGGGCCGACAAACCCGGGGATTTGGACCTGTCCGCTTCCCCAGCCGTAACCGCCGGCCCACCGGCGGCCTTCGCACTTTCAGGAGCGCATCATGATGGCATTTCTTGGCACCGTGTTCGTTGGCCTGATCGTCGGTTTGATTGCTAGAGCGATCAAGCCCGGCGACGACAAGATGGGTTGGATCATGACGATCGTCCTCGGCATTCTGGGGTCGGTGGCGGCGGGTTACGTGGGACGCGCCCTTGGCATGTATCAGCCCGGGCAACCGGCCGGCTGGATTGCCTCGGTGATCGGCGCCATCGTGCTGTTGGCGATCTACGATATGGTCCGGCGCAAAGCCTGAGCCCTGCGCCCTGAGCCATAAACCCGCGGCGATCCCGGAACGGCCGGGATCGCTCAGTTCTCGCAGCGGAGCAGTGTCGCGTCGCTGCCGGGCGCGACCATCGCCGTGATCTGCGGCGCCAGCGAGCGCAGCACCCGTAATGACAATGCGCTGGTGAACGAGTAACGCGCGGCGTAGGGCTCCCGCACGTGAATCGTCACGGTGCCGAAATAGCGATCACCGAGCAGGAACACGAACGTCGCCGAGCGGCTGACCGAGCGCGACGAGATCACGCGGCCACCCGGGCCATAGGTCTGGAAGCGTTGGTCGCCGGTGCCGGTCTTGCCGGCAATGATCAATGGCGCCCCCACCGCCTGCCCCTTCCGATTCAATGGCACGAACGCACCGTTGATGGACTTGGCGGTGCCGTTCTGCACGACATCGAGCATGGATCGCCGCACCAGCATGGCGATCTCCGGCACGATCAGCGGCTTGCCGGGCGCCGGTTGCAGCCGGTAGGCGCTTGCGTAGGGCGTGTCCGACGCGAAGGCCAGCGCGCGCACCGCCGAGGGCTGGGCGTCCACCCCGTTGGCCAGGATGATCCCCGCCAGTTCGGCCAGCGCGGCAGGCCGGTCACCCGATGCGCCGATCGCCGTGCCGTAGGACGGCGTGAGCGAATCGAACGGATAGCCCAGCCGTTGCCAGCGCGTGGCGATCTTCCCAAAGGCCTCGCGTTCCAGCAGCGTGCGAATGCGGCCATCCTGACCGAGCTTGCTGCGCGTCTTGAACAACCATGCATAGACAGTCTGGCGATCGGGCGCGCTCGCCTTCAGGATCTCCTTCAGCGTCGCATCCGGATGCGTGCCCAAATACTCGACCATCCACAGCTCCAGCGGGTGGATGCGCGACAGGTAGCCCCGATCGTTGAGGTTGAACTTGTCGTGGCCGTACTTCACATACAGCGCCTGCAGGTCCTCGTCCGACAGCGTCTCCTTCTGTTTCGGCATCCACTGGCGCAGCGTGCGCGCGTATGTCTCGAAATCGGTGTTTGGCCGCGCGCTCAGTAACGTGACGGACAGCCGCACGGCCGCCAGATGCGGCGTCGGCTGCTTGACCCGGCCGAGCAGCACCTTGAGCCGCTCGTCGTTGTCCTTGCCGCGATAACGCTGGTAGAACGCGGTCATGAACGCCGTACCTTCTTCGTCGGCAAACTGCTCGAGATAAGCGCGACGGCCGGGCGCGTAGCGGTCCTCGAGCAAATCACGTGCGTCAGGGTGCGCCTGGTAAACCTCATAACGCACGATGTCCCGCATCATCCGCACGAACACCAGGTTGACCGAATGCTGGAAACCCACGCGCACTGTCATCTGGTGCTCGCCTTCCCATTTCTCAAAGTTCGAGAAGCTCTGCATGCCACCGCCGGTAAAGAACGCCTCTCCGGCGCTGCCCGAATACTTGCGCTCCATCGCGGCATCGAGCATCGTGGCCAGCCGACGGTCAGCCGGGGATTTCGCGGCGATCAGGTAGTCGACCGCCCAGCGTGTCAGCACATCCTGGCGCGGCACCTGGAGCGCGGTCAGCTCGGCGCGGCTCATGTCCACGTAGCGATCATGCAGTTCGCTGATGATCTCGAGATACGTCACCAGCGTGCGCAGCTTGGCGGTCGACCCGAGATTGAGCCGCGCCCCGGCGTTGATGTCGAACGGCTGGTCAACATTGTCAGTCTGCACGCGCACCACGCTCGCATTGCCAACGCGCTCGAACAGCGTGAAGCTGGCCACGAGACGCGATGGGTCATCGCCTTCGCGTAGCAGGTTCTTGCCATACAGGCCCATCTCGTGCGCGACGCCCTTGTCACGCATCCGCAGCAGCGTATCGGTAACCAGGCGCTGTGCCTCGCGATTGATGGTGCTGTCGACGGTCAGGTCCAGCCGGTCCAGGTCATAGCGGCTGTTGATGCCGATCATGTGCGAGACATCGTTGCTGACCTGGTTGACGGCCTTGCGCGTGACCCACGGCTCGGCGTCCGGGCGTGGCGGCGGTGGGGCCTTGTCCAACGACTGCTCCAGCGCCGCGTCTCTCAACTCCGGCGTGATGACGTTGTTCGCAGCCAGCAGGCGCAGGTAGCTACCTGTCAGCGCATCGAGGTTCGTGTCATCGCGCCGCAGGTGATACGACGGACGCCGCTGCGAGATGATCAGTGACAACGCACGCTTGTAAGCCTGCGCTTCGCGTGGCGTGGGGTCACGCGGATTCATCTGCTGCAGCGCGGCGTTGAACTCGCTGAAATCTTCGCCGTACCAGACGTAAAGCGCGTCGCCGATACCGTTGATCTCGCCGTGGCCAACTCGCGCCGACAGCGGCACGGTATTCAGATAGTCCAGCACGACGTTCTCGCGCACGCGCTGCGTGTCGGGTCCGTCATGGTAGGCGCGCAGTGAAGCGGAGGCCATCTGCCGGAACTTTTCGGAGACCGACTGCGTTTTTCCCTTCGGGGAATGCCGGTACTTCTCGATCTGTGTGGCCAGCGTGCTGCCACCGGGGGTGTCGTGGTGCCGGTCAGCGAACTTGATGCCCTGGTCGAGTACCGCACGCGACAGCCGGCGCCAATCCAGCGCCGGATTCATCATCGGATACTCGGGATTGAGCAGGTTCTGGTTCTCCACATAGAGCAGAGAGGAGATCAGCACCTTCGGAATCGACTCGAAGTTGTCATATTGGCGCTGCGGGTAGCGCGCGAATGCCAGCGTCAACGCGTTGCAGTCGCGCACTAGCAGACCGGCCTGGTTCTTCTCGCGATAGGGCGGAAAGATGCCGTTGTCCATCAGTCGCACCATGTCGGGCGACATGCGCGCCTGGGAACTGGTCACGTAACCTTGCTTGAGCAGACGCTCGCCAAACTCACCCAGGCGCTCGTAGCCGAGTCGCTCGTCGTAGGGGCCGGAGTGTGGATAGCGGATGCTGTCGCTGGGGCCGGGCTCGATGGAGTACGTCAACGACTGGCCCAGCCGGCTCATGTACCGAGCCTGCCATTGCGAGGTGCGAACCTCATTCGCGACGAGGCTCACAACGATGTAGGTGCCGCCGCATGCGGCGACCGTCATCCCGACGAGAATCCAGCCACGACGTGACACGTTTCGCATCCGGTTGCGCCGGGCCTGCCGTCTCGGCGGGCGTCACCGGCTCATAGCCTCACGCAAGTCGGCCGTCATTTGACGGCCGTGCGTGCTTTTATATTACGCCCAACCGCAGCGGTTTGCCGCAGGGAAGTTGGCTGGCGCACATGGGTGTCAGCCTTCGTGCACTGGGCGCAACAGGCAGCTTGGGAATCACACCCGGAATGGGGATGCGGGAGGCTACGTGTGGCTGCTAGGCGGCAGCGACGGGACGTCCGCCAAACGGGTATCCCGGGTCGTTGTACCCGTGCGTCGACGCATGTCCGCGCGGCACCAGGCCGTCGACCATGGCTTCTTCCGCCGGGGTGATCGCCGCGGCCACCGCGCCAAAGTAATCCTCGAATTGCGCCAGCGTACGCGGGCCAGCGATCACCGAACTGATGATCGGGTTGGCAAGCACCCACGCGGTGGCGAACTGGCCCGGCGTCAGTCCACGACCCTCGGCATGGCTCTTGAGCGTCTGCGCGATGACCAGCGATTCCTCGCGGAATTCGGTTTCCATGATGCGCCTGTCCGCGCGGCCGGCGCGCGTTTCCGCACCGGGTGCCTGGCCGGGTAGATACTTGCCGGTCAGGACACCACGCGCGATCGGGCTGTAGGGCACCACGCCCAGGCCGAAGTGCTGGCATGCGGGCAGGATCTCGACTTCGGGCACCCGGTTCAGCAGGTTGTAATACGGCTGACAGGCAACCGGACGCGGCACGCCGAGCCGGTCGCACAGCGCGGCGATTTCCGCGATGCGCCAGCCCCGGAAATTCGACACGGCCCAGTAGCGGATCTTGCCGGCCCGGATCAGGTCACCCATCGCACGCACGGGCTCTTCGAGATTGGCGCCGGCGAAATCGCGATGCAGGTAAAGGATGTCGATGTAGTCGGTGGCCAGACGGGTCAGGCTGTCTTCCACCGAACGCATGATCCACGTGCGCGAGTAGTTCGACTGGTTCGGGCCACTACCCATCGCGTTACCGAGCTTGGTCGCCAGCACCCAGTCGTGGCGACTGCCGGCCAGCAACCGTCCTACCATCTGTTCGGATGCCCCCTTGCTGTACACGTCGGCGGTGTCGATAAAGTTCACACCGTGCTCACGCGCGCTGGCGACGATGCGGGCGGCCTCGGCCTCGTCGGTCTGATCGGCGAACATCATCGTGCCCAGGCACAGGTTCGAGACGTTCAGGTTGCTGGCGCCAAGGCGGCGGTACTGCATGGCGAAATCTGGCATGGTGGATTCCTGAGTAGGACGAGCGGAGAGGACTTCACGCATTGTGCCGCGTTGCGGTAGAGCTTGCAGGGCGCCAGATGTCTGCCGGGCGGCAGCGAAAAAAAAGCGGCACGATCGCTCGTGCCGCTTTTCCGTCCGGAAACGTGCCTTGCTCAGTCTTCGAGCTTTGGCAGCGCCGCGCTGGTCTGGTTCGACAGCAGGCCGGACTTGGCGTACGTCTGCAGCTTCTCGCGCGTGTCGACGATGTCGAGCGTACGCATCGTGAGTTGGCCAATACGGTCCAGCGGCGTGAACATCGACTCGCCCTTTTCCATCGTCAGGCGCTCGGGCTTGTACGTCAGGTTCGGCGACGTCGTGTTCAGGATCGAGTAGTCGTTACCGCGACGCAGTTCGATCGTCACCTCGCCGGTCACGGCGCCAGCCACCCAGCGCTGGGCGGTTTCGCGCAGCATGATGGCTTGCGGATCGAACCAGCGGCCCTGGTACAGCAGGCGGCCCAGACGGCGGCCGTTGTCGCGGTACTGCTCGATGGTGTCTTCGTTGTGGATACCGGTGATCAGGCGCTCGTAAGCGATGAACAGCAGCGCCAGGCCCGGGGCTTCGTAGATGCCGCGGCTCTTGGCTTCGATGATGCGGTTCTCGATCTGGTCGCTCATGCCCAGGCCATGACGGCCACCGATGACATTGGCTTCCATGAGCAGGTCGACGGCATTGGCGAACGTCTTGCCATTCAGCGCCACCGGCTGGCCTTCCTCGAAGCGCACGGTCACTTCCTCGCGCTTCACTTCGACGTCATCGCGCCAGAACTGCACGCCCATGATCGGCTGGACGATGCGGATGCCGGAATCCAGGTGCTCCAGATCCTTGGCCTCGTGCGTGGCGCCGAGCATGTTCGAATCAGTCGAGTACGCCTTTTCCGCCGACATCTTGTAGGCATGGCCGTGCTGGCGCATGAACTCGGACATTTCGGCGCGGCCACCTAGTTCGTCGATGAACTGCTGGTCCAGCCACGGCTTGTAGATCTGCAGACCCGGGTTGGTCAGCAGGCCGTAGCGGTAGAAGCGCTCGATGTCGTTGCCCTTGAACGTGCTGCCGTCGCCCCAGATGTTGACGCCGTCTTCCTTCATGGCCGCCACCAGCATCGTGCCGGTCACGGCACGGCCGATCGGGGTCGTGTTGAAGTAGGTCACGCCGGCGGTCGAGATATGGAACGCGCCGCATTGCAGCGCGGCGATACCTTCGGCCACCAGTTGGGTGCGGCAATCCACCAGACGGGCGGCCTCGGCGCCGTACGCCATGGCGCGGCGGGGGATGTCGTCGTAATCCGGTTCGTCGGGCTGGCCCAGGTTCGCCGTGTAGGCGTAGGGAATGGCGCCCTTCTGGCGCATCCAGAGGAGCGCGGCGCTGGTATCGAGTCCGCCCGAGAAGGCGATTCCGACGCGCTGGCCGGAAGGAATGTGCTGCAGGATGGTAGTCATCGCCAGAAAACCAGGTGAATTTGTCGGCTCTTGGGGCGCCCCCGCACGATCGCGTCATGCGGCGAGCCGGTCCGGCGCCCGAAACTCGTAACCGTGAATTGTGACATGGCCCGGCGTCAGCGCCAAACGGCAACGGTGAAACAAGCCTTTCGCGACCCGTCATATCTGTCCCCGAAAATAGATGTGGACATCCCCCGGACTCTCGCCTAATCTTTGTGGACGCCGTACACAAGTACCGGTTCAGCCCCCCGCCCGGCCGTATTGGGCGCCCAATCCACAGGAGTTATCGATGTCCTCGAAAGTCCAGCCGTATCTGTTTTTCGATGGTCGCGCTGAGGAAGCGGCCGAGTTCTACAAGACCGCCCTGGGCGCGCAGGTTGGCGCCATGCTGCGCTACCGCGATGGCCCCAAGGATGCCGGTCCCGGCTGTGGTCCGGCCGTCATCGACGAAGACAAAATCATGCATATGGCGCTGCAAATCGGCGATGCCGTGATCATGGGGTCCGACGGGGAAGCCAAGGGCAAGACCGAGTTCAAGGGCTTCGGCCTGTCGCTGAACGTGGCCAATGCCGCCGAGTGCGACAAGACGATGGAAAAGCTCGCCGAGGGTGGCCAGATCAACATGCCGCCGTCGCAGACGTTCTTCAGTGAGCGCTTTGGCATGGTCACCGACAAGTTCGGCGTGATGTGGATGGTGATCGCCGGGCCCAAGGAATAACCTGGGCCACTGGGCCACTGGGCCACTGGGCCACTGGGCCACTGGGCCACTGGGCCACTGGTCCACTGGTCCACTGGTCCACTGGTCCACTGGTCCACTGGTCCACTGGTCCACTGGTCCACTGATCATCGTTGCCGTTCTTCGGCTGGCCGTACCGTACAGTCCCGTACAATGCGCGGCCAACCGGAGAACACCATGGAATCCCGCCTGACCGATCTGGAGATCAAGGTCGCCTTCCAGGAAGACCTGATCGAGACGCTGAATCTCGCCGTCGCCCGCCAACAGCAGCAGATCGATCTGTTGCAGGCGCAGTTTCGCGCGCTGTACCAACAAGTGCGTGCCAGCGCACCCATGGCTGCCGAGTCCGATCCGCAGCACGAAATCCCGCCGCACTACTGAAACCTGTCGATGGCCCGCACCGGCATCACATGTCGGAACGATCACCGCGCGGCACGGGTCTGACTGCGTAACTTCGATTCGCATCCCGGCCATGTCCCGTACCCTGATCAACCGCCTGTCCCACGCGCGCCGCCCGTTGCTGGCCCTGGCCATTGTCGCGGCGGCGCTGGGCACTGCCCACGCCGGCTACAACGTCTGGACTGGCGAATACACGTTCACCAAGGACGAGTTGCAAAGCGCGGTGGACAAGCGCTTCCCGGCCACGCTGCGCTATGGCGAACTGGTCAGCGTGCGGCTTTCGAACCCGCGCCTCGTGCTCGACGAGGCCGGCAACCGCATCACCACCCGGGTGGACGCGGCGCTCTCGAACACGGTAATCCCGTCCCCGCCGGTCAACGGCTCGCTGGCGCTGAACAGCGGCGTCCGCTACGACGCCACGCGCCGCGCGGTGCTGCTGGACAACCCGACGGTGCAGGACGTGGAGGTGCAAGGCATGAGCCAGTACCGCGAGCAACTCAACGCCATTGGCGCCGTGGTCGCCCAGCAACTGCTGAAGGACTATCCCCTGTACACGTTCAAACCCGAAGAACTCCGCTTCAACGGCAAGGATGTCGAGCCAGGCGCCATCACCGTGGCGCCCGACGGCATCCGCGTGCAGGTCAACCTGCGCTAGCGTCCCGCGCGAAACGCCAGCGCCAGCCCCACCGGAATGGCAATCATGCCGACCAGCGCAAGCGGCGCGGGCCGGTTGCTCAGCGCGACGAAGTCCAGCAGAACGGTCACAGGCGGCACCAGATAGAACAGGCTGGTCACGTTGACCAGGTTACCGGCCTGGATCAGCCGGTAGAACAGCAGCGTCGCCACCACCGAAATCACGATCCCCATCCAGAGCAGCGGGAAAATGAAGCCCGGCACGTGCTCGAGCCGGAACGGCTGGAACGGCACGCACAGCAGGCACATCGCCAGCGCCACCGTGTACTGCAGCGGCAGGATCTCCACCGGGGCCTGCCGGATGCCTTTCTGCCCGATAGCGCCCAACGTCATGCACGCGAGCGCGGCCAGGGCGGCCCCCCCAGCCAGCCATCGAGAACCTTGCGGCCATCAGGCTATCGGCCACGATCGTCACCAGCCCGGCCAGCGCCAGCGTCAGACCCGCCAGCCGCGCTACCGACACGCGCCGCTCCATCCAGAGCAAAGTCAGGATTGGCTGCACGCCCAGCACGGTAGCCAGCACACCTGGTGTCATGCCGAAATCCAGTGCCAGCAGGTAGCTGATCGAGTAACCGCCGATCATCAGCGCGCCCGTCACCGCCACACGCACACGCGTACCGGGTGCTGGCAGCATGCGTCGGCGTGCCACGCCGATGGCGGCGAGCAGGGTCAGCGCGATGACGAACCGCAACGTGAGAAACGCAAATGGCGAGGCATGGGAAAGTCCCACACGGCTGAAGATCGCGCCTCCACTCCAGAGCAGCACAAACAAAGGGGTTGCGCCATACACGGCAAGCGCGTGCATGGACGTGCGCATGGCGGATGCGTCCGCCATGACGTCCTTTTCGGAATTCATGAATTGTCCTGTCAAAAACCACGCAGGCTCCGGCGCGTGCCGCGCGCGATGCGCGAGCACGTCTTCGTCAGCGATACCGGAGACGTCAGTCGGCTGGAATCAGCCGCGCGGCGGCGCGCAGGGGGGCGCCGTGACAGAAACAGGGGTCATGAGATGACTGGTTGGGGGGCACCCGAAGATATCGGGCAATGCGTCGATCCTAGCGGCGGGCGCCGCCGTGGTCAATCGGTGGTCAGTCGGTAGTCAATCGCCGGCCAGCCCGATCCCGCTCGCCAGCGCAGACAGTGTGGGCCCGATCGGCGCGGATACCTTGAGTGTCAGCAGCGGATCGGCGCGCGTGGTGCCAAGGTTCAGCGCGGCGATCGGCAAACCTAGCTCGTTCGCCCACAGGCAGAAGCGATAGCCCGAAAACACCGTCAGCGACGACCCGACCACCAGCACGGCATCGGAGCTGGCGAGTGCCGCCCGGCCGGTATCGACGCGCTCGCGCGGCACCGACTCGCCAAAAAACACCACATCTGGCTTGAGCACGCCCTCGCATCGCTCGCAAATCGGCACCGCGAAATTGTCGAATAACGGCGACTCCAGATGCGCGTCGCCGTCCGCGGCGGGTAATGCCGTCATGTCACGAAAATCGGGATTGTGTTGCCAGAGCCAGTGCTGCAACTCCGCGCGCGGGTAGCGCGTGGCGCACGACATACACACGACCTGCCTGATGCTGCCGTGCAACTCGACGACATCGCGGCTGCCCGCCTGCTGGTGCAGTCCGTCCACGTTCTGGGTAACCAGCGCCGACACGCGCCCGGCATCGCCAAGCCGCGCCACCACGCGATGACTGATATTTGGATGTGCCCCCGCCGCCACCGGCCAACCGACCATGCTGCGCGCCCAGTAGCGCTGCCGTGCCGCATGACCGCTCATGAACGCGCTGATGGTCATCGGCGCCGAGCGTTGCCAGCGGCCTTGTTCGTCGCGATAGCCCGGAATGCCGGAGTCCGTGCTGATGCCGGCGCCGGTCAGGACGAACAGGCGCCGATGCCGTTCAACGAAGTCCTGAAGCGCGGCGGAATGGTTCACGAATGCGTTGCGGCGTTATCGCGAGCGGCTTGGCGAGCGGCTTGGCGCGCCTCCCATGCCCGCAGTTCCTGGCGATAGCGCTCCATCTCGTCGTTGTAGAAATCGAAGACGCATGGATCGCAGCCGCTGCCGCAGCACTCGTTGTCGCCGGGTCTTTCTGGCGGCGCGGGTTTTGGATCGTCGGGGGGCGTGTGGAAATGTTCTGCGGAAGACACGGAAGACACGGAAGACGCAATGGAATCAGGTACGGCGCCAGTATATGCCGCATCGGCTATCCCGCGCCTGAGCGGACAGAAGCCGACATGCGTGGCCGCCGATCTGAATGGTTCCGGCGCGCGTGATGAATTGTTTTGATCTTGGCGCATGGCATACGCCACATGCGGACCACACTGCTAGTGTTGAAGGTCGCGGCAATGTCCTTCGCCGCCCCCTCTTCTTCATGTCATCTGCGATGCGCCACGCCTCTGCCCTTCTTCGCTGCGCCGCATGGTTGGCAGTGCTGTGTTCGGGCGCGATAGCCGGCCCGTCGGCACTGGCGGCCGAGCCCGCCGCGGCATCGGCGCCGCAGGGCCGGCCGAAGATCTGCCTGGTGCTTTCGGGCGGCGGCGCGCGGGGCGCGGCCCATATTGGCGTGCTCAAGGTGCTCGAGGAACTGCGCGTGCCGATCGATTGCATCGCCGGCACCAGCATGGGATCGATCGTCGGCGGCGCGTACGCGACCGGCATGAGCACGTCGGACATGGAGAAACTCGTCGGCGGGCTGACGACGGGAACGATCTTCAAGGAGCGCCCGCCCCGTCAGGATCTGGCCATTCGCCGCAAGATCGACGACCACACGAACCTTTTCACGCCCGAGATCGGCGTGCGCTCGGACGGCCTGCTTTTGCCCAAGGGTGCCGTCTCGGGCGTGCAGCTCGAAACCGTATTGCGGCAGCTCGCCAATGCTCCCGGCTATCGCAACTTCGACACACTGCCGATTCCGTATCGGGCAGTCGCCACGGATCTGGTCGCAGGTACGCCGGTGGTGTTCAGCCAGGGCGAACTGGCCAACGTGATGCGGGCAAGCATGTCGGTGCCGGGCGCGGTAGCGCCCACCGAGTATGAAGGCAAGCTACTGGTCGATGGCGGCCTGACCGACAACCTGCCCGTCGACGTGGCGCGGGCGATGGGCGCGGACATCATCATCGCCGTCAATCTCGGCACACCGCTGATGAAGCGCGAAGAGCTGACCTCGATCATCGGGGTAACCGGACAGATGCTCAACATCCTGACCGAGCAGAACGTGCGCACATCGCTGGCCTCCTTGAGGCCCACCGACATCCTCATCAAGCCCGAATTGGGGGATTTCTCGGCAGGTGATTTCGACCACCTGCCCAAGACGATCCCGATCGGCGAGGCCGCCGCACGGAAAGAGGCGAGCCGGCTGTCCGAGCTGTCGATCCCGCCGGCACAATACGCCCAACTGCGCGCGCGACAGGTGGCGCTGCCGCCGCCCGACGTGCGGCCCGTCGACGAAATCCGCTTTGCGCCGATGGAACGTGTAAATCCGGAGTTCGCGGCCGCCACGATGGAGACCAAGCCCGGTGAGCCGATCACGCAGGCCACTCTCGATCGCGACATGCGCCGCCTGTTCGGCACCGGCGACTTCGAGCATGTGAACTATCGCTTCCTGGAGGAACCGGGCAAGCGCGTGCTTTCGGTCGATGCGATCGAGAAATCCTACGGCCCCGACTATCTGCGCTTCGGTCTCGGGCTGAGCACCGACTTCCGCGGCGATGCCTACTTCAACCTGCTGGCCAGCTACCGCCGCACTTGGCTGAACTCGCTCGGGGCGGAGTGGCGAACCGATGCGCAGGTGGGTCAGACTTCGAGCCTGATCAGCGAGTTCTACCAGCCGCTCGATACGCGCCAGCTTTTCTTCGTGGCGCCACGTATCGAACTGGAGCGGCGGCCGGTCAATATCTTCAGCGGCAGCACCAGACTGGCCCAGTACGATCTGCGCCGCACCGACTTCGCATTCGACATCGGCAGCCAGATCACCAAGTACGGCGAGGCCCGGCTTGGCGTGGTCGTTGGGGAGCAGAATGCTTCGCTATCCACCGGCCCCGCGTATCTGAGTCCCGGCCCTGGCCGCGTCAACCGGCGCGCCATCGAAGGCCGGCTGGTCGCGGATCAGCTCGACAACCTCAACTTCCCGCGCTTCGGGTACGGCGGCACGCTGAACGTCTACGCCTCGCAGGGTGGCATGGGCGCGACCGATACCTATACCAAGGGCGATATCTCAGGCGCGTGGGCATACTCGATCGGCAATAACACGCTCAGTTTGGCGTTCAAGGCCGGCAGCAATATCGGCGGCCCCGCCCTGCCGAAGTACGACCTGTTCCAATGGGGTGGCTTCCTGCAGCAGTCGGGGTACAGCACGGGGCAACTCATCGGCGGCAATTTGCAGTTCGCGCGGATGGTCTACTACAACAAGCTGATCCACCAGACGTTCTTCGACGGCGTCTACGCCGGCTTCTCGCTTGAGGCCGGGCGCGTCGGCGCGCCGCTGGTGCCGGGTAGTCCAAAGGGGCTGCTGAAGTCGATGGCGGCATTCCTGGGCATCGACAGCCCGGTCGGGCCGCTTTACCTCGGCTATGGCCGGGCGGCGGGCGGCAGCTATGCGTTCTACCTGTTCCTGGGCAAGCCTTGAAGGTGCCTTTTGAGGAGGCCTTGAGCGATCCTGAAGCCGTCGCGAACAGCCCCTGAGCGACCGATGTGCCTCCCGGCGCTGGCTGTCGGCGCCTTCCCCCACCTTAGTTGTATTTAATGTCTCTGTACCCCTACCTATACTCGATTCGTCGTCAGGACCCCCGTCTTGACCGACACCCCCTTCCCCGTCGCCGTCCCGACCGGCGACATTTTTTTGTCCAGAAGGCGGCAATCAGCGCTCTGGGGCGTTAAGATGCGCGATTATCGAACGCTCCCCCGCACCGTTTTATCCGCCATGGACGCTCCGAGCCCCAGCCCCATCAGTCTCAAACCGGCGCAAGCCGACACCGTGCGCGCTGCCAAGCCGCCCGCTGACATCCTCGGCAGCTTTGCCGGCGATCCTAACTTCATGCTCTCGCTGGCGCGCGGACTGACCGTGCTCGAGGCATTCTCCGAACGCAAGCGCCCACTGACTATTTCTCAGGTGGCGCAGCGCACGCAGTTGTCGCGCGCTTCGGTTCGCCGCTGCCTCTACACGCTGGAACAGCTTGGCTACGTCAGCCAGCAGGACGGCCACTTCGCGCTGCGTCCGCGCGTGCTGCACCTTGGCCACGCATTTTTCTCGTCGAGTGCGATCGTCTCTCTGGCGCAGCCCGTTCTGGATAGCCTCAGCGCGCGCGTGCACGAGACCTCGGCGCTCGCCATCCTCGACGGCACCGACATCCTGTATCTGGTTCGCTCGGAAGTGCAGCGCGTGCTGACGCACTCGCTCGGCATGGGCAGCCGCCTGCCGGCCTATTGCACGTCCACCGGCCGCCTGTTGCTGGCCCATCAGCCGCAACCGATCCTGGAGGCGTTCTTCGACCATGCTGAACTGCGCCCGCGCACGCTGCTGACCAAGATCTCGCGTCCTGAGCTCGAGGCAGCCTTCCAGCGCGCCCGCGACATGGACTATGTGCTGATCGACGAGGAACTGGAGCCGGGATTGCGCGCGATCGCCGTGCCCGTGCGGTCGCAGGCCGGCGTGGTGCTGGCGGCCATCAGCGTCAGCGTGAAGGCCAACAAGGTGTCGGAGGGGGAAATGATTGCGCGGCTGCTCGGCCCCATGCGGGAGGCGGCAGCCGCGATCGGCAAGATGATTGGCAACTAAGCGGAAACTGAGCGGAAGCTAAGCGGAAACTGAGCCGCTTTCCGCTTGCGCCGGGGTGTCAGCCCCGGTGCGCCAGTTCGAGCTGGAACACCAGGCGCTGCAGGAAGTTTTCCATGCGGCCGTCCGGGTTCAGGAACGCGCATCCGTAGTGGTGCACGGTGTTGTCGTCGAAGCCCACCAGCCAATGACCCACCACCTGCATGTCGAGCTCCAGTCGGCCGAGTTCGGCAAAGTCCAGCAGGCAGCGCTTGATCACGGTGCCCACGGGCAACTGGTCCGCGCCCACCGCGCGCGAGCGCAAACCCACCCCTGACAACGACAAGTCAGCGATATCGAGCTGCAGCGCCTGCTTTTCCGTCTCGGGAATTCGCAGTTCGCAGCGGTAGCCCTTGGTCAGCAACGTGCGCGCGCGGAAATGGCGGCGGCGCTGGAAGTGGTACAGCTTTTCGGGAAAATCGGCGATGAACGCGGGACCGCCTTCGAAGCGCGTGGCGCCCGGCGTGCCAACGATAAAGTTGACCGGCACTCCGCGCAGCAGGCCGGAAAAGGCGTTCTGCTCGGACGACATCAATGCCTGCCGCTCGCCATCGGCACGGCACCAATCGAAAATGAAAGTCTTGTTGGCCGGATCGACATGCAGGATCGACGTCACGATCTCGGAGCCGCCCTTCGAGCGCACATTCAGCAGGCACTTCTGCCAGGCCATATCGCGCAGCACGGTGCCGATCTGTGAGCTGTGCGTCAACCGGTAGCGTTCATCCGACTGGGCCGCAGCGTCCCGCTCGTCGGCCTCGCCATCGACCTGGGACTGTGATTGGGCCAGCTTGGACCCGATGGGTTCTTGAAGACTCATGGAGATACGCTACATCGAAAGGGTTGCGCCACAACGCACCCTTTTGGGGGGCGGGAACTGGAAAGCGGTGACAGCTCGCGGCGACCAGCCGCCGCATGGTAAGCGCCACCCGAAGGTGGCGCAAGCACCTGCCATATGCTTCGGCAAAATACGACGTAACTTTAGCGACAGACTTCCGAGGGGTGGCGCACGTAACGCTTCTTCCACTTCGCGACGCACTCGAATGGCGATAACGGCGCCACCTTGCTATACGTGTGAGGATGCGTTTGCCTCGGCATGGAGCCAGTCGAACAACGCCAGCCGGCGCGAGTCATGCTCGAACGGCACAGGCGAAAGCAGATGGTACGCCGAGCCATCAGCCACGAAACCCCGGGGTGCGGCCATGCGACCGTCGGACAACTCGTCATAGGCCATCAGCTCCGAAGCAATCGCCCAGCCAAGCCCGGCGGACGCGGCCTGCAGGCTTAGATAAAAGTGCTCGTACCAGACGTCCGTGCTGCCAGTGAGCACATACCCCGCGCTACGCGCCCAGCGCTGCCAGGCATCGGGTCTAGTGCGCGTATGCAGCCAGGGCATTGCATCGAGCCCGTGATCTGCCAGATCCGGCCGGCAAACCGGCCCCACCCGCTCGGGCGTCACCTCCCGCGTGTGCCAGCGCGTATCGAACGGGAAATCATTGCGACGCAATGCCACGTCGACACCGCTACGCGCAAAGTCGATCGCGCCGCCAGCAGCCATCAGATGCAACGGGATATCGGGATGCCGAGCGGAAAACCGTGCCAACCGAGGAATCAGCCAGCGCATGGCGATGGTTGGCTCGCATGACAACACCAGCGCGGTGTTCGCAGCGGGCTTGCGGATGCGCTCGACCGCCGCCGCAAGCAAGTCCATCGACTGCGTGGCCGCGGACTGGAGAGTGCGGCCAGCCTCGGTCAGAAAGACCGCGCGATTACGCCGTTCGAACAGGCTCACGCCGAGTTCGGCTTCAAGCTGGCGGATCTGCCGACTGATCGCGCCGTGGGTCAGGTGCAACTCGTCGGCCGCGCGGGCGAAGTTCTGGTGACGCGCGGCGGCTTCGAAGAAGCGAATCCAGCCGAGCCAGTGCATCGATGGCATGCCAATCAGTCAGTTTTTCTCACGGAATATGGCGAGTATATATCGTTTGCCGTACCCGTTTCTGCGAATAAAAATGGCATATGTCGTGCCATCGAATACACGGCTTACGCAACGAAAACTGACTGAAATACCACAACAATGACCCCACTCGCCGAACTGCTGGCCGTCGCGGCCATCACCCTTCTTGCCGTCATCAGCCCTGGCCCGGACTTCGCCATGGTCACGCGCAACAGCTACCTGTTTGGCCGCCGCACCGGGCTGCTTTGCGCGCTGGGCATCGCGCTCGGCGTGCAGGTACACGTCGCCTACACCATGTTCGGCGTGTCACTGCTGGTGCGCCACGCGCACGGGCTGCTCTCGATCATCAAGCTGGCTGGTGCGGCCTACTTGATCTGGATCGGCATTCAGACACTACGCAATCGCAAGGCGTTGGACGTCGACGCCGATGGGGCACCCGCCGTTTCGGGACTGGCGGCGTTTCGCATGGGTTTCCTGACCAATGCGCTCAACCCGAAGACCACACTGTTCGTGGTCAGCACGTACTCGCAGGTCGTCAACGAGCACACGCCCGCCGCCGTGCAGTTTGGCTATGGATTGTTCATGTCGGCCACGCATTGGGTCTGGTTTAGCATCGTCGCGTGGTGTTTCGGCTCGAAGTCGCTGCGTGCCACGATGCTGCGATACCAACGACAGCTCGATGTCATCATCGGGACTGCCCTATTCGGGCTGGGCGTGGCACTTGGCGTCAGGTAGCCCACCGCGTTGAGCAAGCCATCCAGATACTGCATGCAACATGCGTTACAGCCGTTACATGGCAGATCTGAAGCCAACACTCAGAGCGGCTGTCCGGGCGATCACCGGCCGAGCGGCACGGCGTGACAGGTGTCAGCGTTGGGGGCAGCGGTCTGGACCGTTCGCGACAAGTGGATAGACGGCCCGCGCCACATGCCGCGCGCCCTGTCGGTCAAGCACGCTCTCGAACAGGACGAACCGGTCGATCGTGCAGGCAGGCAGCGACAGTGCCCGACGGGCCGCCAGCCAGTCCCGCAGTACATGCTCCGGCACCTCAGGCCGGCAACGTGCCAGGGTCAAATGTGGCCAGAAGCGGCGGCGCTCGGGTGGAATCCCTTCGCGCTCCAGCGCGGCGGTGATGGCGTCGACCAACGCCTGCATCGGCGCCGACGCCTCCAGCCCGGCCCAGAGTATGGCGCCCTGGCGGCCACGAAAGCGGCCGACACCCTTCACCTGCAACACCACGGACGGCGCAGCTACCTCGGACAACACCCGTTCAATCCGCACCGCCGTGGGGTCATCCTGCTCGCCCAGAAAGCGCAGGGTCAGGTGCAACTGCGCGGCCATCGTCGGCCGAATGCCGTGCTGTGCGGGAACGATGCGCAGCAGGTCGGCCACCAGCGCGGCGGGAGGCTGGATGGCGACGAACAGACGCGCCACGCGCGCTCCCGCCTTCGTCAGTCCAGGGCAAGGGCGGCCTGACCCAGCGCCGTGGCTTGCAACTGGCCCGGATAAAGCACGCCCTCCAGCGTCAGCAGCGCACGCTTGCGGTCCACGCCGCCCGCGTAGCCGGTCAGGTCGCCGGACGCGCCAAGCACGCGATGACACGGAACGATGATCGACAAGGGATTGCGCCCCACGGCACCGCCCACCGCCCGCGAATGGCTTGGCGGCAAGCCGAGCCCCGCGCCGAGTTGTCCGTAGGTCGAAGTCTCACCAAATTCGATATCGCACAGCGCTTGCCAGATCCGCTGCTGGAACGCGCTGCCAACCAGCCGGAACGGGACGGAGAATCCATGCAATGCCCCGTCGAAGTAGGCGCCGAGTTCCATCGCGGCCTGCTCCAGCACGCGCGCATCCGCTGCGGGCATCGCCGAGACGGGAGTGGGACGCGCCAGCCCGGGGTAGTACTTCTGGCCGGCAAAGAACACGCCGGTCAACGCGCCGCCATCGGCACGCAACAGCATGTCGCCCAGCGGGCTGTCGATGATGTGATGGCTGCTCATGCCGCCTGCTCCTCGATATCGCTACCCTGAAGCTTCAGCGCTTCGTAGCGGTGCCAGAGATGGATTGCCGCATAGGCGCGCCACGGCGCCCATCCGGCGGTCTTCGCCTGCATCCCGCGAACCGTATCGACGCCCAGCACCTTGCGCAGCGCATAGTCGGTGCCCGGAAATGCGTCAGGCCAGCCTAACGCGCGCATTGCGACGTATTGCGCCGTCCAGTCTCCGATGCCATCGATGGCACGCAATTGCGCCACGGTCACCTCGGGTGGCGCGTGGGGATCGAGATCGATCTCATGGGCAGCCACGCTGCGGGCCAACGCACGAATCGTCCGGGTCTTCGCGGCGGTCACGCCAGCCGCCCGATATGCCTCGTCGGGCAATGCAGCCAGAGCCTGCGCGGTCGGGAAGGCGTGAGTCAGCGGCGCTTGGCCGGCAGGCGTGGTAAGTCCCGCTTGGGCCGCTTCCGGCAACGGCTCGCCGGCCGCCTGCGCCAGCCGAGCCAGAATGCGCCGCGCCTGCACCACCGGAATCACCTGACCGACGATCGCGCGCACCCCGATCTCGAATCCGTCGAACGCGCCGGGCAGGCGCATTCCAGGCGTCTGCGCAGCCAGTTCGCCCAGGTGGGCATCGACGATGTCGGGGCGACAGCCCAAATCGCATAACCGCCGGACCTTGCCCAATGCCTGCGGAATCACGGGCGCCAACGCGCCGGACAACGTGATGCGCAGCACCGCGCGCCGCGCCACATGCTCGAGCCGCACCCAGCCCGCATGACACCGGCCACCCGCTTCGATCGACAACGTGCGCGAGTACACCTCGCCATCACATTGTTCGATGCCGTCGACGGCACGCACGGCCAGAAATCCGAGCAGCGCCCCCCACGCCATCGGCGGCCGGTAGCCGAGCTCGAACACGAGCCGGTCCGCCATGCCATCTGCGGCGCGCTTGCGCATCGCCAGCGGCGTCAGGCCATAGCGTTCCTTGAGCACGTCGTTGAACCGCCGCACGCTGCCAAAGCCGGCTGCCAGCGCCACCTCGGTGACGGGCAGCGCGGTGTCTGTCAGCAGGCGCTTGGCCAGCAGTAGCTTTTGCGTCTGGGCGTACTCATGCACCGACACGCCGAACTCGGCATCGAACAGGCGGCGCAGGTGACGCTCGGTCACACCGATCCGCGCGGCCAGCTGGGCCACGCCCGCGCCGGCCATGAAGCCTTCGTCGATCAACGTGGCGGCCGCCTGCGCCAGCCGGCCGGAGATGTCCGCCAGCCCATGCCCCGGCGCCAATTCCGGGCGACAACGCAGACAAGGCCTGAAGCCGTGTTTCTCCGCGGCGGCGGCGGTCTCGTAGAACGTGCAGTTCTCGCGCTTGGGCGTGCGCACGGCGCAAATCGGCCGGCAGTACACGCCCGTCGACGACACCCCGACGAAGAAGCGTCCGTCGAAGCGCCGGTCATGCGAGGCCACGGCCTTGTAGCAGGTGTCAGGATCGAGTTCCATGCCATGCATCCTACGCCTTTACGACATGACAAACCCGCTGGAATCGGACATTCGCCTCGGGCCCGGATGCCGCCGGCGGTCACGATTGTTGGCCCCGAATCTGAAAGTGTGCCGGCACGCGGTTCGCGTGTCGTCCATCCGGCTAGAATCCTTGCAGACGGCCAACCGGCGCCGTCTACGGAGAATTCATGCGTCGTCTTGTCACCAGTTTTGCCGCCAGCTTCGTCACCGGCGCGGCTTGCTTCATTTTGGCGGGCCTGAGCGCCCTGCCCGTGCCCGCCTTCGCCGCGCGGCCGAGCAGTGTCGCGCCCCCGCCACCCGCAGCGCCGGTCATCCGCGCGGAGCGCGTGGCCGCCGTGGAAGGCATCACCGAGTACCGGCTGCCGAACGGCCTCCGGATCCTGCTCGCCCCCGACGACGCCCAGCCGACCACCACGGTGAACATGACCTACCTCGTGGGCAGCCGGCACGAGAACTACGGCGAAACCGGCATGGCGCACCTGCTCGAGCACCTGATGTTCAAGGGCACGCCGTCATTGCCGGGCCGGACGATTCCCACCGAGTTCGCCCGGCGCGGCATGCAGTTCAACGGCACGACGGCGCAGGACCGCACCAACTATTTCGAGACCTTTGCTGCCAGCGACGACAACCTCGACTGGGCGCTCCGGATGGAAGCGGACCGCATGGTCAACAGCTTCATCTCGCGCGCCGACCTCGACAAGGAAATGACGGTCGTGCGCAACGAGATGGAGATCGGTGAGAACAATCCGATGCGGATGCTGCAACAGCAGATGTACGCGGCGGCCTATCGGTGGCACAACTACGCCAAGGCGCCAATCGGCGCGCGCAGCGATGTGGAGCGTGTCGGCATCCAGAACCTGCAGGCGTTCTATCGACGCTACTACCAGCCCGACAACGCAGTGCTGGTGGTAGCCGGGCAGTTCGATCCGGTGCGTGCGCTGTCACGGATCGAGCAGGCGTTCGGGCCGATTCCGCGGCCCACGCGCGTGCTCCCGACCGAGCACACCGTGGAACCGCCGCAGGAAGGCGCCCGGGAACTGACGCTGACGCGCCCCGGGGACAGCAGCATCGTGGCCGCGATGTATCACGTCGCGCCTGGCGCGCACCCCGACACCACGGCCCTCGCGCTGCTGACGGTCATCCTCGCCGACACGCCGGGAGGGCGGCTCGAGCATGCGCTGGTGGACACGCGCAAGGCGGCATGGCAGATGTCGATGTTCGACGCGATGAAGGATCCCGGCGTGATCCTGTTCGCGGCAGGGACAGGCAAGGACCGGCCCATCGAGCCGGTGCGCGCGGCGCTGCTTGCGGAAATCGAAGGACTGGCCGCAAAGCCAGTCACCCAGGACGAACTGGATCGCGCCCGCGTGCGGATGCGTAACGCGTACGAGAAGATTCTCAACGATCCGGCGCGCTATGGCGTGGCGCTGTCCGAATCCATTGCAAAGGGCGACTGGCGCCTGCTCTTTATCGCGCGCGACCGCGTGGAAACCACCACGCTGGAAGACGTACAGCGCGTGGCGGAGAACTACCTGCGCCAGACGAACCGCACGGTCGGCGAGTTCCTGCCCGGAGACAAACCCCAGCTTGCGACCATTCCGCAGTCGCCCGACGTGGCCGCGCTGGTACGCGACTACGCCGGCAAGGCTGTCGCGCAGGCCGTGCCCACGTTCGACCCAAGCCCGGCCAACATTGACGCCCACACGGTGCGCCAGACGCTTCCAAACGGGATGGAGCTTGCGCTGCTATCCAAGCCCACGCGCGGCGAAGCGGTCAATGGCACGCTGGTCCTGCATCTGGGCAATACCCAGTCGCTGCAAGGGAAAACAGCGATTGGCTCGCTGACGGCCGGAATGCTCGACCGTGGCGCGGGCGTGTTCAGCCGCCAGCAGATTGCGGATCGGTTCGAGGCGCTCAAGGCCAATGTATCGATCTCGGGCAGTTCGGAGCGGCTGACGGTACGGTTCGAGACGCACCGTGCCTACCTGCCCGACCTGTTGGACCTGTTGCGAACGGTGCTGCGCATGCCGACATTCCCGTCGGCCGAACTGGAAACCCTGCGCGCCAGCAGTATCGCGGGGGTAGACAGCCAGCGTCGCCAGCCCAACGCGCTGGCACCGAACGCCCTCGGGCGCCATGGCAACCCATATCCGGCCGAAGATCCACGCTACACGCCAACCTTCGACGAAAGCGTGGCCAGCCTCAGGGGCGTGACGCAGGCCGATCTGCGCGAGTTCCATGCGCAGTTCTACGGCGCCGACCACGCGCAGCTTGCGATCGTCGGTGACTTCGATGCCGCCGACGCCGCGAAGCAGATCCAGTTCCTGTTCGGCGACTGGCGGGCCCAGGTACCGTTCGAACGCGTGGATCGCCCGTTCATCGCCATTCCGGCGGCCAGCTTCACACTCGACACGCCTGGCAAGGCCAACGCTGTGTACCTGGCATCGCAACCCGTCGATCTGCTCAACGACTCGCCGGACTACCCGCTGATGCTGATCGCAGCCAGAGTGCTCGGCGGCACCGGTATGCGCAGCCGGTTGGCCGATCGGTTGCGGCAGCAGGAAGGCATCAGCTATGGCGTCTCGAGCTCGCTGTCGATTGGCGCACTCGACCGCGCAGGACGCTTTGCCTTATGGGCCGTCTACGCACCGCAGAACCAGACGCGCCTGCGCGACGCGGTGGGTCAAGAGATGCAACGCTTTGTGCGCGATGGCATCACATCCGTCGAGTTGTCGGAAGCCGTCAGCGGGCTGCTGCAACAGGGCCTGATCAGTCGCACAAGGGATGGCCTTCTGGCTGGGGCGCTGGCGAATCAGCTTTACCTTGGACGCACCATGGCCCATACGGCCGAAGTGGAGGCTCGCATCAGCAAGGCCACGCCGGAGGCGGTCAATGACGCGATCCGGCGTTACCTGAGTCCGGATACGTTGACGCAGGCATTTGCCGGAGACTTCGGCTCGGGTGCAGGCACCCCGGCAGCAACGGCGGCGGAACCCGCCACCGCGCCAGCAGCCGCCCCAGCGGAACCGGCCAGACCATGATCCGGCAATGCAGCGGGATATGTCGGAAACGTCATGCCCAAAGCCTTGAGACCTGACGACAATCACTGTATATTTATACAGTGATTGTTCAGACTAGAGGTATGGATGTCGATCGTGCGAGCTGGCAGCAAGGCAGAAGCGCTCAGGCTTCTGGCCTCTGAGCGGATGCTTGCGCTTGAGCTGGATTACGAGACCGGATGGCAGGACGCCGTCGAACTCGGACGGCTCGGAGAGAAGCGCGGTATCAAGGTGCAGTACCGCGGACAGGAGAGCATCGCTGTCCGCTCCCATGACGCCCTGATCGAAGGGCTTGGCAAACCCAAGACAACGTTCCGGCAACGCAATCTGTATTGCCAGTTCGATCTCGGCACGATGGCCGACCAGCATCTTCTGGAGCTCGAGGCCAAGGCGAGCCGCCTCGGCGACTACATCCTGGCGGGGCACCTTCTACGCGATGTGGACGGCGTGTGGGCGTGACCGGTTGAGACCGGCGCCGGCGGTAGTTGTGGTGATGGTGGCAATGGCGTTGCCGGCGATTTCCCCAGTTACAACAAGGATGGCGGCATCGTGCGCCGTTGCCGCATCCGACAGCGCAATCGCAAAGGCTGTTGCTACTGCTATTACTACGGCCGGTGTTATTGCCAGACGCGCATCGCGCCGGCCCAGCGGGCGGCTGCGGAGGTGTGCATCATCGCGCGATCCGCTTCGTTGGCCGACTGGGACTCGACTGCCGCGCCGTCGATGGCCGTGCAGCACAACACGCCGGTCACCAGTGTCTTGATATTCCCGCGTCCGGTGCTGGCCAGCGCGGCCAGACGGTCATAGCCGTCCAGCACGATCAGGTGGTCGCCGTCGCGTGGATGCATCTCGAGCGTGTACAGGTGATCGCACTCGCATTGCATCCTGCCGCCCGATACCGCGACGACGATCGCGCTGGGAAGCGCCAGACCGCTGTCGCGTACCGAGTTCAGCAACCGGTCCAGATGGGCTTGCGCGCGATAGTCGCGCGCCGAATGCGACGGTTCCGGGCCGCGGCTCAGCGACATCAGTTCGTCCGGGGATACGACCAGTGTGTAAGCCTGCAGCGTCGTGCGATACGTCGCCACCACGGCACGAAGCCGGTGCACTGCGTGGAGATCGTCCTGGGACACCTTTGACTGCTGCCCCGCCGTGACCGGCCCTTGCGAGGCCGTTACCTGGAACCTGCTCATCCTGTCTCCTATCCCCTCAGGCCCATCTGGCCTGATCGTTCCGGCTTTCTTGAGCCGTGCTCAGTCGCGCAGCAGTTGCTTGGCGATGATGAGCTGCTGGATCTGCGTCGTGCCTTCATAGAGGCGCAGCAGACGCACGTCGCGGTAGAAGCGCTCGGCCTTGTATTCGGCGATATAACCCGCACCACCGTGGATCTGCACCGCGCGGTCCGCTACGCGGCCCACCATCTCGGTACAGAACATCTTCGTGCACGATGCCAGCATGCTGACTTCCGGATCGCTCTTGCCAGCCGGCTTCGCATCATAACGCTGTGCGCAATCGCGCACCATCGACAGGCCCGCATAGAGTTCGGCCTGGCTGTCGGCCAGCATCCCCTGGATCAGTTGGAAATCGCCGATCGGCTTGCCGAACTGCTTGCGCTCCTTCGCGTACGCCACGGCGTCGGTAATCAGCCGGTGCGCCATGCCGCAGGCCAGCGCCGAGATGTGCAGGCGGCCACGGTCCAGCACCTTCATCGCCGTCTTGAAACCCACGCCCGGAACGCCGCCGATGATGTTGGCGGCCGGCACGCGCACGTTTTCCAGCACCACGTCGCACGTCTTGGTACCGCGCTGGCCCATCTTCTTGTCCGGCTTGCCCAGTGAGATGCCCGGGGTATCGGCCGGCACGATGAACGACGAAATGCCCGACGCGCCTTGGCCACCCGTGCGTGCCATTAGCGTGAACGCCCCCGCGCGCGGCGCGTTGGTGATGAACCGCTTGGTACCGTTGATCACGTAGTGGTCGCCGTCGAGGTCGGCGCGCGTTTGCAGCGAGGCGGCGTCGGAGCCGGCGTTCGGCTCGGTCAGCGCGAACGAGATGATCAGTTCGCCGCTGGCGATCTTCGGCAGATAGGTCTGCTTCTGTTCCTCGGTGCCGTCCATCAGGATGCCCTGCGAGCCGATACCCACGTTAGTGCCGAACACCGAGCGGAAGGCAAAAGCAGTGTGGCCCAAGTCGTAGACCACATCGCATTCCTGCGACATCGACAGGCCGATGCCACCATAGCTCTCGGGAATCGAGATGCCGAACAGGCCCATTTCCTTCATGTCGGCCACGATATCGGCCGGCACATCGTCAATCTCTTCGAGCGTGTCCTCGGCCGGCTTCAGGCGATCGTCGATAAAACGCTGCACCGAAGCGCGCAGCAAGGAAAAGGATTCGGCGTCGAGGGCCATGGCAATCTCCGGTGATTCAGATGCGATAACGAAGGCGAACAATGGTACGCGGACTACCGAATTTGACAATCCACTGCGACTTGGACAGAACCGAAAGTATTTTTTGACAATAAGCCAGATTGCAGATTATCGATCACATTTCTTTTTGGCGAGGGTTTCGCGGGTGTAGCCGTAGCCCACGCGCAATTGATGCTCGACAGCATCGGCCTGGTCCAGGCAGGAGAACACGAGATCGTCCTTGAACTTCTGCGTGACGCCCTTGAGCCGTGGGGCCTCATAAGAAATCTCCCGCGCGCGGCAGCGCAGGAACAGCAGCGTTTCCTCCGACGCCGAACGCAGCTGCGACTGATCGACGCGCTGGCATTGCACGAGGTCGGGTTCTGCCTGCGCGATCAATGGCATGAGCAACAACTGCGGTAGCAGAATCAGCAGATAACGCAAAACTGGCATTGGCAGGCTTCGGAAAAGATCGGCAAAGACTTGGATAAGGGGGCTGGGGCGCAATCCGCAAGCATCATTGCGCAGCGTGAAGCGTCATGCAAGCCATACGGTCACGTGAGACGCTAGCCAGCCAAATTCCGCGCCAGCCCACAGCAGCATTTGCAGAAACACTATTCACCGGCAAAGACAATGTTCCGCGAACCCAGCGCGGGCCGGGCCCTTCCGAATATGGCTGGCAACCATCTGCGCACTTCTGCTGTGCAGTCTTCGTTTTACGAGTTACGCTAAGTAAGCACACGGGCCCCAGTGTGCGACGTCGCGCCCGCCCCCATCCGGCGGCAAGCCCCACCGCCAAGAATCAGAAGGTCCTATGACAGACACCGCCTCTTCCGTCACCACCGGTACGGCACCCTCCCCAGAAGAAGTCAAAAAACGCATCTTCGCGATTGTTGCCGCGTCGTCCGGCAATCTGGTGGAATGGTTCGACTTTTATGTCTATGCGTTCAGCGCGATCTATTTCGCGTCATCGTTCTTCCCCAAAGCCGACCCCACCGCGCAGCTCCTGAACACCGCCGGGGTGTTCGCGGCCGGCTTCCTGATGCGGCCGATCGGCGGATGGCTATTCGGCCGCATTGCCGATCGCACCGGCCGCAAGCACTCGATGGTGATCTCGGTCACGATGATGTGCTTCGGCTCGCTGATGATCGCCTGCCTGCCGACCTATGCCGCGATCGGCAACCTGGCGCCAGCGCTTCTGCTGCTGGCCCGGCTGCTGCAGGGCCTCTCGGTCGGTGGCGAGTACGGCACTACCGCCACGTACATGAGCGAAGTGGCGCTCAAGGGCCGGCGCGGCTTCTTCTCATCGTTCCAGTACGTGACCCTGATCGGCGGTCAGCTGCTGGCCGTACTGGTGATCGTGATCCTGGAGCAGTTGCTGACCGAGGCCGAACTGAAGGCCTGGGGCTGGCGCATCCCGTTCGTGGTTGGCGCGGTCACCGCGGTGGTGGCCCTGCTGCTGCGCCGCACGCTGCATGAAACGACCACCGCCCAGTCGCGCAACAGCAAAGGCGCCGGCACCGTGGGCGAGCTCTTCCGCCACCACAAGGCCGCGTTCTTCACGGTGCTCGGGTACACGGCCGGCGGCTCGCTGATCTTCTACACGTTCACCACGTACATGCAGAAGTACCTGGTCAACACGGCCGGCATGCCGATCAAGACGGCCAGCTACGTGATGACAGGCTGCCTGTTCCTGTACATGTGCATGCAGCCGCTGTTCGGCATGTTGTCGGACCGCATCGGTCGCCGCAACAACATGCTGATGTTCGGCGCGCTGGGCGCAGTCGCCACAGTGCCGATCCTGACCGCGCTCAAGACCGTCAGCAGCCCCGAGATGGCGCTGTTGCTGATCTGCGTGGCGCTGGCCATCGTCAGCTTCTACACGTCGATCAGCGGCATCGTGAAGGCCGAGATGTTCCCGCCGGAAGTGCGTGCGCTGGGCGTCGGCCTGGCATACGCGGTCGCCAACGCCATTTTTGGCGGCTCGGCCGAATATGTGGCGCTGGGCCTGAAATCGATCGGGCACGAGAGCGCGTTCTACTGGTATGTCACCGCGATGATGGTGGTGGCGTTCCTGGTCAGCCTGCGCCTGCCGCGCCAGGCCAAGTACCTGCATCACGAGCACTGACCGGCCACCCGCCGCAGTCATGGCAAACTGAGGGGCCTTCGGGCCCCTTTTTATTTGCACGCGGCCTTCGCTCTCCTCCCCGCCATGGATCTCAACGCCCTGCGCCTGTTCGTCGATATCGTCGACGCTGGCAATCTCAGCGCCGCCGCGCGCAAGCTCAAGATGACGCGCGCCAACGTCAGCTACCACCTCAAGGCTCTGGAGGAGGAACTCGGCGTGCAACTGCTGCGCCGGACGACCCGGCACGTGGAACCGACGCCGGTGGGCGCCGGACTGTATGAGCACGGCAAAAACATCCTGGGTGAAGTGGCTGCGGCCAACGCGCTGATCAGCAGCATGGGCAAGAGCCTCCAGGGCCATGTGCGGCTGTCGGTACCCACCGGTCTGGGTCACACGATGATCTCGCCGCTGCTGGTGCGCTTCAAACAGCGCTATCCCGATATCACGCTCGACGTCGTCTTCGACAACCGCATCCACAACCTCGTCTCCGAGGATGTGGAAGTGGCGTTGCGCATCATCTCCACGCCTCCCGACTCGGTCGTTGCCACCGAAATCGGCGGGGTGGACTGGCTGCTTTGCGCTGCGCCGTCGTATCTGGCCGGACGCACGCCGCCCGCGCACCTTGCCGACCTGACGACCCATGCGATCGTGTGCGCGTCGCCGATCGGGCAGAAACTCAAGGTGTCAGGCACGCGCGACGGCACCGCCGACCGCGAACAGGTGGTGCTGGAGCCAACCCTGAGTTCCGAGAACTTCGCGTTCCTCAAGGAGGCCGTGGTCGGCGGACTCGGCATCGGCATTTTTCCGCTCTATGCGGTGGACAAGGAACTGGCCAGCGGCGCGCTGGAATCGCTGCTCGGCGACTATCAGATCAGCGCGTTCGGCAGCAAGCTGTACATGCTGACCATGCCCAATCGCTACCAGACCATGGCAACGCGCTACCTGCTTACGTTCCTGAGAACAGAGCTGCAGGCGATCTGGCCGCGCATTCGTGCCGGCGGTGCCGACAGTGCCTATAGTGAGAACACTCAGGACTAAACTGCGCGTGGCTCGCGTAGGAAGGAAGGCAATCATGGCAATGGCAGGCACTCTGGCTGGCCGGCTCAGCCGTATGAACAGCCAGTTCGACATCATTCGTCATCCTTACAGCCTCAGCAGCATGGCCACTGCGCAGGCTGCCCATGTACCAGGAAACCGTCTGGCCAAAACGCTGTTGCTCGAGGACGAAGGCGGCTATGTGGCGGTTGTGATTCCTTCGAGTCACCATCTGCAGATGTCAACCATCTGCGAGATGACCGGCCGCAAGCTCGTGCTCGCGCACGAGGATGAGATCCGCGAAGTGTTCAAGGACTGCGACCTTGGCGCCATCCCGCCTTGCGCGATGTCGTACGGCATGCAGACCTACGTGGACGAAAGCCTGTTCGACGAACCGGAAGTCTGGTTCGAGGCCGGCGACCACATGGAACTCGTGCACATGCAACGCGATCAGTTCATGACGTTGATGAGCGATGCGGAAAGCGGCAAGTTCTCGCACCGCATGATGTAGCACCCTTCCCTTATGTCTTCAGGGGGGCGACAGTGCCGCCGACACGGCGGCACTGTCGTCTTTCAGGTCCACGCCGGACCGACCGAGCGCGACCGCCCCTTGCATCAGGAACACCAGCCTGTCCGCCGCCTGCGCATAAGACAGTCCTTCGGGCCGCACGTTGGAGATGCAGTTGCGCTGGGCATCCGTACGCCCCACACGGGGGTCGAATGTCAGGTAGATCCCAAGGCTATCCGGCGAACTGAGCCCCGGACGCTCGCCAATCAGCATCACCACCTGCCGCGCACCAAGGCGCTCGCCAATCTCGTCGCCCAACGCCACCCGCGATTGCCGCGCGACCACCACCGGTCCAACCCGCCAGTCATGCAGACGCGCCAGCACTGCCTGCAGCAGCGGCACCGCGTGGCGCTGCGCGGCCAGTGCGGAAAGCCCGTCGGCGATCACGAAGACGACATCGTATGGCTGCGCCGATGGAACGAGTCGCGCGCGGCTCTCGGCATCGAGACTTCGGCCCAGGTCAGGGCGACGCAGGTACTGGTCGCGATCCGCCGCTGCGCCATGCACGTGCAGCACGTGCAGCGCATCCAGGCCGGCATCGCGCAGCGCGGTTTCCAACGCCGCCACATCGATCGCCAGATGCACGGCATCACGCGCCTGTGCATGGGCCAGGCCAAACGCCAGGATCGACGCGGTCTTCTGCGCGTGACCGGTGCGGCCGATGGCGATGCGGGCGCGTGTGAACTGGCGCAAGCGCGCCCACGGGTCTTCGGGGTTCGCTGGCGTCGACATGGTGTTCCTCCTCCCGTTCAAAGCGTGTCCGCCATGGTCAGCAGCGCCTGGCGCGTGCCAGGCTCCAGCAACCGCCCGCCCGCGTCGACAATGCCCATCTTGCGCAGCCACGCCTCGAACTCCGGCGCGGGCCGCAGGCCAAGGACTTCGCGCAGGTACAGCGCGTCATGAAACGACGTGCTCTGGTAGTTCAGCATGATGTCGTCGGCGCCGGGCACGCCCATGATGAAGTTGATGCCCGCCACGCCAAACAGCGTCAGCAGGTTGTCCATGTCGTCCTGATCGGCCTCGGCGTGGTTCGTGTAACAGACGTCGCAGCCCATCGGCACGCCCAGCAGCTTGCCGCAGAAGTGGTCCTCAAGCCCGGCCCGGATGATCTGCTTGCCGTCGTAGAGATACTCGGGACCGATGAACCCCACCACGGTATTGACCAGCAACGGCTCGAACCGGCGCGCCACCGCATACGCGCGCGCCTCCATGGTCTGCTGATCCACACCATGGTGGGCGTTGGCGGAAAGCGCGCTGCCCTGGCCGGTCTCGAAATACATCACGTTGTGCCCCACCGTGCCGCGCCGCAGCGACAACGCCGCCTGCCGTGCCTCTTCGAGCAGCGCCAGAGAGATGCCGAACGCTTCATTGGCCGCCTGGCTGCCAGCCACCGACTGGAACACCAAATCGACCGGCGCGCCCTGCTCCATCACGCGCAAGGTGTTGGTGACGTGAGTCAGCACGCAAGACTGGGTGGGGATCTCGTAGCGGGTGCGAATGTCATCCAGAAGCTTCAGCAACGTGGTGATCGCCCCAAGGTTGTCGCTGGCCGGGTTGATGCCGATGGTGGCATCGCCGCAGCCGTACAGCAGCCCGTCGATGATCGATGCGGCGATGCCGCGCGGGTCGTCGGTCGGATGGTTCGGCTGCAGCCGCACGGCGAGGCGCCCGGGCAGCCCGATGGTGTTACGGAAGGCGGTGACCACCGCGCATTTGCGCGCCACGGCCACCAGGTCCTGGTTGCGCATGAGCTTGCTCACGGCTGCCGCCATCTCGGGGGTGACGCCTGGCGCCACCCGCGCCAGCGTGGCCGTATCGGTGTCGTGCCGCAGCAGCCAGTCCCGAAACTCCCCGACGGTCAGGCTGGCAAGCGCCGCGAACGCCTGCGCGTCGTGGCTGTCCACGATCAGCCGGGTGACCTCGTCGGCCTCGTAAGGAACCAGCGGCTCCGCAAGGCAATGCGCCAGCGGCATGTCCGCCAGCGCCATACGCGCCGCAATCCGCTCTTCTTCGCTGGCGGCGGCGATACCCGCGAGGGCGTCGCCCGACCGGGCCGGACTGGCCTTGGCCAGCAGCGTGCGCAGATCGTCAAAGACGTGTCGGCGTACGCCGACGGTATGCGTGAAGGCCATGCAAGTGGTCTCCTGAAGGGCTGCCACGGAACTTCAATATAGGCCAGTGCTGCAAATATCACGCCCGGGCAACCGTCCGCACGATTTGTCCCGTTATCAGCTTGTCTCGTCATCCTGTCTTGCCATTGTTACGCCCGGCATCGACAATCGTGGCGATTGCTTCCTTGCTTCATTTCCGCAACGCCCCGCTCTCCGCCGAGATATGCCGCAGTTGGACAACGAATTGGACACCGAACAGACCGAAGACCGCGCCGGAACCGGCAGCACCGAACAGCCTGACCAAACCCGGCCCCTGACTCCCGCCGCCTGGTTCAGCGTCAAGACCGTGTCGTACGTGTTGACCGCCGGGGCCCTGCTGCTGGTGATGCACGCCAACCTGGTGTCCGCCCTGCTCGCCGGCCTGCTGCTCTACTCTCTGGTGGATGTGCTGGCGCCACGGCTGATGCGACTGCATTCGCGCCGCGACGCCATCGCCGTGGCGATCCTGTCCACCATCATCCTGCTGGTGCTGACCGGCAGCATCTGGGCGCTCATCCGCTTTATCAGCGGCGACGGCAATACGCTGGACCGGCTGCTCGACCATTCCGCCGACATCATCGACCGCTCTCGCGCCCAGTTGCCAGCCTGGCTGAGCGACTACCTGCCCAACGGGGTCGACGAACTCGCCACGACCCTGATCTCGGCATTGCGCGAGCACGCGCAGATGGCGCAGCGGCTCGGCGCCGATATCCTGCGCACGCTGGTCCATATCCTCGTCGGCCTCATCATCGGCGCGATGATCGCGCTGTACCGCGCCATTTCCCGCCCGAATCGTCGCCCGCTAGCCTTGGCCCTGGTGGACCGGGCCCGCACGCTGCAGACTGCGTTCTCGCAGTTCATCTTCGCGCAGATCCAGATCTCGCTCGTCAACACAATCCTGACCGCGATCTACCTGCTGGTGCTGCTGCCCCTGTTCCACCAGCACCTGCCGCTCTCCAAGACGCTGGTGGCCATCACGTTTATCGCCGGACTGCTGCCGGTGCTGGGCAACCTGATCTCGAATACGGCCATTGTCATCGCCTCGCTTTCGGTCTCGCTGCCGATCGCGGTGGTGTCGCTGCTGTTCCTGGTGTTGATCCACAAGCTCGAGTACTTCCTCAACGCGCGAATCATCGGCGCGCGTATACACGCCGCCGCATGGGAACTGCTGACAGTGATGCTGGTGATGGAAACGCTCTACGGCATCCCCGGCGTGATCGCGGGACCGATCTTCTATGCCTACGTAAAGCGCGAACTGAGCACGGCCGGGCTTGTGTAGGCGCTCAGCCAAGTGCTTGATTTCATTGCTTTGTCGTACGCAGAAATTGGTACGACCAATATGCGGGAAGACTAGTCGACCTTGCTCCGCACGAAGTCGATGTGCGTCTGCATCGCCGTGCGGGCTTCTTCCGGCCGGCGCGCCAGAATCGCCTCGCAAAGCGTGCGGTGCTGCCGCAGCAGCAGGTCCGACGACTCATCGTCGGCCTCGCGCAGCCCGGTGCCGTTGATCGTGATGTGCTCGCGCAACATGCCAATCACGCTGGTATGCAGATGCAGGAACATCGTGTTGTGCGAAGCCTGCGCGATGGCGTCGTGCAGCTTCGCATCCGCATCGGCCTCGGCGCGCTTGTCATCGGTCATGCGCGAGCGCTCCAGTTCCTTGAGCAGCGCGCGTATACGCTTCAGATCCGCTGCATCGGCACGCAACGCCGCGAAGTAGGCGGTGGCGCCTTCCAGTACCCTGCGGAACTCCAGAATGTCATCGCGCAGCGCCGGGTGATCGGCCACGAGCTGGCCCCAGGGCGAGGCGATGCCCGTGCGCAACTGATCGGTGACGTATACGCCCGCGCCGCGTCGGCTTTGCAGCAGGTTGCGCGCCGCCAGGCGCTGGATCGCCTCGCGGATCGTGTTGCGCGCCACCCCGAACTGCTCCGCCAGAACACGCTCCGCAGGCAGCCGCGTGCCGACGGGCCAGGTGCCGTCCAGCAGCGCGGTCTCCATCTTGCGCATGATGTCTTCCACACGGTTGCGTGCGTTGCCTGCCCCCATCCCTCATCCCTTGAAATCCGGTCGCTCCGGCAAGTGGTCCAACCAATTTGTGCTCCGGCGCGAGAGCGGGAATTATGCGCCCAAAAATGTCGCAGCGCCTTGCCGGGCAGGTTGCGCCGCCATCCGGAGACTGACAAATGGAATCCAGGCAGTACCCCACCACCGCGCCACAGCAGGTGTACCTGTTCGGCACGTGCCTCGTTGATCTCTTCGTTCCGCAGGCCGGTCTGGATGCCGTGCGATTGCTCGAGCGCGAAGGCCTGACCGTTCACTTTCCGCGCGGACAAAGCTGCTGCGGCCAGCCGGCGTACAGCAGCGGCAACCCCGAGCAGGCTCGCAAGGTCGCCCGCGCGCAGCTGGACCTGTTCCGGGAACCCTGGCCGATCATCGTGCCGTCCGGCTCGTGCTCCGGCATGATGCGTCATCACTGGCCTACGCTGTTCGCCGACGACCCCAGCGACCCTGACGCCGCTGCACTGGCCCGTGACATTGCCTCCCGCGTCTACGAACTCGCAGAATTCCTGCTCAATGTGCTTCATGTGCGCTTCGACGCCACGCCCGCCGACGCGCCGCACGAGCGCGTGGTGCTGCATACGTCCTGCGCGGCACGCCGGGAAATGGGCACCCGCGCCCACGGCGTGGCGTTGCTGGACGCGCTACCCGGGGTGACACGCGTCGAGCATGAGCGCGAGTCCGAATGCTGCGGCTTCGGCGGCACGTTCTCGCTCAAGCACGCCGATATCTCCGGCGCGATGGTGCGCGACAAGGTGGCCTCCGCCTGCGCCACCGGGTGCGACCGACTCGTCTCCGCCGATTGCGGCTGCCTGCTCAATATCGGCCATGCGGCCGCCCACACCGGCGCGCCGCTGCCGGTCGAGCATCTGGCTTCGTTCCTGTGGCGCCGCACTGGAGGTGCCGAATGACGACGATGAGCGCGCGCGAGCGCATGATCGGGCGGCTGCGTGCCGCCGCGCCCGCTTCCGGTGCGACGCTGAGCGGAGACACCCAGAAACTGGACCGGCGGATCGACGACCATTTCGATAGCCGCCGTGGTCAGGCACCATCGATCGACGCGATGGTCGCCTCGATGCAGGCCGCCTTAACTGCCTCCCACGCCGACGTGATCTGCACCGACGCGGCAAGCTGGCCCGCATGGGTCGCGCGGCGGCTGGCGGACGAAGGCGTGCGCCGACTGCTGCTGGACCGCGATCGCCCCGAAGGCGCCGCACTTGCGCGGGCGCTGCCATCCAGCATCGACACCGTAACGTTCGACCGTCCGCTGGAAGCATGGAAAGCGGAACTGTTCGATACCGTCGATGCCGGCTTCACCGTGGCCCGCTCCGGGCTGGCCGCTACCGGCACGCTGGTGCTGGCGCCCGATGCCGGATCGCCACGCACGATGTCGCTGGTGCCGCCCACGCATATCGCACTAGTCTACGCATCGGCGCTGCACCCCGACCTTCATGCCGCCGCGCGAGCCGAGCGCTGGTTGGACGGCATGCCGACCAACCTGGTGATGGTCTCCGGCCCGTCCAAGACCTCCGACATCCAGCAAACGCTGGCCTACGGCGCGCACGGCCCACGCAGGCTGTGGGTCGTGATCGTGACCGACGGAGAAGCCGCGCGATGAGCCAGCAACCCCTGCATTTCGTTCCCACCGAGGACTTTCGCGCCCGCGCGCGCGCCGCGCTCGACGATCCCAAGCTGCGCAAGAGCTTTCGCGGCGCTATGGACTTCCTCCAGCAGAAGCGGGCCGTGCAGTTCCCCGACGGTGACGAACTCGAGCACCTGCGCAACCTCGGCGAAGCCATCCGCCAGCACGCGCTGGCCAATCTGCCCGACCTGCTGGTCGAACTCGAAGGCAATCTGACCGCTGCCGGCGTGCAGGTCCACTGGGCCGAGACCGCCGATGAAGCCAACGCGATCATCCTGCGGATCGCCCAGGGCCACGCCGCCCGGCGCGTGATCAAGGGCAAGTCGATGGCCAGCGAGGAGATGGAACTCAACCATTACCTGGCCGAGCGCGGCATCGACTGCATCGAATCGGACATGGGCGAGTACATCGTCCAGCTGGCCGGCGAGAAGCCATCGCACATCGTGATGCCGGCGATCCACAAGACCAAGGCCGATATCGCGACGCTGTTCGAGCAACACATCCCCGATACGCCGTACACGGAAGACGTGGATGCGCTGATCCAGACCGGCCGCCGCGCGCTGCGCCAGGCGTTCGTCGAGGCCGATATCGGCCTGTCCGGCGTCAACTTCGCGGCGGCGGACACCGGCACGCTGTGGCTGGTGGAGAACGAGGGCAATGGCCGTCTTTCCACCACTGTGCCCGACGTGCATATCGCCGTCATGGGGATGGAGAAGGTGGTGGCGAAGCTGTCGCACATCGTGCCGCTCTCCAGCCTGCTGACGCGTTCCGCGACCGGGCAGCCCATCACCACCTACTTCAACCTGATCTCGAGCCCACGCAAGCCGCATGAGCAGGACGGTCCGCGCGAAGTCCATCTGGTGCTGCTCGACAACGGCCGCAGCCAGGCATACGCCGACGAGCAGCTACGCGCCACGCTGCAGTGCATTCGCTGCGGCGCGTGCATGAACCACTGCCCGGTCTACACGCGCATCGGCGGTCATGCCTACGGCACGACTTATCCGGGACCGATCGGCAAGATCATCTCGCCCCACCTGCTCGGCCTCGACGCCACGGCCGATCTGGCAACGGCATCGAGCCTGTGTGGCGCGTGCGGCGAGGTCTGTCCCGTGCGCATTCCGATTCCGCAGCTGCTGGTGCGATTGCGCACTGAGGCGAACCGCAACCCCGACGAGGCCGTGCCGCACGCGCTCAAGGGCCAAGGCGCGAAGTTCAGTCGCCGCGAGCACCTGGTGTGGCGCTTCTGGAGCGGCGCGTTCGCCCATCCCACCACGTACCGCCTGTTCCGCTGGGCCGCCACGCGGCTGCGAGCGCTGACGCCATCGCGGCAAATGGGCTGGACGCAGCATCGCAAGCCACTGACGCCGGCGCCAAAGAGCCTTTCCGACCTGCTCGACGCACGCAACCAGCCCGAGTAGCGGCATCGCGCGGCATCCCACCAAAAGAACTCAGACAAACCACCAAGGAGACTTCCAGATGCAACCCTGGACCCAGATCTATACGCCGCTGGGCAGCCTCTGGCTGTCCGCGCTCGCGGCGGCGATACCCATCCTGTTTTTCTTCGTCGCACTCGCGGTACTGCGCATGAAGGGCCATGTGGCGGCGGCTGTCACGCTGGCACTGGCGCTGGCCGTGGCGATCTTCGCGTACGGGATGCCCGCGCAGCAGGCATTTGCCGCGGCCGGCTTCGGCTTTGCCTATGGCCTGTGGCCAATCGCGTGGATCATCGTCACCGCGGTGTTCCTCTACAAGATCGTGGTCAAGACCGGGCAGTTCGACGTCATCCGCGCGTCGGTGCTGTCGATCACCGATGACCAGCGCCTGCAGATGCTGCTGATCGGCTTTGCCTTCGGGGCGTTCCTGGAAGGTGCGGCGGGCTTCGGCGCACCGGTGGCGATTACCGCCGCGCTGCTGGTCGGGCTCGGGTTCAACCCGCTCTATGCGGCCGGGCTCTGCCTGATCGCGAACACCGCGCCGGTGGCGTTTGGCGCGATGGGCATCCCGATCATCGTGGCCGGACAGGTCACGGGCATCGACCCGATGCATATCGGCGCGATGGCGGGCCGCCAATTGCCGCTGCTGTCGCTGGCCGTGCCGTTCTGGCTGGTGTTCATGATGGATGGCGCCAAGGGCGTGCGCGAGACCTGGCCAGCCGCGCTGGTCGTCGGTGGCAGCTTCGCCGTCACGCAGTACTTCACGTCGAACCACATCGGGCCCGAGCTGCCGGACATCACGTCGGCACTGGTCAGTCTGATCTCGCTCGCCGCGTTCCTGCGTGTGTGGCAACCGCGCTCGGCATCGCAAGCGGCTGGTGGCACGGTTGCGGCCGGCGGCACTGTGGCGATGGCCGGGTTCGGTGGCGGTATGGGTGCGCCCGCGAGCCGCAAAGCATCGCCCTACACGTTCGGCCAGACCGTGCGCGCATGGGCGCCGTTCGGCATCCTGACCGCCATCGTCACGGTCTGGAGCCTGGCACCGTTCAAGGCACTGTTCGCCGGCAACGGCGCGCTGGCGGGAACGGTACTGAAGTTCAAGGTGCCGATGCTCGACCAGCTCGTGATCAAGAGCGCCCCGATCGTGGCATCGCCCAAGCCCTATGAGGCCGTGCTGAAGCTCGACCTGCTGTCGGCCGTCGGTACCGCGATCCTGCTGACCGCCATCATCTCGGCAGTGCTGCTGCGCATGAAGCCGAGCGATGCCATCACCACCTTCAAGGAAACGCTGCTGGAACTGCGCCGCCCGATCGCCTCGATCGGTCTGGTACTGGCGTTCGCGTTCGTCGCCAACTACTCCGGTATGTCATCGACGCTGGCGCTGCTGCTGGCCGGAACCGGCGCGGCGTTCCCGTTCTTCTCGCCGCTGCTCGGCTGGCTGGGGGTGTTCCTGACCGGCTCGGATACGTCGTCGAACGCGCTGTTCTGCTCGCTGCAGCATACGACCGCGCATCAGATCGGCGTATCGGACACGCTGCTGGTGGCCGCCAACACCACGGGCGGCGTGACCGGCAAGATGATCTCGCCGCAGTCGATCGCGGTGGCTTGCGCGGCGACGGGTCTGGTCGGCAAGGAGTCAGAACTGTTCCGCTTCACCGTGAAGCACAGCCTGCTGTTCGCAGCCATCGTGGGTGTGATCACGATGATCCAGGCGTACTGGCTGACGGGGATGATTCCGGGATAAGAAGCGGTGAGGGTGCTTTTGCCCCCCTCTCCCGCGCGGGAGAGGGCGGCGCATACCAACGGTTGGCACCCAACTCAATCGTTCGCCGCCTCGCGCGGCAGGAACTGGTTGCCTTCGGTCAGCGGTGCATACCGGTACGTCGCCGGCGTGCGGCTCAGTTTGACCGGAGCGCCCAGGCCCTTGTAACCGCCGGGCATCTCCACCACCATCTCGCGATGGGCGGTATGCGGATGCGTCAGTGCATCGGGCACCGACAACACCGGTGCGCACGGTACACCGGCCGCAGACAGTTCGTCGGCCAGCGCCTTGCCGTCCCACGTGGCCAGCTTCGATTCCAGCGTGCCCTTCAATTGCGCCCGATTGACCGAGCGCGCGCCTGCCGTTGCAAAGCGTTCGTCGTCGGCCAGCTCCGCCACGCCGAGGTACTCGCACAGGATGCGGAATTGCCGGTCGTTACCGACGGCAAGGAAGATCGGATCGGTCGCGGTGGCCACCGTGTCGTACGGGTAGATGTTCGGATGCGCGTTACCGGTGCGCCCGGGCGTCTTGCCACTCATGAACCAGTTGGCCGCATGGGGATGCAGCAGCGACAGGCCCGAGTCATACAGCGCCGATTCCACGAACTGCCCACGTCCGCTGCGTTCGCGCTCCTGCAATGCCAGCAGCACGCCCAGCGCGGCGTTCAGACCAGTGACCATGTCCACCACGGGCAAACCAACGCGCAGCGGTTCTCGGTCGGCCTCGCCGTTGATGCTCATGATGCCGGCCATCGCCTGGATCGCCGCGTCATAACCCGGCAGTCCACCCAGCGGACCATCGGCGCCGAAGCCCGACACGCGGCAATGCACGAGCCGGGGGAAGCGCTGCGACAGCACATCGAAACCAAGGCCCCATTTCTCGAGCGTGCCGGTCTTGAAGTTCTCGATCAGCACGTCGGCATCGGCCAGCAGCGTCAGCAAGACTTCGCGGTCGGTATCGGCCGTCAGGTCCAGCTTCATGATGCGCTTGTTGCGATTGAGGCCGAAGTAGTACGACGCCACGCCATCGCGGAACGGCGGCCCCCAGGTGCGTGTGTCATCGCCCTGCGGAGGCTCGATCTTGAGTACGTCCGCGCCGTGATCGCCGAGGATCTGGCCGCAAAGCGGGCCGCCCAGAATGCGCGACAGATCGACTACGCGAATGCCTGCCAGCGCGCCGGGTGTGAGTGGCGTCATGTCTCCTCCTGTTCTTGTCATGATCAGTCGAGCTGCGCGCCCGACTTCTGCACCACGGAACGCCATTTGCCGACTTCCGACTTCACGAAGCCACCAAGCTGCTCTGGCGTGGTGGCCGGCGCGAACTCCAGCCCCTGTGCCAGCAGCGTCTTGCGCACGTCTGGCTGTGCCAACGCATCGGCAAATGCGTGATTGAGCTTGCGGATGACTTCCGGTGGCGTACCTGCAGGTGCTACCACTCCGAAGAATACCGAAACATCGAAGCCGGCAACACCCTGTTCCGCCACGGTGGGCACATCGGGCAATGCCTGCGAACGCCCTTTCGTGGTCACCCCGAGCGCGCGCACCTTGCCGCTCTTGATGAACGGCAGCGCGGTCAGCACATCGGTGAACGTCATGCTGACCTGCCCACCCAGCAGATCATTGAGCGCCGGGCCGGTGCCCTTGTATGGCACATGCTGGAAGTCGGTGCCGGCCAGGTTGTTGAACAGCACGCCGGCCAGGTGCGACGATGCGCCATTGCCCGACGACGCATAGGACAGCTTGCCCGGATGCGCCTTGCTGTACGCGATCAGCTCTTGCACGTTCTTCGCGGGCACGCTCGGATTTACCACCAGCACATTGGGCAGTTGGCCGATCTGGATCACCGGCGCGAAGCTCTTGACCGGGTCGTAGTTGATCTTGCGATACAGGCTGACGTTGATGGCCAGCGGCGCCGACGTGCCGAACATCAGCGTGTAGCCATCGGGCTCGGCACGCGCGACGACTTCCGCGCCGATATTGCCGCCCGCGCCGGCGCGGTTCTCCACGACCACGGGCTGGCCAAGGCTGTTCTTCAACGCAGCGGCCAGCGTGCGGGCCATCGCGTCGGTGGGTCCGCCGGGCGGATAGGTCACCACCAGCATGATCGGCTTGCTCGGGAATTCCTTCTGCGCGAAGGCCGGCGTGGTGGTAAGCGTGAACGTGCAGGCGACCAACGAGGTCAGCGCGGCAAGGGCCGCGCGGCGGTGCCATTGGGGCATGATGGGTTGTCTCCGGTAAAGCTTTTTATGTTTGGAATGCGCGCCGCGGGCGCGCGAGGTGCGCCGTTGCGGGCGCACCGTACTGCCTGGGTGCTCTCTGGGTGTTATCCAGCTTTCCTTTGGTGAGCCGTCAGAACACGTTGATCTGGTCCACGGGCCCCGCCGCGCGCACCACACCATCGGCGGACGGCTCCACGGTTTCGGCCAGCCATTCTGGCTCGACGCCGCCGCCGAGCGGATCCTGCGGCAACACGCGATGCACCAGCACCAGCTGCGCCAGCCGCATCCGGCGAACCGAACCGATCTGGCCGGCTTCCCATGCCATGGCGACGGCACTGGTCACGTGATACAGCGCGGAAGCCGCCTGACGCGCCAGCACGTCGCCATCGGCCCCGGCTTCTGCCGCATGGGTCGCCAGCGCGACGGTGTTGGCCAGGGCCAGATCGAACGTGGCGCGCGCGGTGGCGTGCATCGGCGTATCGCCAAGCAGCGCCTGCAGGTGTGCCTGCAACACGGGCAGCGAGCCCTCGCGGCGAATTGCGCGCAGCACGTCGAGTGCGACGATATTGCTCGTGCCTTCCCAGATCGAACCGAGATGCGCGTCGCGCACGAGGCGCGGGTCGCTCCATTCCTCGATGTAGCCGCAGCCGCCGCGGATCTCCATCGCATCACCCGTGACCTTGCGTGCGTCTCGGCAGGCGCGGAACTTGATCAGCGGTGTCAGGATGCGCATCAGCGGATAGGCGTCGGCATCGCCCGCGTCGGCACGGCGCAGGGCTTCGGCAGTCTGGAACACCATCGTGCGCGCCTGCTCCGTGGGCAGCGTCAGCTTCAGCAACTGGCGACGCATCAGCGGCATGTCCGCCAGGCGCTTGCCGAACGCGCGGCGCTCGCGGGCGATGAACTGGCCCTCGGTCAACGCCCGGCGCATCAGGCCGGCCGCGCGCACGCCGTTGGACAGGCGCGAGTTGTTGATCATGTCGGCCATCTGCACGAAACCACGGCCCAGTTCGCCAACCAGGTAGGCGTGCGCGCCCTCCAGCCGGATCTCGCCGCTAGCCATCGAGCGTGTGCCGAGCTTGTCCTTGAGACGGATGATGCGGAAGTGGTTGGCGCTGCCATCCGCCAGCGTGCGCGGCAACAGGAACAGCGAGACGCCCTTGATACCGGCAACGGCCGAACCGTCGGCTTCCTCCACCCGCGCCAGCACCATCGCCAGCGCGGCATCGGGATTCGAGCAGAACCACTTGTCGCCCACCAGACGCCAGCCACCCTCGGCGTTGCCGTCGCGAATCGCACGGGTGGTCGTGGCGGCGACGTCAGAGCCTGCCCCCTGTTCGGTCATGAACATCGCGCCCTGGTAAAGGTCGTCGAACACCTGCGTGGTCAGGTTCGGCAGGAAGCGGTCGACCAGCGCCGGATCGCCGAACTTGCGCAGCGTGCGCGTCAGCGAGTCGGTCATCGACAGCGGGCAGCACAGGCCGAATTCGGCCTGCACGAACAGGTAGGTCAGTGCGTACTTCGCGGCAGGGGGCATTGGCTTGTCCCAGCCGAGCACGCCGCCGCGATGCGACGCCGCAGCCAGCCCGAATTCCGAGAACGCCACGCGCTCCAGTTCCACGTAGGACGGATGCTTATGGATGCGCTGGGCATCCAGGCCGGTGCGGGTGCGGTGCGACAGCGTGGGCGGCGCGTGATCGGCCTCGTTGGCCAGTTCGTCGAGCACGCCGCCGGCCAGCGCGCCCATGCGCTCGAGGTGCGGCAGCAGGTGGTTGAACAGGTCAGCAGGCAGGTAGAGCGGCAGCAGCGCGCGCAGGTCCGGATCGGCCGTGAACAGACTCGCGCCATGGCGATCTGGCACCGGATGCGCGGCAACTTCGGGGTACGCGGTGGTGGACGCGGCTGGGCGCGCGGCGCTGGTCGGCATGAATCGTCTCCTGGAAGTCCCCGTCCTGGACACGATGCCTGTCGGGCGGCTGTCGGGCGGGATGGTTTGCGTCCATTATTCAAACCCCAACGATTCGTGTCTAATTCTAAAATTGGCTCGATCAATACAAATTTTGTATCACCATGGAATTCCGACATCTGCGCTACTTCCTTGTGCTCGCCGAGGAACTTCATTTCGGGCGCGCCGCACGGCGACTGTCGATTTCGCAGCCGCCGCTATCGCTCAATATCCAGCAACTCGAAGCCTCGGTCGGCGCCCGGCTGTTCGAGCGTGACAGCCGTGGCGTGCGCCTGACCGCGGCCGGACGCGCGTTTCGGGAATCGGCCATGGCACTACTGGCGCAGGCCGAGGAAGCCCGGCTACTGGCGCGGGAGATCGAGGCCGGCGCGGTGGGACGGCTGCGGGTCGGCTTCGTGGGGTCGATGCTCTATCGTGGGCTGCCCCAGCGCCTGAAGGAGTTCCAGACGCGCTATCCCGGCATCCACGTGGCCCTGACAGAGCTGAACTCACAAGAGCAGATTGATGCACTTTTGCACGGTGAACTCGATGCGGGCTTTGTCCACACCAGCCGCGTGCCGGATGAGCTGGCCACCACGCTGGCGCACCGCGAACCGTTCGTCTGCTGCATGCCAGCCAAGCATCCGCTTGGCCAACAGGATACGGTAGCGCTCACTGACTTACGCGGCGAGCCATTCGTCCTGTTCTCCCGCAAGGCGTCGCCCGACTACTACAGCCGCATTTTCGATATGTGCGCCGCGCACGGCTTCTATCCCCAGATTCGCCATGAGGTGCGGCACTGGCTGTCCGTGGTGTCGTTGGTGTCACAGGGGATGGGGATTGCCGTGGTGCCTGCTGCGATGGCACGCTCCGGCATGGCAGGCGCCGCGTTTCGGCCACTTGCGGATGCGACCGTGCCTTCGGAGGTGTATTGCGTGTGGAAGCAGGCGCCGGATCACCCGGCACGCGACCATTTCGTCGAAATGGTCAGGCTGGCCGCCAGCGTGGCCGACATCTAGACACTCGGCAAGAAGGCGCCAGGAATACGCCAAAAGAAGAAGCCACTGGCCGAAGCCAGTGGCTTGAGAAGTACGCGTGGAACGGGGTGTTCAGCGTGCTTGCAGCTTAGCCCCGAGGCGACTTCGCAACCAATACCGCAATTGTGTTATTCGGAACATAAGGGGGGTTTACCGGGGGCAAATCGTCGTCGATTTCCCAATATGCGATGCGCGGTAAACCACCGTCAAAGCGCCAAACGGCTACGAATGCTATACAATCGAGAACGATTTCTATTTACGTAGCCGGCAGGTTCCGAGCCTGCCGCGCGGCGCTGATCGCGCCCCTGGACTGGAAGCATATGCGGTTGTCTGAACTGCCCCGGCGCACTGCCGCCGTTGTGAAATCCGTGGATGACGAATTCACGCATGATCCCATTGCGCGCCGTCTGCGCGACCTGGGCTTCGTGCCCGGCGAGACCGTGCAGATCATCGCGTTCGGACCGTTCGGCAAGGATCCGCTCGTTGCCCAGGTTGGCTACTCGCGATTCGCGTTGCGCCGCTCGGAAGCCGCCCGCATCACCGTGGAAGTGGCCAGCGCCACCGTGACCAGCATCGCGCCAGCCGGCGAAACCGAAGCGCCGCCATCGCAGCGCATCGCGTAACCGGCCTGCCTCTTCGCACTCACATGTCAGTCGCACAGAATCCCACCGCCGCCCTGCGCATTGCGCTGGTAGGCAATCCCAACTGCGGCAAGACCGCACTGTTCAATCGTCTCACCGGCAGCCGCCAGAAGGTGGCCAACTACGCGGGCGTCACCGTCGAACGCAAGGAAGGCCAGTTTGTATCGCCGGGCGGGCGCACGGTTCGCATCCTCGACCTGCCGGGCGCCTACAGCCTGGACTCCGCCAGCCTGGATGAAGCCATCACGCGCGAGGTCTGCCTGGGCCAGCGCCCGGGCGAGACACGCCCGGACCTGATCGTGTCCGTGGTGGCCGCCACCAATCTGCGCCTGCACCTGCGCTTCGTGCTGGAACTGCGCCGCCTTGGGGTGCCGATGGTGGTGGTGCTGAACATGAGCGATGCCGCCGAACGGCGCGGCATCAAGATCGATCGCGAAGCGCTGTCGCGTGAACTTGGCGTGCCAGTGGTGCAAACCGTCGCGGTCAAGCACGATGGCGCTGCATCGCTGATCAAGCTGTTCGACGACACGCTGCCACCGGCGCCACAGGCCCAGCCGCTCGATAGCGTGTCGGAGCTCGATACGCACGCCGAGGTCAAGCGGCTGCTCGACGTCGCCGTCACGGTGCCCACGCGCACCGCGCAGTTCGAGGACAAGCTCGACGTCGTGGTGCTGCACCCGGTTTTCGGCTTGGCGATTCTGGCGGTGCTGCTGTTCTTCATGTTCCAGGCCGTGTTCTCGTGGGCCACGCCGTTGATGGACGGCATCGAGGCCGGCGTGCACTGGTTCGGCGAGCTGGTCGGCACGACGATGCCCGACGGGATGCTCAAGAGCCTGATCGTGGACGGCATCATCGCGGGCGTTGGCAGCGTGATCGTGTTCCTGCCGCAGATCCTGTTCCTGTTCCTGTTTATCCTGACGCTTGAGGAATCGGGCTACCTGCCGCGCGCGGCGTTTCTGCTTGACCGCCTGATGATGAGCGCGGGCCTGTCCGGCCGCTCGTTCATTCCCCTGCTCTCCAGCTTCGCCTGCGCGATTCCGGGGATCATGGCCACGCGCACGATCCAGGACCCGCGCGACCGGCTGACGACCATTCTCGTGGCGCCGCTGATGACCTGCTCGGCACGCCTGCCTGTCTACGCGCTGCTGATCGCCGCATTCATCCCGGAACGCACGGTGGCCGGATTGTTCAACCTGCAGGGCCTGGTGCTCTTCGTGCTCTACGTGGCCGGCATCGTCAGCGCGCTGCTGGTGGCATACGTGCTCAAGTGGTTCCGCCGCGACCACACCGAGCATCCGCTGCTGATGGAATTGCCGGCGTATCGCGTGCCGAATCCGCGCGACATCGCCATTGGCCTGTGGGAACGCGCCCGCATCTTCCTGTCACGTGTCGGCCGCGTGATCCTGACGATGACGGTGCTGCTGTGGTTCCTGGCGACGTTCCCGTCGCCGCCCGAAGGCGCCACCATGCCGGCGATCGACTATAGCTTTGCGGGGATGATCGGGCGCGCGCTCGAACATGTCTTCGCCCCGATCGGCTTTAACTGGCAGATCTGTATCGCCCTGGTGCCCGGCATGGCTGCCCGCGAAGTCGCCGTGGGCGCGCTGGGTACGGTCTACGCGCTGTCCGGCAGCGACGACGCCGTGGCCACGCAGCTCGCACCGATGATTGCCGCTCAGTGGCCGCTGGCCACCGCGCTGTCGCTGCTGGCGTGGTACGTCTTCGCGCCGCAGTGCATCTCCACGCTCGCCGTGATCCGTCGCGAAACCAACTCCTGGAAGGTGATGGCCGCCTCCGTCGCCTACCTGGGCGGGCTGGCCTACCTCGCGTCGTTCATCACGTACCGCGTGGCGTTGATGTTCAGTTGAACGGGCACAAAGACCATGACGTTCTATCAAGCCTTTGAAACGCTGGTGGTTCCGCTGATCGTGCTGGCCTGCGCCGTGCACGTGGTGGGCCGCTACATGCCGCGCACGCGCGAGCGCGTGAAAGCGAGCCTGGCCGCGGGGCTGGGCGGAGCATCGGCCAGCGGCTGGCGTGGCTGGGTCGCGCGACGACTCGCGCCGCGCGAGGCTGCCGGTTGCGCCACGGGGTGCGATACGAACAGTGGATGCAGCACCTGCGGATCCAATACCTCGACCAAGTCGACGGAGTCGGGCGGCGCCAGCAACGAGCATATCGTCCGCTTCGTACGCAAATCCTGACGACGGGATCGACGGATGATGCCTGACGACGGCGACCTGAAAGGGTCGCCGTTTTCATTTGCGGGGACGCGAGCCACGCTCGCAGAAATGGGTACGCTTTGGTCCGTGCGCACCCCTCTCCCACGACGCAGGCGAGGGGTTGGGGGAGTGGGCGTGCAGGCTCTGCCTGCCGCCTTGTCGCAATTTGAGGCGCTATTCCCTCTCACCCGGCCCCTCTCCCGCAAGCGGGAAAGGGGGGCAAACCAAGGAGGCAAGCGTACGCAGAAACGGGTACGCACCTCGCAGGAGTGCGTTACTGTGCCGTGCCCGGAATCGTGATCGACAACGGCATGGCCTCCACCCCGGCCGTGCACGTCGCCGTGACCGAGAAGGGGCCAGCCGCCGTCGGCAGGATCGACGCCGAGTTGGGCGCGAGCACCGACTGCGCGACCACGATGTTGCTGCTCGTTGTCGACCACGCCCAGCTCGTCCCGCAACCGGTGATGCCCTCATCCACACCACGATGCATCAGTTGCACCGCGACAGTCGCGCCAGCCAGGCGGTTCACCACCAATGGCTGTGGACCGTTGTAGACCAGCGCCCACGTTGGTTGCTCCGTGACAAACAGCGTGGCGCGCGGCTTTGCGCTCAGCGTCAAGCTGCTGGCCATCTCCGAAAGAATGCTCTGCAGCGGCGACGCGCCGTTCGGCCGACCGGTGCTGACCGTGGTGAGACGCGTCGAGGAATCCGGCAACACGAGCAACGATGGCGATGTGGTCGTAAAGGTCCACAGGCCGGTGAAATCCGGGGTCGAATCGTTTCCATCGCTACGCACCACCTGTGAGAGGTACGTCTGCGGGAAGCCGTTGAGCACGTTCAGCGCATTGATCTGCGAGCCGTTCTGCGACAGCACGAGCCGGAAGCTCGACACCCCGGTCGGGAACACCGACACCGGGAAAGCACCGGTCAGGGTGCTGCCATCCGGCGCCGTGACCTGGACGCTGACCACCGACAGCGCGACGGTGCTGCCCCCATTGACGCCAAGCAGCACGCCGACATTGGCCACGCCTGCGGCCTGCACCGCCGACGTGGTGCTGCGCCAGGTCCATCCGGTGGCGCTGGCGGAGCGATCCGCGCCGTCGCTGTCGATCAGGGATGCCGTCACGCGCAGGGTCTGTCCGTCCGTCATCGAAAGCGATGGGTACGGCAGCGCAAGGCTGTACGTCCTGCTGCCCGGCGCAACCACTGTAATCGTCGTCGATGCCTGTGGCAGCACGGTCGTCGCATTATTGGCGCCGGTCACGGTCGCCACCACGCTGATGTTGGCGATACCCAGACCCACGCCGGTCACCACCGCGCCGCCCGGTACCGATGCGTTCGCCACGACGGCGATGGAGGAGTTGATGGTCGACCAGGCAAATGTGGTCGAACCGGTAACGTCATTGCCAAGATTGTCAACGACTGACGCAGTCAGCGGCATCGTGTCGCCTACCGCGACCTTGCCGGAGGTCTGGTTCAACACCAGCGTATAGGACGTCGCTACCGCGCCGGAGCCGCCGCTACCGGCGCTACCGCCACTGCCCGCGCCGCCGGATGGCGCCGATCCCGAGCCCGAACTACCGCCTCCGCCGCCGCATGCCACCATCAGCATGGCGATCGCCGCACAGGCGAGCCATGTGGTCCACGTACGTGTCCGCATGATGATCCCCTCTTGTAGTTTTGGGCCCGTTCCCAGAATCAGACTAGGCGCGATGCGGCGGATGCAATACCGGCCAGAGGATTGAGTGCGAACCAACACAAGGGGCGCGTTTCATCCCTTTGTCGTAAGACGCAACGGCCATGACGGCTCCAAATCGCACCGATGCAGGGCACATCCAGGCGGATCCGCGCCCGATTCCAGGTTGACGCCAGCCCGTGTTCTGCACTACGCTCCTTGAGTCGCACAACCGCTGCGACACATTTCCCAGCACGATGACCGCTACCGCACTCAACCTCCGCCACGCCGCCGATGCCTCGCGCATCGATGCCGCCGTGCGCGCGTGCGTCGCGGGCCTGCTGTCGTGCCGCGCCCTGGGCGCTTCCTCGCTACTGCTAAGCCTACCGATCGGTTGCCGGGCCTAGAGCCCTGTGGCAGTTCGGCAGCCTTTCGCCACCGTTTTTCCGTCCGTTTTCCGTTTTTGACGCATTCGTCGCATCTTCCCTTAGCGAGGAAGGAGATTTCTCATGCCCATGTTGCAGGATCCATCCACCAAATATCGCCCCGCCGCCACGGTCGACTTGCCTGACCGAACCTGGCCGTCGCGCCAGATCACCCGCGCGCCGCGCTGGATGAGCACCGATCTGCGCGACGGCAACCAGGCGCTGATCGAACCGATGAACAGCGCGCGCAAGCTGCGATTCTTCGAGCAACTCGTCAAGATCGGGCTCAAGGAAATCGAAGTGGCATTCCCCTCTGCATCGCAGACCGATTTCGATTTCGTGCGGATGCTGATCGAGGAAGATCGCATCCCCGAGGACGTCAACATCGTCGTGCTGACCCAGGCACGCGATGACCTGATCCGCCGCACGGTGGAGTCCGTGCGCGGCGCCAGGCGCGCGACGGTGCATCTCTACAACCCGATCGCGCCCGCATGGCGCCGCATCGTGTTCAATGCATCGCGCGAGGAGATCAAGGAAGTGGCCGTCTCCGGCACGCGCCTGATCCGTGAACTGACCGATGCCATGCCGGACACCGCATGGACCTACGAGTACTCGCCCGAAACCTTCAGCCTGGCCGAACTCGACTTCTCGCTCGAAGTATCGGACGCGGTGTCGGCCGTGTGGGAGCCCGATGCCAACCAACCGATGGTTCTGAATCTTCCGACCACAGTGGAATGCAGCACCCCCAACGTGTTCGCGGACCAGGTCGAATGGATGCATCGCCGTCTGGCGCGGCGCGAGCACATCGTGCTGTCGGTGCATCCGCACAACGATCGTGGCACTGCCGTGGCCGCGGCGGAACTGGCCGTGATGGCCGGTGCCGATCGCGTGGAAGGCTGTCTGTTCGGCAACGGCGAGCGCACCGGCAATGTGGATCTGGTCACGCTGGCGCTGAACCTGTACACACAGGGCGTGGACCCGCAACTGGACTTCTCCGATATCGACGAAGTGCGCCAGTGCGTCGAGCACTGCAATCAGTTGCCTGTGCACCCGCGTCATCCGTACGTGGGCGATCTGGTCTTCACGGCATTCTCGGGTTCCCATCAGGACGCGATCCGCAAGGGATTCGCCCAGCAGAAGGACGACGCGATCTGGGAAGTGCCTTACCTGCCGATCGATCCGGCCGATCTCGGCCGCAGCTATGACGCGGTGATCCGTGTGAACAGCCAGTCCGGCAAGGGCGGCATGGCCTATCTGCTCGAACAGATGCACGGCATCTACATGCCGCGCCGCCTGCAGATCGAGTTCAGTCGGGCGGTGCAAGCCATGACCGATGACACCGGGCTCGAGGCCAGTGCCGCGGATCTCTACGCACTGTTCCGCCGCGAGTATCTCGACGTCGAGGCGCCACTGCGCTACGTATCGCATCGCATGGTATCGGCCAGCGACGCCGCCGCGGAAGTGGAGATCGATATCGTGCGCGATGGTCGTCCGATGCGCATGCGTGGCACGGGCAATGGTCCGATCGATGCGGCAGTGGATGCGTTCACGCGCGGCCTGGGCGTGGCGGTGCGTGTGATGGACTATCACGAGCACGCCATGACCACCGGCGCCGATGCCAACGCGGCTTGCTATGTGGAAGTGCGCGTCGCGGGCTCGATCACGGGCTTCGGCGCGGGCGTCGATCCCAGTATCGTCACAGCGTCACTGAAGGCCGTGGTCTCCGGTATCAATCGCCATCTGCAAACCCGCGACATGTCGGAAGCCGTGGAGGCCAGGGCGGCCTGATGACTGGCGGATGCCCTGCATCCGAGAAAACCGGTGTGCCCTCCCCCCAGAGGGCACACCGCGAAAGACGTCCTCTCGGACGCCCACGACATGCGCGGTGCACAACCACGTGCGCACAGCGTACGGCGGAGGCCGCGTGGGCGCCACGAATCATTCCGCATGTGGTTAGAAGCCCTGTCCGCACAAGCTTGATCGCGGTTTGCACAAAGCTGTAGCGATCTGTCGCGCACAGGCGACGATCAATCCCCCTTTCAATAACAGGGTGATTCTTGCTTGTGCTACGTCAAGGTCTGCAAGGGAACCAAGGGACACACTGGGCGCACATTTTCAATGTCCAGTGCTTTCAGACCATGACCACTACCCTCTCTCCCCGCCGCAAGACCCTTGTTTCCTCCATCTGCATGGCGCTGACCGCCGCCACGATCGGCGCGCTCTCGGCACCGGCCGTGGCCGCCGACGAACAGCAGAGCAACTGGATGATCCGCCTGCGCGGCACGTTCCTGAACATGGACAACAAGTCCGACCCGGTTGGCGGTGTGGGCGCATCTGATCGGATCAGCGTCAACAACAAGTGGATTCCGGAACTGGACGTTACCTACTTCATCGTGCCGAACATTGCCGCTGAACTGGTGCTGACGATCCCGCAAAAGCAGGATGTCCGTCTGGATGGCGCGAAGATCGGCACGTTCAGCCACCTGCCACCGAGCCTGCTGCTGCAGTACCACTTCATTCCGAATGGCACCTTCCGTCCCTATGTTGGCGCTGGTGTGAACGTGACGCGAATCTGGGGCGCGGACATCGCCGGCAACACGCTCGGCCTGGACCGCTGGAGCGTGGGCCCGGCCCTGCAGGTCGGCATGGACTACAAGGTAACCAAGAACTGGTTCCTCAACGTCGACGTCAAGAAGATCTGGATCTCGAGCAACGTCTACGCGAATGGAACAGGCCAGAAGGTATCGAACGTGCAGCTCAATCCGTGGCTGTTCAGCGCCGGTGTCGGCTATCGCTTCTAAGCGGCGATTTTTCTCCTCCTTGTCAAACGGCTGAGCTCGCGACGGCTCACTCCGATTCCAGGCGCGCGGTGATACCGCGCGCTTTTTTTCGTTCAGTAAGACAAGGAGGAAGGTGTCTTATCTGAATGCAGGCTCGTCGAAGCTGCGCAGCTTTCGCGAGTGCAGTTGTTCGACGCCGTTCTCACGCAGTATGCGGATCGCCTCCAGCCCGATGGTCATGTGCTGGCTCACACGCTGACGGTAGAACGCATTCGCCATGCCGCGCAGCTTGAGTTCGCCGTGTAGCGGCTTGTCCGATACGCACAGGAGCGTGCCGTAGGGCACACGCAGTCGGAAGCCATTGGCGGCCACCGCGGCGCTCTCCATGTCGATGGCGATCGCGCGTGACTGGTTGAAGCGCGCGTAGAGCGACTTCGATTTCAGTTCCCAGTTGCGATCGTCGGTTGACACCACCGTGCCTGTGCGCATCCGTGTCTTCATCTCGGTACCGGACAATCCCGTCACACGCGCCACTGCTTCCTGCAATGCCACCTGGATCTCGGCGATCGGCGGCACCGGCACCCAGGGCGGCAGGTCGTGGTCGAGCACGTGGTCGTCGCGCACATACGCATGCGCCAGCACGTAGTCACCAAGCTGCTGCGAGCGGCGCAGCCCGCCGCAGTGGCCCACCATCAGCCAGCAATGTGGGCGCAGCACGGCGAGGTGGTCCGTCATCGTCTTCGCGTTGGAAGGCCCCACGCCGATGTTGACCAGCGTGACACCCAGCCCATCCTCGCGCACGAGGTGGTAGGCCGGCATCTGCGGCAATGCGCGTGGACGTGTCGCGTCATCCGGCTCCTGCTCGCCGAGTTGCTGGATCACGTCGCCGGGCTCGACAAAGCGCACATAGCCATCGCCACCGTCACCGGCCATCAGCGAACGGCCCAGTGTCACGAACTCGTCGACGTAACGTTGATAGTTTGTGAACAGCACGAAACGCTGGAAATGCTGCGGCGCGGTACCCGTGTAGTGATAAAGCCGCTGCAGTGCCAGATCCACACGCTCCGCAGAAAACAGCGACAGCGGCCAGGCTTCGCCCGGAGTGGGCTCATACGTGCCATTGGCGATCGAGTCATCAATGCGGCTCAGTTCCGGCAGCACGAATGACGCCTCGAGTTCACGCGCCTGCGTGTAGCTGATATCGGTGGTCGATGCTTCGATCACGAACGGCAGCGGGATCGGTCGGCGCGAAAGCCCTACCACCACCGGCACGCGGTGATAACGCATCAGGCGCTCGATCTGGTCGCGGTAGTAGTCGCACAGCAGGTCCGGCCGCGTCACCGTGGTGCCATAGACCCCGGGATAGGCCACCGTGCCCCAGGAAGGCCGGCTGTCGGTGACCATCGTCTCGAGATTGACCGAGATGCCCAGGTATGGATAGCACGCGTGCGCGGCCGACGGCAGCGGCTTGCCCTGGGCAAACGCGTCAAATCGCGCGCGCACGGCGGCCACTGAGCTGTCATAGATCTCGCGGATACGCGCCAGCGCGCTATCTGCGTCGTTGAACTCGGCAAGCTGATCTGCCGGGTGGGCGGAGGAGAAGATCGTGGCATTCATGGCAGGCATCATACCGCTAGCCCAAGGGACACGACAGGGCCCCGCGCGGGCCCTCGTGCGGCACCGAACGAGGGGGCTTAACGGACAAAGTTGTTTGACGCAGCCGTGTTCGCTTAGCTACACTCTGTCGCCAAAACGCGCGAACCATACGCGCGCCCGTGGCGGAAGGCACTGGCGTACCCCCACTTTCGTGGGAGTAAGGCGTGCGTGCCCAAGTACCAGGCTGGAGGAATCGTCAATGGAAATCCGCAACCCGTTGCCCGCAGATATCGAGGCAGCCCGGCGTCTGCTTGCCGCCAATGGTTGGGAACAACAGGTCAGCAATCCCGAACGGTTCGCGCAGCTCATCGCCAACTCGCAACGCGTCGCAGTGGCGGTGGAGGGCGGCGAGGTCATCGGCTTCGCGCGCGCGCTCTGCGACGACATCGCGAACGGCTATATCTCGATGGTTGCCGTAGCGCCACAGCATCGTCGCCGCGGTGTCGGCCGCGCACTGCTGCGGCATGTCATGGGCAACGATCCGGATATCACCTGGGTTCTACGCGCGGCGCGCTCGTCGGAAGCCGCATTCTTCGGCCAACTCGGGTTCACGCCGTCGATGGTGGCGATGGAGTGGCGGCGCCGCTGAGCAAGCCCGCCACAAGGTCTCACTCATCAGGTCTCACAGCAGGCATCACGGGCTCAGGCATCACGGCGCGGAATTTTGCGCCATGGCACGACGGAATTCCGCTTCCGTGCCCTCCATGTGGAACAACTTGCCTCCCGGCGCGAAGCGGTCGGCGCTGGACAGGCCTCCCACCACCACGGGCTGAAAGCCCGCATCGCGTACCAGCCTGCCGGCAATGATCAGCGCGCCGGCATCGTTCCCCGCCATCGGCACCGCCATCAACGGCCCCTTGCGATTGCTCTCACGCGCGAAGGACCCCGCGCTCGTGAAATTGAAGACACGCACGACGCGCGCGCCTGGCAGGTATTTGGCGGTGGTCACCCCGATGCCATTGGCTTTGACCTCCTCGACGATCGCCCCATCGCGCGGCGCGACAGCGTTGGTGGCGTCGAGCACGATCTTGCCCTTCCAGTCATGCTGGCTGCCCAGTTCGGGCAACGCGCCGTAAGGCACGGCAAGCAGGACAACATTGGAAAACGCCAGGGCCTGGTCCACGGTCCCTGGCCTGTGCCAGCGATCCCAGTTTCTCGACCAACGGCTTGAGTTCTTCGGGATGGCGCGACGAGAACATCACCGGATGCCCCACACCCACCCAGATACCCCCGATCGTGCCGCCGATGTGGCCGGCACCGATGACGCCGATCTTCGATCTCGGCTTGCCGCGTAGTGACTGTGCCGACGCCGGCAACGCCACGGTGCCCAACGCCGCGGACGCCACCCCGATCAGGAAACCGCGCCGCTCACTCCGAAACCCCTTGCCTGTCTGGCTCATGACACGCTCCAGTCGTTCCGATCCAGACACTCTAGGCGAAATCACGGCACGTGGCGGCGCAAGTTGTCACGGGAACGCCCTGCCAGCGCAAAGCGTACCCGTTTCTGCGTGAAGCGAACTTACTCGGGCTGGATGTTTGCCGCCTTGATGATGCGGCCCCATTTCGCCGATTCCTGCGCCTGGAACTTCGCAAGTTCGGCCGGCGAACTTGTGAACACGTCGGTACCGGTCGACTGGTAGAAGGTGGCGGCCGTCTCGCTCCTGGCGGCCTTGACCAGCATCTGGTTCAGCTTGCCGACCACTGCGGGCGGCGTGCCGGCCGGCGCATAGGCCGCAAACCAGTAGCTCATCTCGTAGCCCTTCACGCCAGCCTCGTCGATCGTCGGCACGTCAGGCGCCAGCGGCGAGCGCGCCTTGCCAGAGACACCCAGCGCGCGCAGCTTGCCGCTCTTCACCTGCGGCAGCCCCGTCGCCGTGTCGGTGATCATCATCTGGATCTGGTTGCCGAGCAAGTCGGTGATCGCCAGCGGGTTGCTCTTGTACGGCACATGCAGCAGTTCCACGTGCGCCATCTGCTGGAACAGCTCGCCGGCAATGCGCGACGAAGAACTGCCGCTGCCGAAGCTGAGTTTGCCCGGCTCCTTCTTTGCCAGCGCGATGAACTCGCCCACGGTCTTGGCCGGTACCTGCGGATTGACCACCATGATCTGGCCGCCACGGCCCAGCGCCGTCAGCGGCGCATAGTCCTTGACCGGGTCGTACGGCAGCTTCTTGAACAGATGCTCATTGGCTGCGTGCGTCGTGTTGGTGGTGATCAGCACCGTATAGCCATCGGGGGCGGCCTTCGCCACGTCGCCGGCGGCGATGAAGCCATTCGCGCCCGGCTTGTTGTCGACCACCACGGTCACCTTCGCTTCCTGCGTCACGGCCTGGCCCACGGCGCGCGCGAGCTGGTCCGTCGCGCTACCGGCCGCGAAGGGCACGACAAAGCGGATCGGCTTGTCGGGAAATTCGGCCCACGCACTGCCGGCCGGCAAGGCCAGGCACGTGAACGTAGCGAAAGCGAGTAGGGCTGCGGGGGCCTGCGGCCTGCGAAACGCGGACATCTGTGTCTCCTCCAGTTGTTTTGTGATGGAACAGCTTGGCAATCATGAAGCGCCGCCGGCAAACCGCGGCGGCAAGGGAATCGGCATGTCCAGCAGCAGAAACGCCAGCGCCTTGCCGTGTGTATCGAGATTGAGCGCATCGTTGACGCCGCCATCGAGCGCGCCATCAATGACGAAGTTCATCGCGTGGATCGACGGCACCAGATAGCGTTTCACGGCCCCGGGGTGCCGATGCGCAAACAACGCGCGCACCGCATCTTCGGTCACGTGCGCGACGAGGTGATCGAAATCGCGGGCATCGTAGGCAATCACGCTGATGTTGGAGCGGTCGCCCTTGTCGCCGGTGCGGCCGTGAGCAAACCGGTAGAGCTTTGTGGTTACGGTCATGGCAGGCTCCGGTCAGGACAACAGGGTATGGCGCGGCGCCACGGCGGAGCGCGGCGCCAGACACGACATCGCGTTAAGGCGCGCACGCAATGCCGTGCGCACGCCACCACCGCCCGCGGGGCCGCAGGTGTAGAGCGCATTGACCTCGCGCAGCAGCGCCTGGGCCACCGCCTTGTCCTCGTGCGCAAGGGCGGCGCGCAGGCGCACATCGCGTGCCTCGGCCTCATGCGGCTGCAGCCGCGCCAGCATCTCGCCGGCGTCATCGGCAAACACGCTCAGGACGCCGATCAGGTCGAAGCGGATCGGCACGTCGAAACCAAGCCCCTTCATGCGCTTGCCAAGGATGTCGGCAGCCAGTCGCGCACGCGCCGCCGCATTGGGGCCTGCATACGAGATCTCGCCCTCGGCAATCCACCCGCCCTGGTAGAACAGGTTGACCTTGAGCGTGTCCGGACGCGCATGGCCTCGGATATTGCGGACAGCTACGCGATCCGGACCGACCTGCGCGACGGTCACCTCGCCGATATCGGCGACCACGTCGGGGGTCAGGTAGGCGCAGGGGTCGTGCACCTCGTACAGAAGTTGTTCCTTCACGGTGCGCAGATCCACGCAGCCGCCGGTGCCAGCCGCCTTGAAGACCTCGATGCCACCATCGGCATCGAGCCGCGCGATCGGAAAACCGACGGCGTGTACATCGGGCACGTCCTTCATGCCCGGATCGGCAAAATAGCCGCCGCTGACCTGCGCGCCGCATTCGAGCAGATGGCCGGCCATCGTCGCAGCAGCCAGGCGATTCCAGTCATCCCAGGCCCAGCCGAAGTGCGCCATCGCCGGACCCACAGCCAGCGCGGGATCGGCCACGCGGCCGCACACCACCACCTGCGCGCCGTCGCGCAGCGCATCGGCAATGCCCTGCGCGCCGATGTAGGCGTTGGCGCAGACGAAACGCGCCTCCGGGAAAGTGTCGCCGACGATACCGCGCAGCAGCGCCCGACCTTCGTCGTGCGACAGGTCATCACCCTCCACGACGGCCACACGCGGCACCGGCAGACCCAACTCCACCGCCAGCTCGCCGATACGACGGGCCGCCGCACGCGGATTGGCCGCGCCGAAGTTGCCGACGATCGGAATGTCGTTGACCAGGCACAAACCGAGGACTGGCGTCAGGAGCTGGTCCAGCAGCGGTTCGTAGCCATGCTCGGGATCGTCGCGACGTGCCAGTTGCGCAAGTGCCAACGTGCGTTCGGCCAGCGTTTCGAAGATCAGCGCGGCAGGTCCGCCCGCGGCAATCAGCGTGCGCACCACTGGCAGGGCGGCGTCGGTGCGGTCACCGGAAAATCCGGCGCCGGAGCCGATCAGCAAGGGGACAGTCATGGCGTTTCCGAAACTCGAAGAAAAGGACGGCGAACCCATTCTAGGTCTCGCAGGCTCTCACTAACAAACGGATGATTTGGATTAATCTATCGATATCTCCGATAAATCCCCACTACCCGAGCCATGCTGTCGAACCTGTCGGTCAAGCACCTGCGCGCTTTCGTTGCGCTGGCCACCCATCGCAATTTCACGCGCGCTGCGCAGGCGTGCCACTTGTCCCAATCGGCATTCAGCGCGTTGATCCAGACGCTCGAGGAACAGGCGGGCTGCCGGCTTTTCGAACGCACCACACGACATGTGGACCTGAGCACCGACGGGCGCCGATTCGAGGAGATGGCGCGTCGGCTGCTGGGCGATTTCGAAGCGGCCTTCGATGATCTGCGCGACCATGCCGAGCGCCGCAAGGGTCGCGTGGCGATCGCTGCGCTACCGTCGCTCGCGGGCGGCGACCTGCCGCCGTTGCTGGCCAGCTTCCACCAGCAATATCCCGGTATCGCGCTCGAACTGCACGACCAGCTCGCCGACGGCTGCATCGAGTTGGTGCGACGTGGACAGGCCGACTTCGCGCTGGCGCCCGCGCCGGCCCAGGACGCCGACCTGCGCGTCGAAGCGCTGGTGCGCGATAGTTTCCATCTGGTCTGCCCGGCCGATCACCCGCTGGCCGGGAAGCGGCGCGTTACGCCACAAGCCCTGGCCGGACTGCCATTTATCCAGCTGTCGCGCACCAGCAGCGTGAGGCAGCACCTCGATGCAGCTCTGCATCCGCTCAAGCTGAACGGAGTCATGGAAGTCGAGCACCTGGCTACCGTGGCGGCGCTCGTCGAGGCGGGTCTGGGCGTGTCGGTCGTGCCAGCGCTGGCGCTATTCCAGTTCCGGCGCGAAGGGCTGGCCATCCGGCCCATGCAAATGCCCACGCTGGTGCGCGACATCTGCGTGGTACGGCTCAAGGATCGGGGCGATTCGGCGGCGGCAACCGCGATGCTGGATTGCCTGCGCGCGCATTACCGGAGCGGCAGGCGCTAGAGCTAGACCTGGAGGATTGGGCTCAGAAGTGGCCGAGGTAGCCGCCATCGACGGCCAGCACCTGCCCTGTCACGTACGATGCCGCCGGCGAAGCCAGGAACACCACCGCGCCCGCCACCTCTTCCGGTTGGCCCCAGCGGCCCAGTGAGGTCCGGTTGCGCAGCCACTCTGCCACGGTCTTGTCGGCCACCATCGTCTGATTTGGCTCGGTAGCGAAGTATCCCGGCGCAATGGCGTTGACGGTAATGCCCTGGCGGCCCAGATCGGCGGCCATCGCACGCGTCAGCGCATCGAGTCCGCCCTTGGTGGCGGGATAGAGCACGTCATTGGCGCGCGCCACCTGGCCAGCGATCGACGTGACATTGACGATCCGTCCATACCCGCCACGCTGCATCCATTGCGCCGCATGACGGCACAACGCATAGGGCGCGACGAGGTTGGTCTCCAGCATCTGCCGCAGGTCGGCCGCATCGAGGTGGGCCATCGAATTGCGATTACGCGCGCCGGCATTATTGACGAGGATGTCGAGCCGCCCGTGACAGGCGACGATATCGTCGAACGCCGCGGCCACGGCGGCTTCATCGGTGATGTCGAGAACGAGCGCCTCGGCGCCTAGGCCGTTGGCCCGCAGTTGCGCGACGGCTTCGTCCACGCGCGCGGCGTTGCGCGCGCAGATCAGGACGTGCGCGCCAGCGGCGGCCAGGCCGGCGGCAATCGCCTGGCCAAGGCCCTGCGCACCGCCCGTGACCAGTGCCACGCGGCCGGTGAGCGAGAAGGGATGGGCTGTGGATGCATTTTCCATGCGGGGAAATATACCGCAGCCCCCCGGTCTTCAGCGAATCAGCTTGCCGGTCGACGAGACGATCGACATTTCCACGAACGAGGAACCAGTGTGGCGCGTCGGACTATAGCTGATCAGGATGCCGCCGAGATCGTAGTCGCGCAGGCCTTCAAGCGCCGCCACGAGCTTCTCGCGTGTGGGCTCAGGTCCCGCGCGGCGCAACCCCTCGACCAGCACCTTTGCCGACATGAAGCCCTCCATGCCCGCATTGCTCGGCTCCACCTTCTGCGCCTTGGCCAGGCCGCGATATTCGCTGGCAACGCTCATCTGGCTCGAGTTCATGCCCGGCACCACCTGCGTGATGATCAAGCCCCGGGCATCGTCGCCCAGTTCCTTGATGAACGAATCGGCTGCGTTGTTGGACAGCGTGACGAACTGCGCCTGGCTACCGGCCTTCTTCATCTCGTGGATGATTCGGGCAGCCTCCGAGCCCGAACCGATCACCATCACGGCCTGCGGATCGGCCTTGTTGACGCTGGCCACACCCTGGCTGATATCCCCCATCGGGCGATTGAACGACGCCGCGCCAGCTGGCTGCACGCCACGTGCCTGCAAGGCCGTGTTGAACCCCTCGAAGACGTCCTGCCCGAATCCGTCGTTGGCGTAGAAGATCGCGATCCGGTTCATGCCGGATGTGGCCAGATGATTGATCGCCCTGGCCACTTCATCCTGGTATTTCGCGCGCACGTTGAACACGTAGCGATTGACCGGTCGATGCAGCGTGATGGCCCCGGTCAGCGGCGCCACCAGCGGCACCTTCTCCGCGCCGATGATCGGCAGGATGCTCTCGTTCTGCGGCGTGCCACGCACCATGAACAGCGCGAAGACCTTGTCGTCGGCAATCAGCTTGCGCACATTGCCGGGCGTGCGTTTGGCATCGAAGCCGTCGTCATAGGTCAGCAGTTCGATGCGCCGGCCCGCAACGCCGCCGCTGGCATTGACCGCATTGAGATAGACCTGGGCACCGGCGATCTGCTCCTTGACCGAGCCCGCCACCGGGCCGGTGACGCCGGCCGACTGGCCGATGCGGATGGTGTTCTTGGTGATGCCGGGTTCCGCGTGTGCCGCGATGGGCGCGACAAACCCGAGCGTGGCGGCGAATATGCCGCACGCGAACTGCCTTGCGTTCATTGTTGACCCCTCCAGTAGCGCTGGTGTGTTTGATTTTTAAGCGCGCCGCGCAACTGCGGCGGCATGGGGACGGTAACCCAATGGGTGGCAATGAGCAAACAAAGCGGCGGATAGGGCGGAATTTGGCGCAAAAAGTGCGGTGAAGTGTTGCTGCGGCATCACACCGGAAACCTGAAGACTCCGGTACCGGTTTCAGGTGTGGCCGCAGCATGGCGCGTGATGGGACACACGCCGGGGCGCGCCACGACGGGCGCGCGAAGGGAGAGGCCTGGCCCCGCTTGGATCAGGGGAAGGCCGGTACAGCAGGATCCAGGCCGGCGAAGGACGCTTCGGGGTGCGCCTTCTGCAGCAGCGCCTCGACTTCTTCAACACGGCCGCGCGGCACATCCACCATCAGCAGCAGTTTGCCTGCCTCGATGTCCTTCTCGAACGACCGTAGTCGACTGTTCGGCGCCGAGCTGCCGATCATGCTCGCGGCCCACGCGCCAAACACGGCGCCCAGCACGGCGAGCACGCCGACCAGGCCCCATTGCGGAGAGTCGCTGACGATCGGGAACATCGCCACCACCACACCGGCCACGATACCGACACCACCGCCAACCATCAGACCCATTTCCGCAGCGTGAACGATGTCCGAAGTCTGGAACAGGTTTGCCTCGTGCAGACCCGTCATGTCGGCGCCATCGCGTCCCACGAAATGGATGTGGCTATTCTCGATGCGAGCCAGCAGCAGGTCGTCCATGGTACGGCGCGCGCTCGCCAGGTCGGGCAACAACCAGAAGATCCGTTTGCGCATGACTAGCCTCCTCTGTCAGGCCGCCCCGTACTCTGATGATCCGTCTTCGGGACGGGTTAGTAGCTGTTCTACTCTCTCCACGAAGCCTGCGCAAGGTACCGAATGGATGACGGGAAGTGGGGTGCCAAACGGAGAATTTCGCGCGTCACTTCGCCTGTGCGAACGCCATCAGAATGTGATCGGTAGACGCACCGTCACCGTCAGATCCGGTGTGTCTCGCGTCAGGCCCGCGCCCACCGAAAGGTTCAGTGTGTACCGGTTGTTGAAGCGATAGGAGTAGCCCACGAGCAGCGTGCCCTGCGTGATGCGCACGGAGCCTGGGACGGTCTGCCCGTTCTGCTTGGTCGGCCAGATGATGCTCTGGTCGTAGCCGATACTGAACGACGCGTGCTCGTTGAGCGACAGGCCCATGCCAAAGTTGAACTCGAAGATGTCTCCCGGTGCGATCTTGCCGAGGAATTCCTGCTGGCCGTTCAGCACGGTGCGATAGATGTTGTCACGCGCGAAGTTGTGCAGGTAGCTGAAGGTACCAAAGAACACCGCCGGATCGGTCGGCAACAGCCACGTGACGCCAGGCTGGATTGCCTGGAAGCCGGTGCCGGTCGGCATGCCCAGCGGCAACCCGGTGCCGGTAGTGTTGCTGACACAACGGGTCACGCAATCGGTCACCACCTCGAACGGATCCTTGCCGGTGTTCGACTTGTAGCGCAGCCAGCCGATGAAGTACGGCATCTTCTCGTTGCCGTAGTTGAGCTGGTAGCGCAACGTCGCCTCAACGTCGCCCAGGCCGCTGCCGCTCGCATTGAAGGCGTTGTCGACGGCGGTGCCGGTGAAGATTTCGCGGCTGACGGTATCGCTGCTCGAATGCACGTACGGCACCTTGGCTTCGATCTCGAGACGCTTGGTAATGCCGTAGCGGAAGGCCATGGACGTGATGTACGTCGACGTCTTGATCTCGCGCACGTCGATCAGGCCGATCAGCAGCGCGGGAATCACCGTGTAGCCGACCAGTACCGCGCGGTCACTCGACGAGTAGCCGTACTGGAAGCTCGGTTCGATCACGATCTTGCCCTGGGGCGTGAGTACGCCAGGCTGGTCGAAGATTGGCGCGATCTCTGGTGGACGCGTATCGCGCTCCGGCGGCCTGCCCACCGGTTGTTCGGGACCCGCGGCGGACTCGCCTTGCTGGTCGCCCTGCGCGGCCTGGCCCTGCTGCACGTTCTGTGGCGCCACGGCCTGCGGCGGCGCGTCGGATGGCGCCTGTTGGGCCTGTACGCCTTGCTGGGCCGTGCTGTTGATCTGTGTGGCGCTGGCGCCCGCCGCGGCCGCGGCGGCATTGGTCGCCATGTTGCTCGGCGTCACGCCGGTGCCTACCCCGGCCTGGCCACCACGTTTGCGCGCCAGCGATTCGCTATCCACCGTGCTGCGCAGTTCGCGGATCGTGGCCTCCTGTTCGGCCAGCGCCCGTTTCATCGCCTCCAGCTGCTTCGCCTGTTCGGTCAGTTCCTTCTGCAGCGTTTCGAGCTTGGCGGCCGCCGGCGGCCCATCGTCGGGCGGAGTCTGCGCATGAGCCATGCCGCCAAGCAGGCACATCGTAGAGCAACTGGCAAGACCAATGCCCTGCAGCGAGCGCTTCTTCATGACGTCTACCTCCCCCGAGGACGGCGGGCAAAAACGCTAAGGCCCGCTACCAGTTCGTCGATGTCTTCCTTTCCACGACCAAAGTTTCCTGCGACTGCCTTATTGCTGTTACTTCATGCCGGCCATTGTTGGAATGACGCTGTTCAGCGCGGTGTTTGCCATTTGCGCGCGGAATGCCGCCAGCGTGTTCACGCTGGCGTTGATCGTCATCAGGCTCTGGATATTCTGGTTGTTGAGGGTATTCTGGATAACCGTGGCCGGCATGTTCGCTACCGAACCTACGTTCGCGGTGTTGGCCGCGCCGTTCTGTATCACCGTGAGCAGGCCGTTGGTGACGACCGTGCCCGCCGCCGCGACGGCGGTCGCGGCCTGTTGTTGCGCTACGCCGGCGGCGCCCGTTGCCTGGGCGATCCCGCCGCTTGCTGCTGCAGTCGAAGTGGACGCCGCGACACCGGCAGCGCCTTGCGCGCTGGCTGCCGCGCCATTCGCTGCCGTGGTCGCGGATTGTCCCGCCTGACCGGCCTGACCCGTTGCAGCCTGCGCGGCAGCAATCGCCGCGCTCGCTATGCTGTTGGCGCCGGTTACGGCAACAGTCACCGGCGCCAGGGCCTGTGCGAGTTGCGCGGCCTGTGCCGAGGTGATGCTGCTGATGTTGGGAATCGTGATGCTCGTGGCCACGGCCAGCGCGCCATTGACGAAGACGGCGCGGTCAATACCGAAGCCAACCTGCAAACCGGCGACATCGAAACCGCCACGCGATTCTTCAAGCCGCGCCTGCGCGACCGGCTTCCACCTGGCCATGCCGTCGCGTGCTTCGGCCACCTGCGCAGCGGGCTCCCGCGTGGCCATTGTCATGGCAGCCACGAGCGTGTCCCCGATGGGGTGATGCCGCGCAACGGACGCCTTGTCCACCGGTTCTACTCCCCGCGCAGGCGCTTCGGCGATCGACTCGACAGCTTTCCCGGACACGTTCTCCGCGACGTTGTCCGCAACGATGGGGTCTGCGGCACGCGCCGCAACAGTGATTGGATCTTCGGATAGCGCCGACAGCTGTTTCGGCGTCGGCATTGCAGGCAGGTCGATGGCGACTGGAGTCGCCACGCCCGCGGTATCGGCTGACTCGGGTGCCAAGGTCTCGACACCGGCGTGGGCATTGCCCGCGCAGGCCAGCCCCGCGCCAAGCAGCACGGCCGCGGTTGTCGACCTGGCCGTGCATCTTGGTGCGGGTGAAATGGTTGTCTGGACCATGATGTTCCTCAGCTCAGAAATCGGCGGGGCCATGCTTTGGCATGACGGTGAAGAACAGACTGTCTCGCGGAACTCCCATCCAGTAAGGGCCCGACGGCGCCACGCGCCAGTCGGCTGCCAGGTTGAATCGCGCGCGGTCCGTGCGATTGTGGATAACGAACAGCAACTGGCTGTCCCAGATCTTTTCGAAGTGATCGCGCTCGATGGAGCGGGTGCCGCGCGCGGGGTCACCGATCAGCACGCGGTCGCCCTTGATCCCCTTGATCACGACGAAGTGGTGATAACCGTTCTCGACGATCAGCACGATCGCCGGAATCTGCGCTTCCTCGAGCTTCGATAGCGGCAACTCGTAGCCGTCGGCCAGGAACCCGCGCGACTCGAGGAACCGCTTCATGTCAAGCAGGGAGAATCCTTCCGAGCGGATCTTGGCCTGATCGCCGTTGACATACATGTTGGCGAAGACCGTCTCTTCATTGACGGGGAATCCGTACTGAAAGGTCAGTAGCGTGGCCACGGCGGCCGAGCCGCAGCTGAAGTCGTATTGCTGTCGGATGGTCGTGCGGAAGCGCGCTTCGCGCAGGCTGGTCACGGGCACTGTGTAAGAGTTGCCCTGATCGCCCGGAATGCGAATGGTATCGGCGCGGGCTTCGGCGATGCCACCCAGCGCCACCGCCAGCGTGGCGGCTGCCAACAGCAGGCTGCGCATGATCATTTGAACTGGACGTTGAGGATGGTCGCGTTCTGGATCAGTACGTTGTTGCCCGAATTCTGGATCACGGTCGGCAAACCCGCGGCATTGGCGAACGAACCGTCCGAGACATAGTTGCTGCCCGACAGCGTGTTGATGGCAGCGTTGCCGCCCACGGTGCCGTTCAGGCGCATGTCGTTGACGACCAGTTCAGCGCCACCGCGCACGTCGTCGAGCTTGCTGCTCGCGACCGCATTGGCTGTCGTGCCGAAAATATTCAACTTGGGGGCAGCATCCGGCGTTACCGCCGTCACGCTTGCCGCCGCGCCCGCCACAACAGTGGCTGCGCCCGTATCACTGCTTGCCACCGCGACGGCCGTGGCGGATGCCTCGGCGACGGGGGGCCCCGCAATAGCCTGCGCAAACGGCCAGGCCAGGATGGCTGTCGACATTGCCAGGACAGCTCGGCGATGCAATCGCATGGTGCGTCTCCTCATGCCCCGAGGCACGGCCCCCCATCCGGGCCGCCAGCGTCGGAAGCGATTTCGGACCTACAGGCGTCTGATGCGGCAGAGCGGTCGACAAACAATGCCGTCGGCACGCACTGCCCCATCCGATTCAACCCTGCGGGTGCTGTACCGTTCCGTGCGGAACGGTACAGACGCTCGAAGGACTTACTTGCCGACTGCCAGGTTCGCCTGGACGTTGACGCTTTGTTGCACCAGCGACGACATGCCGCTGTTCTGGTTGGCCATCATGATGCCGGCTGCGGACTGGCCGACGCTGGACATCATGTTCGACATGTTGAAGGTGCCTGCATCGACATAGTTGGTGCCGCCGTTGCCGCCAGCGCCGCCAACCGCACCGTTGCCGGTACCACCCGTGCCGCCCATGCCCACGCCACCAGCACCGCCAGCGCCAGACGAAGCGCCAACCGCGCCATTGCCTGCCGTTGCGCTGCCATTCGACGCCATGCTGCTTGCGCTGCCGTTAGTGGCTGCACCGCCAGCGCCACCGTTGCCGGCAACACTGTTCTGCGCACCACCGGCGCCGCCGGTCGAAGTCGCGGCGCCACCAGTTGCCGCGCCGGCAGTCGAGGTGTTGGCGCCGCCAGCACCGCCAGAACCAGTGCCTGCGCCGCCTGCGGCAGCTGCCGTAGCCGCACCGCCTGCACCACCTGCACCGCCCGTGCCGCTACCCGCGCCACCAGTGCCCGAAGCAGTACCACCGGTGCCATTGCCACCCGCTCCGGAAGTAGCCGAGCTGTTGCCGGCATTGCCATGGACCTTGCCGAGCGCGGACCCAGCAGCGCTGTCGCCGCCCAGGCCACCGCTGGCGCCCAGAGCACCGCCACCGCTACCCTTGGCATTGCCGCCGTCGCCACCGAAGCCGCCCAGGGCGCCGGCACCTGCGGCTCCGCCACTGCCCTTGCCCGAGCCGCCGAAGCCGCCTACGCCAAGGCTCGCCGTGAGCGCGCCGCCACCGTTGCTCTTGGCGTTGCCGCCATCGCCAGCCCAGCCAACGGCCTTGCCGCCTGCCGCGCCATCGCCAGCGGTTGCGCTGCCATTGGAGGCATAACCCGCCTTGGCGCTGCCATTGATTGCCGAGCCGCCGCTGCCGCCGCCGCCACCAGCGCCGCTAGCGCCACCCGAACCACCCGAGCCGCCCTTGCCGTCGCCGCCATAACCGGCGCCACCCTTGCCACCCGCGCCACCATTGGCGGTGCCATTGTTGGTGGCAACGTTACCGATGTTGTGGATGTAGTTGCCGGTCACATAGCCTTCAAGCTTGCTGATGGCCAGCGCCTTGCTGGAGTTGAACGAGTTGGTGAAGTTGGCGGTAGCCGTACTGCCATTGGCCGCAGCGGCATTGCCATAGCCGTGCATGTCCTGATCGGTGTGATTCTTGGAGTTGGTGTTGGTGTTGGTGGTGTTCTTCGTCTTGTTGGTGGTCGACGAGGAAGAGTTTCCATTAGCCTGGAGAGCCGTCGAATTTTCATTCGCAGATGCACCAGCACCGCTCTGCGTGGATGTTGCCGTCGCATTCTGGGTATTGGTGGTGCCGGTCTTTTCGTTGTTGTTCGTCGGGTTTGCCAGCGCCTGGCCACCTATGCCAAAAGCCAGCGCAATCGCCGACGCAAGTAATGTCTTGTTCATACGTTGCTCCCAGGAGAATTTCACATTGCGGCTCAGCCTCCGGCCACCGCTCATACAGCCAGAACGCCGGCTGGAGGTTCAGGTCCCGCACGGTTGCTGGACCAGCCTTCCCCTGCGCATATTCAGTGCCAGCACGCATGGCGCGCGGCGCATCCCGTTGAAATACAAAGGCTGGCGCGGAATTCCCTGGGAACTTTTTCCGTTTGTTGTGCGCCGCACATTCACCAGGAACCTGTGCATGGGAGTAGACATGTCACAGCGGTGTGACACCGATTTTGGCCGTCAGGCGAACCGGCCCGGCACGTCCGAAAAAAATGCCAGAAATTCAATGTGTTATGACCGTACGAGCGACACGCTGAAGACGGCAACCCGCGTAACGGCGGTGAAACAGCGATGCCACCGCCCCCCAACCATCCCCCCCCAAGGTGCCGGCAAGCCTGACTAGTCAGTGTCGGCTTCGTCATGCTGCAAGCGCGTGAAACCGGGCCGCGCGGACATATGACTACGCCCCGGTGCGCAGGAATCGCCGCTGCACACCGTCTTTTCTTGCGGCTGGCGGACGTTCGATGCCGTCTCGCAACACATATGGTCGCGGATTGTGCTTCGCACGCCGCGAGTGCGTTTGATGCTGGCCGCCATGTCTGATTTAAAGTACATTACACGCGTCTAGGACTTGTCAGCGCTTACGCAAGGGAAACCATGAGTGAAGCCGTCGTTCCCCTGTATCACCAGATTTACGTGGTGCTCCGCCAGCAGATCGTGGAAGGCCGCTTCGGCCAGGGCCCGCTGCCAGGCGAAATCGACCTTGCCAAGCAATTTCACGCTTCGCGCGTGACGATGCGGCGCGTGTTCGACCGCCTGGTTCAGGAAGGCCTGGTCCGCCGCCATCGCGGACTCGGGACGTTCGTGAACCCGCATCCAGTCAGGCCGCAGGTCACCGAGGAACGCGCCACGAGCCTGCTCGGCGCCATCATCGACATGGGCGAGAAGACCGCGGTCAAGGTCATCTCGATCGACGAGGTGCACGCCACCCCTGAAGTCGCGGAAGCGCTGCAGATCCAGGTGGGCGATCCCGTGGTCAAGATCGTGCGCGTGCGTCACTACCGCAACCGCCCTCTGTCCCACATCACGGTCTACCTGCCGATCGACCTGGGCCGCTCACTGACCCGCAAGGATCTGGAAAACACGCCGATGCTGCGCCTGCTGGAAGCCGCCGGTGTGGAGCTGGGCCGCGCGTCGCAAGTGCTGACGGCCCGCCTGGCCGACGTGGTCGTGGCCCCGCTGCTCGACGTGCCCGTTGGCGGCGCGCTGCTGGCCGTGCGCCGCGTGGTGCTCGACAAGAACGGGCGTCCGGTGCAACTGCTGATGGGCCAGTATCGACCCGACCGCTACGAGTACCGCATGGAACTGTCGCCAATGGGCGGCGGGGACAGCGCCAACGTGTGGGTGGAGAACGAAACCCGCACGGGCCTGCGCGACTGACCTGCGGGCGAGGCCGGAACCCACTCCTCGTACCGGCCTCGCGACGAATCAGAATCGGGCGATACTGCGCACTCCACATCACAACCGAGGAGCTTTCGTCATGCCAGTCGTTCGCCCGGGCGAGCATCAGCCTGCCTGCAAGTCTGCCCTGCAATCCACCAGCAGCCGGCGGCGCGCATCCTGTGCAGCGCTGCTCGCGCTGGCCGCGTGGTGCATCGCGCCTTCCGCACAGGCCGCGCAAGCTGCGATCGCTGGCGGCAAGCCTATCCGCATCCTCGTAGGCGCGCCCGCGGGCGGTACCACCGACACGCTGGCACGCACGATCGCCCAAGAAATGTCGCAGACGCTGGACCAGCCCGTGGTGGTCGAGAACCGCCCCGGCGCAGGCGGCAATATCGCTGCCGACATGGTGGCCAAGAGCCCGGCCGACGGCACTACGCTGCTGATGAGCTTCACCAGCCATACGATCAACGCGACGCTGTACAAGAAGCTGCCGTTCGATCCGATCCAGGACTTCACGCCGATCACGCTCGTGGCCACCGTGCCCAGCGTGCTGGTGGCACGGCCCAACCTGCCCGCCAACAACATCCCCGAACTGATCCGTCTGGCCAAGTCCGAGCCGGGCAAGCTGAACTTCGGCATCGGCGCGGTGGGATCGTCGGTGCATCTGGCCGGTGACATGTTCAAGATGATGACGGGAACGTATATCGTCAACATCCCGTACAAGGGCACCACGCCCGCCATCACGGATCTGCTCGCGGGGCAGGTTGACCTGATGTTCGCCAGCACGATCAACGTGGCGCAGCACGTCAAGGCCGGCAAGCTCAAGGTGCTCGGCGTGACCAGCCCGACGCCGCTGCCGCAGTTTCCGGGCGCGCAGCCGATTGGCGCCACCGTGAAGGGTTTCGAGTCCAGCGCGTGGTTCGGCCTGTTCGGCCCGGCCAATCTGCCGCCGGAGATCACACAGGCCCTGTATCAGGCCGCACGCCACGGGCTCGAGCAGCCCGCAGTGCGCAAGCGCCTGGAAACCGATGGCGCGCAGCCCAGTGCCATGCCGCCCGAGGCGTTCGCGAATTTCGTGAAGCAGGACGTCAAGCGCTGGGCCACGGTGGTGAAGTATTCAGGAGCCAAGCCCGAATGACCCTGCCGCACGGCAAGACCGCGGTCGACCCCAGCCAACTGCCCGCCACGCTCGCCCAGAAACTGGTCGCTCGCGCGGCAGGTGTGTCGCATGTCACGCCAGGATCGGTGGTGATGTGCAAGGTCGACCTGGCCATGTCGCACGACTCGAGCGGACCGCGCCGCGTGGCGCCGCTGCTGCGCGAACTCGGCGCAAAGGTCTGGGATCCGTCCCGCTTCGTGGTGGTCACCGACCACTACGTGCCTGCGGCCGACCCCGAAGCCGAATCGATTCTGCGCTTCACGCGCGACTGGGTGCGTGAAGCGGGCATTCAGAACTTCATCGACAACGAAGGCATCTGCCACGTGGTGCTGCCCGAGCGCGGCCATATCCTGCCCGGACGCTTCATCGTCGGCGGCGACAGCCACAGCCCCACGGGCGGCGCTTTTGGCGCGTACATGTTCGGTATCGGCGCCACGGAAATGGCCGGCGTGCTGGCCACGGGGGAGATCTGGCTGCGTGTGCCGAACACGATCCGGGTCGAGTGGCAGGGGACGCTGTCGGACGGCGTTTGCGCCAAGGACATCATGCTGTTCCTGTGCGCCACGCTGGGTATGGCGGGTGGCCGCTACGAAGTGATCGAATACACCGGGAGCACGGTAAAGACGCTGTCGATGCAGGAGCGCATGACGCTCACGAACATGAGCACCGAACTCGGTGCGCAAACGGCGCTGATCGCGCCGGATGCCACGACGATGGCCTGGCTTGCCGATGCCGGCGTCGATGCCGCCACGCTCGCCGCGATCGAACCGCGCCAGTGGCGCAGCGATGCCGACGCACCGGTACTGGCCACACATCGCTTCGATGCCGGCACGCTGGTACCGCAGGTAGCCGCGCCGCATTCGCCGGCCAACAGCGGCCCGGTCGACCAGGCCGCCGGCGCGCCGATCGAGATCGCCTATCTGGGCGCCTGCACCGGCGCCAAGCTCGAAGACCTGCGCATGGCCGCGCGCGTGCTGCGCGGGCGCAAGGTGGCACCGGGCGTGTCGTTGAAGGTCGCGCCGGCCTCGCTGCGCGACCAGCAACAAGCGGCCACCGAAGGGACGCTCGGCGTGCTGATGGATGCCGGCGCGGAGCTGCTGCCGAACGCGTGCAATGCGTGCGCCGGCTACGGCGCCACACGCTTTCCGGCCGGCAGCCGCGCCATCGCCTCGACCGCGCGCAACTTCCCCGGCCGCATGGGCGATGCAGGTAGCGCCGTATGGCTGGCATCGCCCATGACCGTGGCTGCCAGCGCCGCCACCGGCTGCATCACTGACCCACGCACGTTACTGGCATGACCCCGGCTCCGGATTTCCACCCCCCGCCCTCTGGCCGCATCTGGCGCTTCGGCGAAAACGTCGATACCGACGCGATGGCGCCGGGCCGATTCATGAAGGACGGGCTCGATGTGCTGGCAAGCCACTGCCTGGAAAACCTGCGGCCGGAGTTTCCGGGCGCGGTCAAACCCGGCGACGTCATCGTGGCGGGCAGCAACTTCGGCATGGGGTCTTCGCGTGAGCAGGCAGCCCAGGCATTGAAGCATCTTGGCGTGGCGGCCGTGCTGGCGTCGTCGTTCGCCGGGCTGTTTTATCGCAACGCGATCAACATTGGGCTGCCGGTGCTGGTGTGCGCGGATACGGCCGCATTGGCCGACGGAGCGCGAGCCACGTTCTTCCTCGATGCGGCCGAGATCAGGCTCTGCGATGGCCGGCGCGTATCCTGCGAACCGGTGCCCGATTTCCTGCGCGCACTGTTGCACGCGGGCGGGCTGGTGCCGCACCTCAAAGCCCGCCTCAATAAAGTCTGAGACCTGGTGTCAGTGGGCAGCCGGCCCGTTGCTGAGGTGTCCTGACTCACCACCTCCTGACACACCACCATTGCGCGACCAGGCACCATGCGTGGCCAGGGGCGGTGCGACGGCAGCGGCCTCGCGCAGCAGCGACAGCGCCTCGTCATCCGAGGTCTGCGTGAAATCGAGATAGAACGCGCCGACCGCGCCAAAGTTTTCGGGGATATTCAGGCAGACCACGCGATCCGCCACGGCGCGGAGCGTGTCGAGGCCATCCACGGATCCCACCGGCACCGCCGCCACGACCTCCGCGGCACCCGCCATGCGCACGGCATCGAGCGCCGCACGCATCGTCGCGCCGGTAGCCACGCCATCATCGACAACGATCACGCGCCGGCCCGCCATCGCGGTAACGGGGTGCCCCTGGCGATACCGCTGCTGTCGACGGCAGATCTCGCCAAGCTGACGGCCGCGTTCCGCATCGAACGCGCCAGACTCCAGCGCGCGGCGTGCCCACGGGTCGTCGTTGACGACCGTATGCGGCCCGCTGCCACCGGCATCGCCCTCGACCACGGCACCAAGCGCCAGTTCCGGATAGCCGGGCGCGCCAATCTTGCGCACGAGCAGCACATCAAGTGTCGCGTCGAGCATGCGTGCGACTTCGTAGGCAACGGGAACGCCACCGCGTGGCAAGGCCAGCACAAGTGCCGGATCGCCATCATGTGAGCGGGAACAGCCAAGCGCGGCCAGATGACGACCGAGGTACTGGCCCGCCTCGCGGCGGTTGGCAAAAGATGGCGGAAGACTCATAACGGGCTCCCCCAGGCTGGCAGGAAAGATGGGATGCAAACCGCGCCGGGCGCGGCTCCACAGCCACTATAGTCCTGGCCGAACAGCCCGGCGGCGCTTTGTTCGCGCTGTCTTTGCGACACGACAAACCCACAACATATGCAGGGCCGTTGTTGTGATGAAAGCGCTTGATGTGCGGTGCATATCCGCGATTGATGGTGGAACTGGAACAGTCTTTTCGGGCGGATGCCGCTGATTCCTCCGCCAGGCTTGGGTAGGATGCACTGCGTGACGGCAATCCCGTCCGGTTCCTTGACACGCGGTGCCCAGGCGGCCCGCCCTGAATGAGTGAGCGTTACCGTGAATCCGCAACAGATCTCCCGCACCAACGACGAGGCCAAGCAACCGGAGGCCGACCTCGACATCCCCTTCGGCTCGCTCGACGCGGCCGCCATGGCCGAGCTGCCGTACACGTTCCGGCAAACCGGCACGTGCACGCGCTACTACCAGGAGTTCTTCGGCTGAGTATGGGAATGGCGGCGGGCCGGATGCAACCGGCCGCCGCGAACGCCCATCTGGCGCCTGTAGCCCCTTCCTCCGCCGTCAGTAGGTCTTGTACGGCAGGAACTTGCCGGACATCTCGATGCGAACGCGATCGCCGTTGGGATCGGGTTCGCGCTGCAGGTCCATGCGGAAGTCGATGGCACTCATGATCCCGTCGCCGAATTCCTCGTGAATCAATGCCTTGAAGGTCGTGCCGTAGACGCTGATCAGTTCGTAGAAGCGATAGATCAGCGGGTCCGTGGGCACCTGCGTGGGTAGCGAGCCCTTGTAGGGCACGGCACGCAGCCACGGTTCGGCCTCGGCGGGAAGCCCGAAGATCTCCATCACGGCGCGCGCACCGGCTTCATCGAAGGCCATCTGGCCCAGGCAGGCCGCGGTCGTCCATTCCTTGCTCTTGCCGACACGTTCGGCTACATCGGCCCATCGAATGCCACGCAGCACCTTGGCTTCGATAATCAGGTCGGTCACGTCACTACGATTCATGGTCTCTCCGTTCGTCATGGATGAATGCGGAGAGGACGTGAACACCGGCGCGCCTGTGCTCGCCCCTGCCCTTGCTCGCCTATGGCTATGGCTATGGCACCTGGGTGCGATCGATGACCGCCACGGCATCCGCGCCATCGACGCCGCCGTGGGCACGGGCGAATTGCGGCACGGTAAGCGGGCTCAGACCTTCAAGCGCCTGCAAGACCAGCACGATGAGCATGACCGGCATGACGTCCTCCCTCGGGATTACGGCGAACTCATTGGCGCAAACTTCATGCCACCGGGCCAGCGGCATCCGCGCCCTGCATTTGACGCATCGTGGGGCAATCCGGGCACTGGCCGCCGCCACGGACACGCATTGCGCACCATGTCCGGGCACCCGCCGATTCCGGCTCAACCAGCGAAAGCGTACCCGTTTCTGCGTCCAACGTGGGGAACGTCTCCTGCGATGACAGGGGTCCTCCGATACCGCAACCGAGCCCCTCGCATCGGAAAATCTTTGCACGACTCATTTCCGATGTAACGCCACATTATTTGGCGCGCCATCGCGCGTGCATGTCCGAGCGTTCGCGTCACATTCCTCCAAACCCTTGCCAGTCAAGGGCTGGCGGGTTATCTGTCAGGTCAGAAAACAAGCGGTCGGCGCGTTGCGGCGTGAGAGACCGTCTTACAAGTGCAACCGCGCAAGAGAAGAGACCGTCGCTAGAGTGAAGCCGTGTTCAACGCGAACCGGATATGGAGCCCCGAATGAAACGCGCACTCACCCTGGCCTTGCTGCTCGTCACCACCAGTGCCCTGCTTTCCGCGTGCATCGTGGTGCCGCCGCGCGGACCGCATTACCACTACGACCACTATGACCGCTATGGCGGCCGCTACTGAGCCCGCTGGGCCCGGATGCAACCGACACCGGTTTCCGACTCAACGCTAGCCAAGGAGACATCATGAAACGCCAGCTACTGCTCGCCGCCGCCGTGCTTGCCACCGGCAGCGTCTTCGGACTGATTTCGCCGGGCGCCCAGGCGCACGACAACTACTATCGAAGCCCACCGCCGCCCCCGCGCCACGAGGTTCGCCCCGCGCCACGGCCCGGCCATGTCTGGGTACCAGGCCACTATGACCACGCTCGAGACAACTACGCCTGGCGCGGCGGCTACTGGCAATCGGCACGGCCCGGCTACCGCTACGTGCCGGAGCGCTGGGAGCGTGGTCCGCACGGGTGGTACAAGCGCCCGGGCTACTGGGGCCGATAAGGGGCCGATAAGTCGCACGGACGAATGGCTCCGCCAGGTGGGCGCGATCGGTAAACGGCAGCCTGGCGTTGGTCGGGGCATGGGCATGTGACCCCGACCAACGCCAGATTTGCCAGCCGATCAGGCTCGCCGAGGGTGGTTGGAACCCGGGAGACGGACGGCCGACAGGCAATCTTTTATCTCCTACTGAAGTGGGGTACATCCCTCATCCATTTGAACTAGTGCGACTCCCATTCCGCGTCAACCCGATGTCCGGATATATGGCATAAATGCCCTTTTTCATGGGTTTCATCAGTGTGTCAGCCAGCACGATATTCGTTAATGCCACACCCCCCAACCGGGTGAATAATTGATAATTGTCAGACCACTTTCATTCAAATCGGTTGCATCGATGAAACATTCTCGGGAATCACTGTATCAAGCGTGAAACCCTTGTGACAGCACGTCCAGCAAGGCTTAGCGGGCAGGCGCGCCACCAAATGAATGAATCTGGAGACGGATTATGAGGCGGACTTCATTCCATCCCGACACCGCCTCTAATCCAGCCGCTTGCAATCAGATCAACCAGCCCATAAGATGAATTTAAGTTCGATTTTGGAGCGAGATTTTCTTTCGGGTTTGGGTTCGGGTCATACTTCCGGTCGCGCGGACAAGTCCATCCTGACAAATGGACAAAGACTGACACGGAAGCACGGGGTTGGCGCAGTTTCGCGGCACCGCCATTGGGGCGGCTGTCTGTCCTGACGCAGCAATGATTCCCGCAAGCAAAGCATCCCGCAGCTCACCCATGAACGGGGAGTGAAGAAGAATGAACGCCTTGCTTATCGAGGAGCATCCATTGCTCCGGCTCGGGCTGCTGCAGATGCTCGAGACCATTCAGGAATTCGGCCACGTACTTGCATTGTCGCCAGCTGACGTTGCCCGAACTGAAGTACCTCATCGGAATGCCGAACTGCTGGTCTTTGGCATGCCCGGCGACCAGGCCTATGGATGGGCGCAACTCGAACAGGCGCGCGAGCGTCTGGCGCCTCAACGCATCCTGGTGCTGGCCGACGCCTTGCCGCTGCACGTGCCGAACGCGGAGGCCGCGCGCGGCATCTGCGGATGCCTGCCGAAGTCCACATCGCTGCCCGTGATCGAGGCCGCCATCCGGCTGACCATCTCTAGCGTGCAGGGCCTGATGCTCGCAAGCGAGGTCTGCGCGACGCCATCGGCATCGCGCTCGGCCATGCATGCCACGCAATCGCTGGCATCGGCTGCGCCATTGCCGTTGCCACCGGCCATGCAGGAGCCGCTTTCGCCCGGCGCTTGCGCCAGCGTCCTGCGCACCACCGTTGCCGTGCGCGACCTCACGAGTCTGCGCCCGGGCCAGCCGATCAGTTCGTCGGCTGCCCCGTTGTCGCCGATGGTCGAGGAGGAGCCTGGCTACGACGAAGCAGAGATGCTGCAGATCACGCCGCGCCAGTACGAAGTGCTGGTGCTGCTGGCACGCGGGTATCCGATCAAAACCGTCAGCCGGATGCTCAATATCTCGGTGGCCACCGTGAAGAGCCACGCCTGCACGCTTTATCAGCGCCTCAAGGTTCGTAACAAGGGAGAAGCCGTGTATGCGGCATTGCAGCGCGGCGCAACACTTGAGTGGGTCCATGGCGACGAACACTCGGCTCGCGACGGCGGTGTGCGGCGCGTGATCGCCCGCGGCCCCGACGCACAGTACGACAGCAGCTTGCCTGCCTGACTCTCCGGATCTCCCGGACCCCTGCCATGCGGGCGCCTTCCTCGGAAGGCGCCCTTTTTCATTGGGCACGGCACATTGGGCACGTCACGCCCGGGCGCTGCCACTGTGTGGGGTAGCAGACAGTGGCTTCAGGACACCCCCCCTACAGTCCGCGTATTGCTAACCAAAATGTGACTGTCATGGGCGTAAACGAACTGGATAACCTCTTCGACGCGGCCGACAAGCCCGGCGATGCATCGACGCCACGCGGCGCCAATGGCCGGCGCCGGGCACTGATCACCGGCATCACCGGCCAGGACGGTTCGTACCTGTGCGAATACCTGCTCGACAAGGGATACGAAGTCCACGGCATCAAGCGGCGCAGTTCGCTGTTCAATACCGAGCGTATCGATCATCTGTACGAGGACCCGCAAGCACCGGACCGCAGGTTGATCCTCCATCACGGCGACATGACCGATACGGCGAGCCTCGTGCGCGTCGTGCAACAGTCCCGCCCCGACGAGGTCTACAACCTCGCGGCGCAGAGCCACGTGCAGGTGTCCTTCGAGGAGCCCGAGTACACCGCCAACACCGACGCCGTCGGCACGCTGCGCCTGCTCGAGGCGATGCGGATTCTCGGCATGGAGCAAAGCACGCGTTTCTACCAGGCATCCACGTCCGAACTGTATGGACTGGTGCAGGAGATTCCGCAGAAGGAAACCACGCCGTTCTATCCGCGCAGCCCGTATGCCGTGGCCAAGCTCTACGCCTACTGGATCACCGTGAACTACCGTGAAGCCTATGGCATGTACGCGTGCAACGGCATCCTGTTCAATCACGAAAGCCCCGTGCGCGGCGAGACGTTCGTCACCCGCAAGATCACACGCGCCATCGCGCGCATCGCGCTGGGCCTGCAGGAAGTGCTCTATCTTGGCAACCTGTCCGCGCTGCGCGACTGGGGCCATGCGCGCGACTACGTCGAGATGCAGTGGCTGATGCTGCAGCAGGAAACGCCGCGTGATTTCGTCATCGCCACGGGCGAGCAACACAGCGTGCGCGAGTTCGTCACGCTCTCCGCGCAGAAGCTCGGGCTAACGGTCACCTTCGAGGGCAGCGGCGTCGACGAGGTCGGCATCATTTCTCATATCGACACCTCACGCCGCGAGTTGTCCTCCCGCTGCAAGGTCGGCGACGTGATCGTGCGCGTGGACCCGCGCTACTTCCGCCCGACCGAAGTCGAGACGCTGCTGGGCGACCCGACGCAGGCACGTGAGCAACTGGGCTGGTCCCCACGCATCACGTTCGACGAACTAGTGCACGAAATGATCGAAGCGGACTTCGTGGCCGCGCGGCGTGACGCGCTGGTCAAGATGGCCGGCTTCAGAACCTATGACTACCATGAGTGACGCACGCCCGAGAGTGTTCGTGGCCGGCCATCGCGGCATGGTCGGTTCCGCGATCGTGCGCGCGCTGGCCGCGCGTGGCGACGTGGAACTGGTCCTGCGCACCCACCGCGAACTGGATCTGACCGAACAGCGGGACGTGCGCCATTTCTTCGCCACCGAACGGATCTCCCAGGTCTACCTGGCGGCCGCGCGCGTGGGCGGCATCCATGCCAATAACGTCTATCCCGCCGAGTTCATCCAGCAGAACCTGACGATCGCGGCCAACGTGATTCACGAAGCCTGGCGCGGCGGTGTCGAGCAGTTGCTGTTCCTGGGTTCGAGTTGCATCTATCCGAAGTTCGCGTCGCAGCCCATCCAGGAATCGGCGTTGCTGACCGGCGCGCTCGAGCCCACCAACGCGCCATACGCGATCGCCAAGATCGCCGGCATGATGATGTGCGACAGCTACAACCGCCAATACGGCGTCGACTACCGGAGCGTGATGCCCACGAACCTCTATGGTCCGGGCGACAACTACCATCCCGAGAACAGCCACGTCATCCCGGCATTGATCCGACGCATCCACGAGGCCAGGCTGGCGGATGCGCCGGAGGTCGCCGTGTGGGGCTCCGGTGCGCCGATGCGCGAATTCCTTCACGCCGACGACCTCGCCCACGCCTGCCTGCATGTGATGGACCTGCCCCAGGCATCGTACCGGGCGCATACGCAGGGCGCCGGATTCCTGAACGTCGGGAGCGGCGAAGAAGTCTCGATTCGACAGCTGGCGCTGCTGATCGCGCGCGTGGTCGGCTATCGCGGCAACATCGCGTTCGACCCGACGCGCCCAGACGGCACGCCACGCAAGATGCTCGACTGCGGCCTTATCAACGCAACCGGCTGGCAGCCGCAGGTGTCGCTGGAATCCGGCCTGCGATCGACCTACCAGGAGGCGCTTTCGAGCGGACGGCTCAGCGTCGAGCCGGAAGCGCTGGCCACGCCAACCTAGCGGTTCGAACGAAGCCAAGCGACTCCCGGGAGACCAACATGCGTCTGCAGCGCAACTTCGTATGGGACACCCTGCTGGCGGCGACGCTGTTGCTGATCGTCGGCTACTGCCATGCGATATCGCATATGGACTCGCCGATGCTGCTGCTGTCGACCCTGATGCTGACCGCGATGGTCATCATCCACTGGTTGCTGCACGTGCGGGAACGCGTCCCATCGCTGGCGAACTCTAGCGTGCTGCTCTTCGAGACGCTGTTTCTCGTCGTAGCCCCCTCCGTGCAGCGCGCCTATTACGAATGGCATATGGTCAACACGGCCACGCTCGAGGAAAGCCTGGCGGTGAGCACCAACCTGCTCTGCACGCTGTTCGTGATGACCTACGTTGCCACGCGGTACTACATGCAGCGGCGCGACCAGCATCGGTCGCGCACACGTCGGCCACGTCCGCCCACGTTCGTGCGCACGCTGCGCCTGAACGCGCCGCGCACGTTCGTGCTGCTGGGCGTGGCGGCAGTCGCCGCAATGCTGTCCTGGCAGACCATCGACCTGCGCGCGCAGTCTGAAGTGATTGAAGCCACGCCGCAGTACCTTCTGGTGCAGAAGTACCTCTGCTTCATGCCGGTGCCGATGCTGCTGATGCTGGTCAACGTGAAGGGGCGCAAGCTGCTGCGCCAGCCGTTCTGGCTGCTGGTCACGCTGTTCGTGCTGGCCTGTGTGCTGATCACGCAGAATCCGCTGATCGAGAAGCGCAACGCCATCGGGCCGATCTACCTGAGCCTGTTGCTGATGCTGATGCCGTGGTTCTCCCGCACGCCTCGCCGCCTGGTGTCGACGCTCGTGCTTCTGACCGGCGTCTTCTTTCCGTTGCTGTCGATCTTCACGCACACCGACCTGTCGGCATGGCAGCCTTCGGAGATCCTCGATCCGTGGCTGTATTTCTCGCACTTCCTTGATCTGCACTACGACGCCTGGGCCAACATCGCCACGGTCATCGAGATGGTGAACCGCGACGGCCTGAGCTATGGCCACCAGCTGGCGGGCAGCCTGCTTTTCTTCGTGCCACACACGCTTTGGGAAACCAAACCGCTCGCCACAGGCATCGAGATCGGCCAGTTCCTGATGGCGTACTACAAGCTCGATTTCGACAACCTGTCGGCGCCGCTGATCGCGGAGGCCTACATCGATTTCTTCGCATTTGGCGTGATCGCCTACGCAATTGCCCTGGCGTTTATCGTGCGGCTGCTGGACAAGCTCTGCCGTAGCGGCGGCATCATGGCGCTGCCCGCCGGTATCTATTTCTCGATCTTCCTGATCTTCGCGCTGCGCGGCGCACTGATGATTGCCATGGCCTACGGCAGCGGCGCCTTGATGGCGTTCCTCACCATCGGCTGGTTCGTTTCCGGCAAGCGCAGGCTCCATACCCGGCGCTCCCGCAATGTTCGCCCGCTAGGCCCCACGCCGGTCCGTCCGGCCATCTAGTCGATTCGCTTCGATTGCGTTTGCAGGACCCGCCAGCATCTACGTCGGCGAAATCGAAGCGAACCCAGGCGGGTCCCTCCCCTCGCATTGCCCATGCCACGCTCCGGCACTGCCGGAGCGTCAGCCAACGTCTCAGTGCTGCGCATCCAGCGAGCCCCGGCTCAGTCGCACGATGGCCTGCGTCGGCATCATCCAGAGAGCGGTCATGGCATTGGCCGCGATCAGCGCCTCCACCACATGCGGGAAGCTGACCGCATCGGCGAAGTACAGGATGGTGCAGAGCACGCCTGCAGCCAGAAACTCGGCCATTCCGATGTTCCCCAGGCTGACGAACGCCTTCGCGCCCATCAGTACCGGAGTGCTCGCCGCCGAGGTTACCAGCAGGGCAAAGTAGACCGCGCACAGCGTTGCCAGCTTGTTGGAGATCGGGTATTCACCGGCCGTCCACAGCGACACCGCCGCGCCACCAACGAATGCCGCGCCAATGATGGCCAGCAGCCCATAGGCCACATAGCACGTGGCCAGCTTGCGATAGATCCTGATCACCCACTGCCAGTCGCCCGCCAGCATGTTGCGGTGAATGATCGGCCAGAGCGGCTGGTTGATCATGTAGACAAAGCTATGCAGCAGCAGGTTGGCGCGAAAGAGCAAGGCGAGCAGCGCGGCATCGCGCGGCATGTCGGTTTCGTAGCACAGCAGCACCGCGCCCTGCTGCAGGAAAACCACAGCCAGTTGCGCCTGCAGGAGCGACCAGGAATTGCGTGCCAGTTCGCGCGCGAACGCCTTGCCAGGAAACGCATGAGGCCATCCGGCGCGTACCACCACGCCGATCATGTTCACGACGCGGATCAGGATGAAACCGGCCTGGCTGGCCACGAACAGCAACGTCACATCGACATGTTCCTCGCCGGGCGGGCGGAAATAGGTCACCAGCAGAATGAACACGACATTCAGAATGCTGCCCGCCGCGGTAATCAGGTTGTTCACATGCTGACGATGCTGCCCCTGGTTTACCGCCTCGCCCACGGAGAGCACAGTCAGCATCGCATAGCAGACCAGCGCCGCGGTGAAGAGACTGTAGTGCCTGGCGGAGAACAGGTTGATGCCACTCTGTTCGAGTACCGGCCGCAGGACCAGCACCAGCACGATCAGCGACGCGAAGATCGCCGACAGCCCCACCCACGACACCGTCAGAACACCTGCCAGTTGCCCGCGCCGCCGATCGTCGGCAGCGATGGAGGTGACGGTCGGCCAGATACCGATCGCCACCAGCGACAGCCATGCCGTCACGCCGAAGTAGACCATCATCGCGCTGAAATCGTCGGTGTCCAGCACCCGGGCGAAGAGCGGAATGCTGACGGCCTGCAAGCCGATGCTGCAAACCTTCGACACCATCGAGCTTGCCACGGCCAGGCGCAATGCCCGCTTGGCCTCGCTGGCCCGCTCCGCGGCCGCGCCGTACTGCCCGCCTTGCGCGGCCGCCGCCATCCCGGTTTCGGTTTCACCCTCCAGCAACTCCCCCTTGATGGTCGTCACACATACCTCCAGATGGCCAGGCTTCAGATTGATGTTCGCCGATGCCGCTCATGGCATCGGCTTGGAAAATGGGGACGCGCGGACACGCACGATGCAGGACCGCCCGGCATTGGAGCCTAGTCCCCTGACCCATTGGCTTCTGTTCGCTCGCGCACAACCGTGCCAGGCGCTGGCGCGTGCGTGCGGAGGCGAACGTTCCCTTCCGGCGACTCTCCCTACACTTCGCACGTGAATGAGCCGCCTTGTCGCACTGACCAACGGTGGATCCCGAATGGATACCTCCACCCTGACCAGCCCGGGGTGGCAGTACTGAAGTAGACCGATGAAAATCCTGCTTTATTGCCTCAACTACGCGCCGGAACTGACTGGTATCGGCAAGTACACCGGAGAGCAGGCCGAATGGCTTGCCGCGCGCGGGCACCAGGTGCGCGTGATCACGGCGCCGCCCTATTACCCTGCCTGGAAGATCGACCGGGCATACCGGGGCCTGCGCTACCGGCGCGAGATGCGCCACGCCGTCGACGTCATGCGCGCGCCGCTGTGGGTGCCCGAGCGTCCGTCCGGCGTGAAGCGACTGCTGCATCTCGCGTCGTTCGCCGTCACCAGTCTTGGATGGCTGGCACGCCAAGTGGCATGGCGCCCCGACGTGGTGTTCACCGTCGAGCCGCCATTGTTCTGCAGCCCCGCGACGCTGTTGTTCGCCCGGCTCACCGGCGCGAAGGCATGGCTGCATATCCAGGACTACGAGGTCGATGCCGCCTTCAAGCTGGGGCTGCTCAAGGGCGGCCTGCCGCAACGCATGGCGAGTACGTTCGAGCGCTTCATCATGCGGCGCTATGACCATGTGTCATCGATCTCGCACACGATGGTGGCACTGGCACGCCAGAAAGGCGTGGACGCCACGCGCGTGTCCATGCTGCCCAACTGGGTAGATCTGGCGGCACTAGCGCGCCGAGGCGACGCGGATTTCCGCGCACGCCTTGGAATACCGGCGAACGCCGTCGTGGCGCTGTATTCCGGCACCATCGGCACCAAGCAGGGCATCGAGATCTTGGCCGACGCGGCGCGGCACCTGTGCTCGCGCGATGACCTTCATTTCATCATCTGCGGCGCGGGCGCCGGAGTGCCGGCATTGCGCACGCAATGCGAAGGCCTGGCACGCGTGCATTTCCTCCCGCTGCAATCGGCCGAAGACTTCCCGGCGCTGCTCGATTGCGCCGACATCCACCTGATGCCCCAGCGGGCCGACGCCGCCGACCTCGTGCTGCCGTCCAAGCTCACGAACATGCTCGCCAGCGGAAAACCCGTGGTGGCCACTGCTGCACCGGACACCGAGCTGGGCAAGCTGGTCATTCAGTTCGGCTCGCTGGTCGAACCCGGCAACAGCGTGGCAATGGCCGATGCCATCGCGGCGCTGGCCGACGATCCGCCGCGCCGTCAGGCACTCGGGTCGGCCGGAAAGGCGTGGGCAGCCGCCCATCTCGACCGGGACGCCGTGCTGGCGGAATTCGAGCGAACGTTGCTGCGATTGCGTGCCCCACGTGGCGTGGCCGATCAGGCCGCCGCCGACCTCGCCGGGAAATAAGGCCGGGCACACGTCATGTGACCGCTTTGTGGTCTGGCGTACGGTACGTACGCCAGCGCGGGGCCATGATGAAACCATCGTCACCGGCCTGACCGGGAACAAGGCTCGGGCTGGTTCCAGCCCGGCATTAGGAGCCTGCTGTATGTTTCAGGACCTGTCGACTTTCCGCATGCCACCCGGCTTCCGTGGCCGCTCCGCCGTTGTCGTGCAACTGTGGTGGTGTGTCCAGAGCCTGTTCTTTCATCACTCTCCGCATTTCGCCAACGGATTCCGCTGCTGGCTGTTGCGCCGCTTTGGCGCCCGCGTGGGCCATCACGTCGTCATCCGGCCCAGCGTCCGCATCACCTATCCGTGGAAGGTCAGCATCGGCGACTACGCGTGGATCGGTGACGGCGCCGAGCTGTACAGCCTGGCCGAGATCGAGATCGGCGATCACGCGGTGGTATCCCAGTTCAGCTACCTGTGCGGCGGCGACCATGACTACCGCAGCAGCGACTTCGCCATCCGGGGACGCCCTATCCGCATCGCGGACGAGGCGTGGGTGGCCAGTCACACCTTTATCGCGCCTGGCGTCAGCATCGGCAAAGGGGCCGTAATCGGCGCCCGCAGCGCGGTATTCACCGACATGCCTGCCGGCATGCTCTGCGTGGGCAGTCCTTGCCGGCCGTTGCGGCCGCGCCTGGACACCGCCTCGCAGAACCAGACGCGTCCGCATTCGCAGGCGGCCGCGCCATCAGAACTAGATTCCGCTCAAGTCAACTAGATAACGGGAACGCGGAAACCAAACAGGGAACTCATGGCTGCCAATGATCGACATCTATCACAACATCCTATGGCCTAGGTACAAGGGAGCCGTATTCAGCGAAGCTTTCTCTCACGCACACAAAGCCGGGCATAAGGTGCGCTTCTTCCATATCTCGTCCACGGGATACGGGCGCACGGCCTACAGCGGCGTCGACACCAGTTATCACCGGTACCCGTACGAGATTCTTTTCGATGAACCGTACGAGGCGATTCCGACGTGGAAGATGTCGCTGCGGCTCATGCGCGAGGTCTGGCGTTCGAAGAACCGTCTGATCCTGATGCCTGGCTACCATCGCGTGGAGTTCTGGGCAATGCTGGTAGCGTGCATGTTGAGTGGCAAGCGTCGTGCCGTGTTCTGCGATTCCACCATCCAGGACCAGGCCGACCATCCGATGAAGCGGCGGCTGAAGCGGTTCTTCTTCAGCCGGTGCGATGGCGTGTTCGTCTACGGCCGACGCTCCGCCGAGTATGCGATCGCGATGGGTGCCGACCCCACGAAAGTCATCTGCCATTGTCAGGCCGCCGCGCTGCCGCACTCGTACAACGCTGCCGAAGCCAACCGAATACGTATCGCCAACGCGCCGCCAGCGGAGGCGCCACGTTTCCTGTTCGCGGGCCTGGTATGCCGCGCCAAGGGCATCGAGGATCTGCTCCGAGCGTTCGTGGAAGTGCGCAGGCAATTGCCGGCCGCCACGCTGGTACTGGCGGGACCGGTCGTCGAGGCCGACCAGTTGCCGGAACTGGCCCGTTCACTGGGCCTTGGCGATGCCGCGCAGTTCCTGGGCGCCATGGATATCGATCAACTGGCGCAGCAGTACTCGCGCGCGACGTGCCTGGTACTGCCGAGCCACACGGAAGCCTGGGGCCTGGTCGTGAACGAAGCGCTCAACTATGGCTGCCCGGCAGTGGTCAGCGATTGCTGCGGTTGCATCCCCGAACTGATCAAGGAAGGCCGCACGGGCCATACGTTCGTCACGCGCGACGTCGACGATCTGGCGCGCGTGCTGTTGAAGGCGACCAGCAGCTTCGCCGACGTCCAGGCCACCATGCGGAACTGCGTTGATGTGGTGCGAAAGTACACGCCTGCCCGCGCCGGCCGATCCATCATCAAAGGCTGCCAGAAGATACTGAAGAGGGCCCGAACATGACGATACCCAACACCCTCGGTCCCATCGCCCGGCAGCCAGTCGACGATGACATCCCGCCATCGCCGGCGCAGTCTCTCGCGCAGGCTGGCGCACCATCAACAGTTGCGCGGCCAGTGCTGTTCCTCGGGCCGCTTCCGCCGCCACATCACGGCTTCTCCGCGTCGAACCAACGCATGGTGGACCAGATTCGCCAGCACGCGCCAGTCGTGGTGCTGGACGTCGCGCCACGGGCGTCCGGCCGGTTCGGCGGCCGGTTTGGCGGTCTGCAGGCGCTGGGCAATCGCGCACGGCAACTCTGGCGCATGGTCCGGCTCGTGACGAACCGCAAGCCCGGCAACCGGCCGCATACGCTGTACATGGGGCTCTCGGGCGGCCTTGGCCAACTGCTCGACGCGCCTTTCGTGGCACTGGCGCACTGGTCTGGCATGGACATCTACTTCCATCATCACAGCTTCGCGTACATCAACCGGCCCACGTGGTACACGCGCCTGATCCTGCGTTGCGCGCCGCGCGGCAGGCATCTGACGCTGTGCGACCGGATGCGCGCGGAGCTGGCCCGCCTCTACCGGCTGACCCCGGACCGTGTCCAGGTACTGTCCAACCTGAGCCTCATCGACCTGCCTGCAACGACATCGACAGAGGCACCGGCTCGCCGGCATTCGGAAGCGATCAACGTCGGCTTCCTGTCGAACATCACCGCCGCCAAGGGCATCTTCACATTCCTGGAGGTAGTGCGACTGGCGCAGGAGATCGGCATCCCGGTTTGCGCCCGGATCGCAGGGCCAGTGGCACGCGATATCCGCGCGAGGTTCGACACGGAACTGGCCCGCACGCCCTGCACGCGCTACCTCGGTCCGATTCATGGCACGGAGAAGGAGGCGTTCTTCCAGGATATCGACGTGCTGATGTTCCCGACGACCTATCACAACGAAGCAGCCCCGCTGATCGTGCTTGAAGCGCACAGCCATGGTGTGCCCGTCGTTGCGCATGACCGTGGCTGTATCGGGTCCATGATCGACGAGCGCAATGGCGTGCTGGTGCCGGCCGACGCGGACTTTGCCGAAGCCGCCATCGCTTACCTGCGGAACATGATGCTCGCGCACTCGCAGGCCGAATCGCAGGCCGAATCGAAACGTGCGGCGCTGCTCGCCGACTTCCAGGCTCAGCGCGGACGCGCCGAGGCCGTTCTGGCGCGCGCGGTGGCGGATATCAGCCACTGCCCCGACTGACCGGGGCAGCGGCAAGGGCGAGTCAGATTACCGGTCAGATGTCGTGATAGCGCATCAACACGACCCCGGCCTGCCTGAACGCGGTGGCAAGGGGCGTCGGATGCATCAGCGGCTCGCCCTCCTCCCGGCGCCATGGCTCGGCGAATCCCGGGTGCACCGACATCTCGGTCACGCCTTCCGGCAGCATCGCCGGCAACCGCAGCGCCCATCCCTGCTGACGCGTATCCGCGCCCACGTAGAAGTCCGGGCTGCGCAGGCCGTTGAAGTGGCGCAGCAGCATCACGTTCATCGCGCCGCGCATGTGGTTCTTCAGGAAGTAGCAGTTCTGCGGCGGCCGGACACGCTCGATGCCGGCGCGCAGCATTTCGTCGCGCAGCACCCGCATGACGGCGGGGTACTTGTGCAGATGGCCATGCCCATCGACGTGCGACACGTTCACGCCGTGATCGCGCAGCTCGTCAAGCTGGAGCCGGAACTCGCGCCGGATATCGGCGGCATCGATCAGGCCCGCCATCGCGCGGGCGCGCTGGATCTTTGGCGGGAACAGCGAGCCGTCCTTGCGGCACAGCGTGGAGGACGCGCCATGCGGGCGCCGCCCTTCCACGATATTGAAGTGCAGCCCGAACGAGAACCGGCTGTGATTGTCTCGCGCGTACTGGCACGCGCGTGCTGTCGCCGGGCTGCCCGCCAGGATCGTCGCGCTGGTCAGCAGCCCAGCGTCGAAGCAGGCAACGGTGGCCTGAAACGTATCGTCGTCATAGCCGAAATCGTCGGCGTTGATGATCACGCCCTTCATGCTTCCCCCTCCTTGTTTTTGGTGCGGCAAGAATGCGCCGACGGGCCGGATGCGCGGCCAGTGGTGCGAACGATACGCGGCACGTCAAGGGGCCTTCCGTGCGCCGCGCAACACATCGGCGCGACAAGGGCCATTGGGGCAGTCCTTCGGACGTCAATGTGGTGAAACGCACCGATAGCGCACATTGCAGGCTCCTACGATGCACGTAAATGCGCGGGACTGCGATGTCCGCGCTCGTTTCAACGACTGCGGAGAGGATGCCGTGAAGAGATGCCCTGACCACGCCACCTGCAGGCAGGATGCCGGATCGTTTCATGCGCTGGGAGCCACGCTTGCCATGGCCTGCGCGGCGCTGCTGCTGAGCGCGTGCGCGGTGTCTCCGGGGATGCAGTTCAGCTCCAGTGCGCCGGTCAATGCGGTGAGCCCGAACGCGATGCCTGATGTCACACCCATCACGCTCGACCTCGTGCACGAACAGCAGGCGCACTCCAAGCCGACCAATGCCGGCGTGGAGGACCTGTACGGCACACCAACGCCTTATCGTATCGGCCCTGGCGACATCATCTCGGTCGTGGTCTGGGACCACCCCGAACTCGTGTTCCCGACGCAGACGTACAGCATCGGCGCGGCCTTCGAGATCCCGACGTCGAGCGGTGGCTCCAACATGCCTGGGTACGTGGTCAGCCCCGCAGGCGATATCCAGTTTCCCTACGCCGGGGTGATGCGGGTGGCGGGCAAGACCGCCAACGAAGTCCGCGATGAGATGGCGCGCATTCTGTCGCGCGTGGTGCGTGACCCGCAGATGACCGTGCGCGTGCTCGGATTCCGCAGCCAGCGCGTCTACGTGGATGGGGAAGTCAAGACCCCGGGGATGCTGGCCATCGACGATGCGCCAATGACACTGGTCGAGGCGCTGAACCGCGCCGGCGGCGTGCTTAACCTGACCGGCGACAACAGCCGCGTCCGTGTCACACGTGGTGAACGCAGCTGGTACGTCAACATTCCGGCACTGCTGGCCAAGGGCACAGACCCCGCGCGGATTCTGCTGCAATCGGGCGACATCGTTCGCGTGGAGCAACGCGAAGACAGCAAGATCTTCGTGACAGGCGAGGTGGTCAAGCCCTCGTCGCTGCTGATGCGTAACGGCCGCATGACGCTGAACGAAGCGCTGGGCGATGCCGGTGGCGTGAATCCGTCGTCGGCCAACGCCGAACAGATCTTCGTGATTCGCCGGGCCACCGACGGCAAGCCGAAGGTGTACCACCTCGACGGCACCTCGCCGGTGGCACTGGCCATCGCCGAGAGCTTCGAGCTCGAACCCAAGGACGTGGTCTACGTGGATGCCCGTGACCTCGTGCGCTGGAGCCGTGTGATGACGCTGCTGATCCAGCCGGTCGTCGGCACGGCCACCATTGTCAAGCCATAAGACATGGAAGTCATGAGAGAGGAAAAGGAAGCCGCATTCATCCGGTCGATCCTCGTGGTGTGTATCGGCAACCGGTGCCGCAGCCCGATGGCGGCGGCACTGCTTGGCCGCGCGCTGCCGCAGTGCCGCGTGCTGTCGGCGGGCCTGGCACCCCCGGTAGGCGCCGCGGCCGATCCGCGCGCGGTGCGCCTGCTGGCGGTGGAGGGCAGCGATCTGACCGACCACCGCGCGCGCGCCGTGAGCGCCGCGCTCGTCGCCGGCGCGGACCTCGTGCTGGTCATGGATGAAGAGCAACGCGACGCGCTGGAGGACATGTACCCCCAGGCGCGCGGCAAGACCTATCGCCTGTGCGAACAGGAACAAACCGACGTGCCAGATCCGTTCAGCGGATCGATGAGCATGTTCGTCATCGCGCTTGGGCTGATCAAGATGGGGGTTGAATCCTGGTCGGCAAGAATTCATGCGGCAGAACCGGCACACCGCCACGGAGGGGCATGATGAGTAACGTAAGGCATTTCCGAGAGCCCTCGCCAGAGCCATGGGAGGAAAGCGACAACGCCGTCGACATGACGTCCTATGTCGATGTGCTGATTCGCTATCGCTGGACCTTCCTCGTCGTCGCGGGGACGATCCTCGGCGTCGGCCTGTTGTACGCGCTGATGGCCCGCCCGATCTACCGCGCCGACATCATGGTCCAGGTGGAGGAATCCAACCCGACCAATAACGCGAGCAAGCTGATCGCCAGCATTTCGCCGGGGCTCGACGTGAAACCGGCAGCCACGGCTGAGATGGAACTGCTGCGCTCACGCGCGGTGGTGGGCAAGGCAGTGGAAACGCTGCGTCTCGACATCGACGCCAAGCCACGCTATTTCCCGCTTATCGGCGCATCGATCGCCAGCTACAACAAGGAGCTGTCGAAGCCGGGGCTGTTCGGCTTTGGCGGGTTCGCCTGGGGCAGCGAATCGATCGTAGTCGACCGGCTCGACGTGCCCGAACAGATGGAAGACCGCCGCATGGTCGTGACCGCGCTGGGCGACAGCAAGTACCGGCTCGAGTTCGCCAGCAGCGAGAAATCCGCCGAAGGCACGGTCGGCCAGCCGCTGACGGTGGCCACCGACAGCGGCACCGTCTCGATCGACATCAGTCAGCTGGACGCACACGCCGGCACCCAGTTCCGCGTGCGCCGCGTGCCACGCGCCACCGCCATCGCCAACCTGCAGGACCAGTTGATGATCGGCGAGCGCGGCAAGCAGAGCGGCGTGATCGGCGTGGCGCTGGAGGACACATCGGCCGTCACCGCCGCCGCCATCCTGAATGAGATCGCCAGCGAGTACGTGGACCAGAACCTGCGCCGCAAGGCCGCGGAAGCCGAGAAGTCGGTGAACTTCCTCGAAAGCCAGCTGCCGCAGCTCAAGCAGCAGATGGAGACCTCCGAGGCACGCTACAACGCGATGCGCAACCAGCGCGGCACGATCGACCTCAGCGAGGAATCGAAGCTGATCCTGGCGCAGTCGGTGCAGATCCAGGGCAAGCTGCAGGAACTGCGTCAGAAGCGCCAGGAACTGATCGTGCGCTTTACCGCGAATCACCCCACGATCGAAATCCTGGATAGCCAGATCGCAGGCCTGACCGCGCAGCTCAACGGCGTCTCCGGCAAGATCCAGAAGCTGCCAGACGTGGAACAGGACGTGGTGCGCCTGATGCGCGATGTGAAGGTCAACACGGAGCTTTACCAGTCCTTGCTCAATGACGTGCAGCAACTGCGGCTGCTGAAGGCCAGCAAGGTCGGCACGGCACGCCTGATCGACGCCGCCGACGTGCCGATCAAGCCGGTGCGTCCAAACCGGATGCTGGTCACGGGCGTATCGGTGGCGATGGCTGTCGTCATGGGACTGCTCGCGGTTGGGGTGCGCCGCGTCTTCGATGGCGGCATCACCGACGCCGAAGAGATCGAGACGCAATGCGGCATGACCGTCTACGCCACGATTCCCATGAGTCCGAACCAGGCCCGCCTGGCACGCAACAAGGAGAGCGGCGGCGATGTGCTGGCACTCGACCAGCCGGACGATCCGGCCATCGAAAGCCTGCGTGCGTTCCGCACGGCATTGCAGTTCGCGCTGCTCTCCGCGCAGCGCAACAACGTCGTGGTCTTCACGGGCCCGTCGCCCGAGGCCGGCAAGTCGTTTGTCAGCGTCAACTTCGCTGTGGTCGCGGCCGCCGCCGGGCGCAAGGTGATTCTGGTCGACAGCGACCTGCGCCGTGGTCTGCTCAACGAGCGCTTCAATGTGTCGCGCAAACCCGGCCTGACCGAGGCTCTGACCGGCACGCGGCTCGACCAGGTCATCCAGCACGACGTGGCGCCCGGTGTGGACTTCATCGCTACCGGCGCGGAGCCGCCGCTTGCGGCAGACCTGCTGCAGAGCCCCGGCATGGACACTCTGCTCGCAGAGCTGCGTTCACGCTATGACCTCGTGCTGATCGACACGCCTCCGGTTCTGGCGGCATCCGATGCCGGTATCCTGGCGCCGAAGGCCGGCGCGGTGTTCATGGTGGCTCGCGCTGACAAGACCACGACCGCCGAACTTACCGCCGCACGCCGCCTGGTCGAGCAGACAGGTGGCGAGATCAAGGGCGTGCTGTTCAATGGGCTCAAGATCGAAGGACGCTGGTACCGCTCGCATTACCACTTCGGCAAGTACCGCTACCTGAACCGCTACGGCCACGATCACGCCAAGCAGGCGTGAACCACGCCAGGAAAGACAAGGCCGCTTCTTCGGAAGCGGCCTTGTCTTTTCGCTCATCGCTACGCGCCTGCTGGCGCATCGTCATGGCTGATAAGCGGGCGCGACCGCTGTCATCGCCAGATGCCGCCGGACCAGCATGACGAGCAAGGCGATCATGACGATGGGAAGCACGTTGAGATACTGGTGCAGATACGCGGATAGCAGCGCCTGAGCCGGCGCCACCCAGGCCAAGGCGAAGACGATCCATCCTAGGGGCGACAGCGGCAACCTGTTGCCATCGCGCAGAAGAAAGGCCATCGGCAAGATAAGCCAGGCCAGGTCGTAGAACATGACGTAGGGTTGCAGCAGCAACGTGGCAAGGATGAACGAGGCCGCCCGTAGCTCGAATCTGGCGCGCTGCGCCCAGAGGAACGCCATCGCAAGAACCGCCGGTGCTGCGACGAGGCCGTGCAACAGGTAGGCGCCGTTGACAGAGAGGCCGATGCTACGGCCCAGCGCGAAAGCGGTTGGCATCCCCGGCCACATCATGTTGCCGCCTTGCTCCACCGCCAGCGTGCCGAATTGCGGCAGGAACGCTGCAAACGCGCGCCATGCGTCCTGCCCGAGCAGCACGACGCTGGCGCCAACGAAAACGGCAGTGCAAAGCGCCGAGACGCCAAACACCTTCCAATGCCTGCCGCAGATGAGCGCCAGCGGAAACAGGATACCGAATTGCGGCTTGATCGCCAGCACGGCGATGCATACCCCCGCAAGCGCCGCCTCGACTTCGAGCAGTGCCAGCGCCGCGCCGGCAGCAGCGAGCGTGAACAGGGAGTTTTGACCAAGCCCGATGGCAATGGCAGCCCCCGGGAACGCCAGCAGCAGCGACAGATACCCACGGTCGATACCGCGACAGATGCGCAGCAGCACGGCGCCATAGACGAGCAGGCCGAGCACTGAATACAGGATCAGCGCCGCACCAAAGGGCAGTTGCCCCAACGGCAAGACCACCAGCAGGAACGTGGGCGGATACGGCCATGCCGAATAGTCGCTGAGCCCCAAGGCGCGTTCCATGGGCAGCATCCACTCCGGCGAGAATACCGAGGCCGCCCCATGTTCCACGGCAACCTTTGCGGCGGACCAGAAGATCGCGAAGTCGATGCCGAGCATGGGGGCCGATTGGTCCCCGAGAATGTAGAACCGGATGATCCATATCCCCAGGACCAGAATCTGGATCGTGAGTGCCACCCCGGCGTAGACCGTCAGGCGGCGCACGCCCGGGCGCTTCTCATGCATCGACGACATGGGCTCCCTCCTGAATGATCTTTCGCGGAGTCTACCTCTTCAATCCTCAAATATCGTGCAGGCACTCCCCGATGCGGGGGCGTGTTTTCCCTGACGTCGGTCGAAATGGGCTGGTGACCAGCGCGCCCTGCTCCATAATCTGGGCACAAATCATATAGGGGAGACAAGTCGATGACGCAATCCAATCAGGACAACCGCGGCGCGAAGATGCAACTCCAGGGCAAGGTCGCCGTCGTCACCGGCGCCGGCAGCGGGATCGGCCGCGCCGTGGCACAGGCGCTGGCGCAGCGCGGCTGTCATCTGGCGCTTGCGGACCGCAATCAGGAAGGGCTCGCCGAGACCGCCGCGCTGCCGGAACTGAACAGCGTGAAAGTCAGTCTCCACACCCTTGACGTGGCCGACCGCGACGCGGTGGCGGCCTTTCCGCAAACGGTGCTGGCCCACCACGATCGCATCGATCTCCTCGTCAACAATGCCGGTGTGGCGCTGGCCGGCAGCTTTGAACAGGTCAGCGAGACTGACTTCGATTGGGTCATGGCGATCAACTTCCATGGCGTGGTGCGCATGACGCGGGCCTTCCTCCCATTGCTGCATCGCAGCGACGACGCCCGCATCGTCAACATCTCCAGCCTGTTCGGCCTGATCTCGCCGCCGGGGCAGAGTGCCTACTCGGCCAGCAAGTTCGCCGTGCGCGGGTTCTCCAATGCACTGCGCCATGAACTGGCCGACAGCCGCGTTGGCGTCACCGTCGTCCACCCCGGCGGCATTGCCACATCAATCGCCCGGAATGCGCGCGTGTCCGCGGACATTCCGCAAGCGCAAATGCAGGAGCGCCTCGCGAACTCGCAGAAGATGCTGCGGATGCCGCCGCCGAAGGCGGCCGACATCATCGTGCGCGGTATCGAGAAGCGTAGCGCCCGCGTGCTGGTCGGCTCGGACGCGGTCGTGATGTCGTGGCTCGAAAGACTGTTCCCGGTACGCTACTGGAACCTGCTCGCCCGTCGCGCCAAGCTTTGAACGCGGCGGCTGATCGCCGCCTAGCCGATGTATTCGATCAGTGCCACAACCTCTGTGCCCGGGTCCGACCCGGGCGTGAGGGTCAGCGTGCAGCGCTGCCGCGTGTTGCAGCGGAAAGGCAGCCGTTCCTCGGCCGGCCCGCTTGCCTTGAATACGGACAGTTTGGTGGCATCGCCGCTCACGATGGCGTAGCTCCCCCTGTCGCCCGCGGTATCGAAGACGACGCGCGTGACGACCGCATTGAGCGGCAGGATCGCCGTCGGCATGGACCCACGCTGGCCACGCGCCACCCTGAGTGCCATGACCTTGGTCCTGACGGCGGCCGATGCGGCCACGTGCCAGCCAATCTCGGCATCGGCATACACGTTCGCCGCCCCCTTGCCACGGCAGCCTTCCAGCGTCACCACGCGGCGATTGCCAGCGAGGTTGTTGGCCTCCGAGAACATCAATGCTTCGTCGGGATAGGTGTAGTTCACGAAATCGCAGTTGCGATAGACCGCCCGCCCCTGCGCAGCCGGCGTGTTGCCCGAGACATACTGGTGGCGTCCCATGATCTGGCAATTGTCGAACACGACTTGCGCGCCCGCCGTGTTGCCCGGTGAAAACACTGCGGAAACGGTATCGGCCGCAAACGGGCGAAACCCCTGCGAGCCGAAATCGCATTCCCGAAAGCCGATATTGCCCTGCTCCCATTCGCACAGCATCAGGCCGGCGTTGCGCGACTTCTGCTCCACTCGCAAACCGTGGGCCTTGAACGAGCAGACACCCATTGCATGGTTGTTGCCGCGCAGATTGAACAGGTACGTCTGTGTCGACGGCTCGTAGCCGCTCACATCGCAGTCGGTCAGCTTGATATGGCCGCCTCGGCGCATGTCGATCCATGGGCTGGAGCACCAGTACCGGCAATGCTCGAACCAGTAGTTCAGGAACTGGTCTGACGTGTTTTTCTCGCCCACGTGCAGGAACGAATCCCACGTGCCGGCCCAGGTGCAGCGCCAGAACTTCCACTCGCTATTGCAGTTGTCACCGGTCAGGTCAACGCCGTAGCGCCACGTTCCGGTGAACATGCAATCGTCGAAGGCATAGTCCTGCGCGCCGCCGGAACTCACGCTCGTGATCAGGTCGCTCCTGGCGTCCATGCCATGGAATTGCAGGTTGCGCAGCCGCACGCCCAGCGCCTTGTCCTGGTTGTTGAACAACGCCCCCGAGCCGTCGCGGCCCGGCTTGTAGAGGATGACAACGGTGCCCGGCGGGCCATCGCCCTCGATCGTGAAGCCGCATGTGCGGCTGGGAAACTGCCTGGCATTGAACAGCACGCCGGGCCTGGTCAGCAGATAGGTGCCGCGAGGCACGACGATTCGCGCGCCGCCGATGTTGTTCGGGTTCTCGCCGAATGCCGGCGCATGCACCTGGCCGGCTACGGCTTGCAGCGCTGCGCGGAAAGCCTCATCCGAAGGCGACTTTCCGGTGCCGTCCAGCCCCGGAAAGTCGGCAACGGACACCACCTTCTCCGCGGCGTCTGACTTCGGGTTGGCTGGAGCACCCAGATCGCGCGCACCGGCGGCGGTGGCCACGCCCGCGCCGGTCAGGGCGCCAAGCGTTGCCAGAAAACTGCGTCGAAGATTGGGCATCGATGAGTTCCCGTTCCTGTTTGGGAAGCGTTGGTGCCTGCCCCGCGCGGTCTACGCCGCGCGCTGGGTCACTGGCGTGAACGATATGGCTGCCTCGGGCGTATCCGACGTCTCGGAGCTGTCCATCGACATCCACCGGAGATGCTCGATCAGTTGCTCGGCGAAGGCCTGTCGGCTCGCGTCGAGGAACAGTGAATGATCGAGCAGCGGCAAGGTGCGGAACTGGACATTGCGCAATCCCTGGATAGCCTCCAGGTGCTTGCCCAGGCCCAGTCGCAGTTCATGCAAACCCACGTCCGTGGCGCCATACAGGAACATCGTCGGCACGCCACGCCGGTCCAGTTCCCGCACGGCGGCAGCGGCGAACTCGGGCATGGTCTGCTGCACGTCGTTACGCCGCATCCGCCCGCCGACAGCGGACACGCGGTCGTGCACACGCTGCCGTACCCTGCGCAACGTTGCCGACAAGAGGCGGCGCGCGTTGATCTCGCCACGGAACAGCCGTTGCCAGGTTTCCCATTGCCGTGCCGCGGCCAGGTAGACACGCATCGAACGCAGGTGGTCGCCCACCGCCGCATCATCGGCCTCGTCCCAGCGAAACTTCACCAGGTTCACCAGCAGCAGCCCGCTGACGCCCGGGTTGCTCAGCGCGGCATACAGGCCCATGAATGCGCCGGAGCAAACGCCGGCAACCACGACGTCGCCAAAGCCGCGCGCGCGTGCCCAATCCACGGCGGCAGCAAGGTCCGCGCGGGGCTTCATCGAATAGATCGCCGACACGCTCATCTTGCACGCCGGGGCAGGGCTGTCGCCCAGGGCCGATACGTCCAGCCGCAGTGCCGCCGTGCCTGCGCGTGCCAGTTGCCGCGAGACGTCCACGAACATGCGGCCGTCTCCGATGTGATGATTGCCGCCGGTGTTCGGAAAGATCACGACCGTGTTTGCCTGTCTGGCGTTGGCATTGGCCTCTGCGGGCACGCAGAGGATGCCGAACATCCGTGCTTCGTCCAGCCACACCGGGTGTTCCACGACACCGTCCATGCCCTCGCCCACCAGCGCGTCGCCAGCGCTGTTGGCGCTGTTGGCACTGTCAGGTGCGGCCTCCGCGCTGGCCGACACTTCAGGCTGGCGGGCCGTGCCTGCTTTCACCCAGTCGGCTACGTGCTTCCAGGCCTCCACGGGCACATCCGCGAACTCGGTCGAACGCATCATCTCCGGATACTCGGCGAACGGCGCCATGTCGACGTCAACGCCAGCCTCGCCAAGTTTCAGGGCCATCGCCGCAACTGGCGATGCCGCATCCGGCCATGCATCGAGCAGCAACACGCGACGGGCGGGCACGACGTCATCGAGCCGCATCGCCTGGATGGCGGCGATGGTCGCGGCGGACAAGCGGAAGCTGAGCACGTCCTGCTCGCCGGCAGGCGTGGGCGGTACCTCGAGTTCGGGAATCATGCTGTTGCGCCAGCCCGCATGCAACGCGCGAAGCTCCCGCAGATACAAGCGGCCGTTGACGACGGGGGCCAGCATGACCACGCCGCTGACTTCCCGCCCGCGCGCGGCGGCAAGCGCGGCGAGCGATGCCCCCAGGCGAAGCCCGCACAGCACCACCCGGGTGACGTGCGTCTCGCGGCGTAGCGCCAGGACGGCCGCCGCGATATCCGCCAGCGCGCCGCCGAACATGTCCGCGCCGGGCTCCAGATCGGCGGAATCTCCTGTGCCACGGTAGTCGAAGCGCAGCACCGGCACACCAGACATCGCCAGCGCATCGGCCAGATGCCGCCACGCGCGATGGGACCACAGCATCTCGTGGCCCTGCGGCGCGCACATCACCACACCCGTGTCGCCCCCAGCCTCATGCAACCACCCCGCGCAGCCTTCGAACACGACCCGTCTCATGGGTCCTCCCGTTGCAATGGACGGGGTGCCCACGCCAGCCCGCCTCCGCGATGTCGCCCAGACCGGCGTCCGCAGAAACGGGTACGCACCCCGCCGGGCCAGGCCCGTCAGCTCGTTGTTGTCTTGTCTTCCACGGCAGGGACGTGGGCAATCTGCCGGACCGCTGGCATGACCGTGGGCATGCCGAGATAGGGATTCATGGTGCCGAAGCCGACGCGGTTGCTGCGCTTCGGCATCACGCCGTTGAGAATGCCGCCCGAGAGACTGGCCCCGGCGCGGGTCAGGCGCTTGATGGTTTCCTCGACCTGCGACGGCAGCGTCGAATCGGCCCGCAGCACGAGCAACGTCGCGCCCACGACATTGGCGACGAGCATGGCATCCGCCACCGCCAGAACGGGCGGGGTATCGATCAGGACGAGGTCGAAGCGCTCCGCACCAGCACGCAGGCAATCCGCAAAGGCAGGACGCATAAGCAGTTCCGACGGGTTCGTAGGCGGCGCGCCGGCAGGCAGGATCGACAGCCCGTTGACGACGGTTGGCCGTGCCGCGTCGACCAGCGTGGCGCGGCCGGCCAGCACTTCGGCCATACCCGGACCCGCCGGCTGGCCGAACCAGCTCGACACCCGCCCTCGGCGCAGGTCGGCATCGACGAGCAACACGCGCTGGCCCGCTTCGGCGAACAGCACAGCCAGGTTGACCGAGACAAACGTCTTGCCCGCCCCTGCGGTGGGGCTGGTCACGGCCACCACCTTGTTGCTGCCCTCGCGACGCAGGAAATGCAGTGCCGCGCGCACGCTGCGCAGGCCCTCCACGGCCATCGAATGCGGCGCGTTGCGGGCCAGCAGGTATTGATCATGCAAACCCCAATGACCCGGCTCGGCATCGCCGGCCCCGTGCGGCAACGCCTGCGCGACCTGGCGCCCGGGCTCCGGCGCCTGCAGCGCCAGCATTGTCCCGATATCCTGGTCCTTCGCCGTCAGCAGCCGCTCCAGTTCCACCTGTTCGCGGCTGTACGCGACATCCCCGAGCATGGCCAGGCCAAGCGTCTCCTCGGCATCATTGGCGGTGGCCACGGCCGGCTTCATGCGCTGGCGCACCGAGACCACGCACATCGCCAGGCAGATGCCCAGCAACCCGCCGCCCATCGTGAGCGGCGCGGTGCCCACGCCGATTGGCGAGACCGGTGTCAGCGCGATGTCGACCACGCGGGTCTGCCGGGTGCTGTCGAGCTTGGCCAGCGAGAGCTGTTCGAGCCGGTTGCGCAAGGACATGTACATGTCCTCGGCCACCTTGACGTCACGCGTCAGGGCCACGGACTCGCGCTCGGAGACCGACAGCGTCTGCATCCGGGTATCCAGCTCCTTGCGGTCCCGCGTGAGCTGCTGGATCTGGCTGTCCATCGTTCGTACTTCGTTCGACTCTTCCGTAAAGCGCTGCAGCAGCTTGGTGCGGTCGAGCTTGAGCTGGGCGATCTGCTTCTGGTAATCGATGCTGCTGTTCAGGTACGACTGGGCGTCCTGGCTCGGCTGCATCGATCCCGTGCGCGAGCGGTAGCGCGTGAGCGCCGCCTCGGCGCGTTCGAGCTCGTCCTTGACACGCGGCAGTTCGCCGCTCAGGAAGGCCAGCGTGGAGGCTGCCTCGTCGCGGCGCGTCTCGGCCTGTCCGGTAATGTAGGAATCGGCGATGCCGTTGATCAGCGCGGCTACCGCGGTGCGGTCACTGCTCTGCCACGCGATGCGTACCGTGCTGGTATCGCTGCCATCGCTGCCGATGCGCAGTTCACGCGCCACGGTATCGATCGTCTGCGCCGTGTCGTGCCGTGTGACAGTGAATCGCGTGCCCGCGCGCGCGTCGATGCGCGACACCAGGATGGACACGCCATTCTCTTCGACACGGCTGCCGATCTTGCCATCGGTCACGAGCTCGCCGTCGAGCGTCAGGCGATAGGCATCCCCAGGCAACACTTCGAGCGTCATTGGCACGTTGAGCAGGCGCTCCGGCACGTCCAGGGTGCGGATGTCGACCCGCTCGCCGCCCCACGCGTAACCGAGCCGCTCCGGCCACGGTCCCCGGAGCTTGCCCGCCTGCGCGAAGTGCGCGGCCACGCCGCCCAGCAATGGCGCGCGCAGCGGCTCGACGGAGATGTACAGGCGCAGGCGCTCCACCACCGGGCCGACCACGGCGCGGCTGCGCAGCATCCCCACGTCGAACGGTTCGGTGCGCTGCGTGGTGCCCGAGCCGTCACCCTTCTGATAGATCTGCACGAGCGTGTGGGCATCGTAGAGATTGGGACGGGAAATGCCGATCATCGCGGCAATCGTGGCACCAATGACGCCAGCCGCGACAATCCAGCCAGCATGGTCCATCCATGCGCGCAAATGGCGCCCCCCCTTGCGCGTGGCGCTGCTCCCTGGCGCCGGCATCGCGCCGGCAGATGACATGGTGCTCACGTAATACTCCCCTGACGCCTGGCTGGCTCCCGGTGGCCATGGCGCACCGGAGGCCGCGGGACTACTTGCGTCCGTAGTTGTCCTCGACTCTGACGATGTCGTCCTCCCCCAGATACGCGCCCGACTGCACCTCGATGATTTCCAGCGGCGTCTTGCCGGGATTCTCGAGTCGATGCAGCGTGCCGATCGGGATATAGGTCGACTGGTTTTCGGTAAGAATGCTGGTGGTCTCGCCGCAGGTCACCCGCGCGGTGCCGCGCACAACGACCCAATGCTCCGCGCGGTGGTAGTGCATCTGCAGGGAAAGGCTCGCGCCGGGCTCGACGACGATCCGCTTGACCTGGAAGCGGTCGCCATGGTCGATGGAGTCGTAGCATCCCCACGGCCGGTGTACCTTGCGGTGATTGACGATCTCCGCGCCATGCTCCTGGCGCAGCCGCTGCACCACGTTCTTGACGTCCTGCACGTGGTGCTTGTCGACCACAAGCACCGCATCGGCGGTTTCCACCACCACCACGTCCTGCACGCCCACGCACGCGATCAGCCTGCCCTCCGAATGGGCCAGGCACGAACTCGCGCCGTCGAACAACACGCGGCCACGGCCGGCATTGCCGGCGTTGTCCTTCGTGGCGATATCCCAGATGGCCGCCCACGAGCCCACGTCCGACCATCCGGCATCCATCGGCACGAGCATGCCGGGGATACCGCGCAGCCCGTCGAGCTTTTCCATCACCGCGTAGTCGATCGAATCCGACGGGCAAGTGTCGAACGCCTCTTGTCCGATCCGGAATACATCATCCTTGCCGCTTTCACTGGGCTGGCCCGTCTCGTAGGCCGCGCAGCAACGGGCGTGCATCTCTGGCTGGAGCTGCATCACGGCCTTGAGCCATACCGATGCCAGCACGACAAAGATGCCGCAGTTCCACCAGTACTCGCCCGAGTCGACGTAGTGCTGCGCAAGTTCCAGGTGTGGCTTCTCGACGAACCGCTCGATCAGGAACCCGCCCGGCGGCACCGGCACGGCGGCGCGGATGTAGCCGAAGCCTGTTTCCGGCGCGGTGGGACGCACGCCCAGCGTGACGATCGCGCCGCGCTCCGCGTGCAGTACAGCGGCGGCAATGGCATCACGGAAGGCATCGCTATCGGTCACGCTGTGATCAGCCGGCGTGGCCACCAGCACGGCATCGCCACCTTCGCCAGCCGAAGCCATCGCGTGCAGCGCAGCCATGGTCAGCGCGGGCGCGGTATTGCGGCCGCACGGCTCCGAAACGATACGCGCGCGCTTGCCCTTGCGCTTGAGCATGTCGGCGACCATGAAGCGATGCTCTTCGCCGCATACGACGATCTGCGGCGCCTCGACACCGGCCGGACGGCCAGTGCGCGCGGCAACGCCTTCCAGGCGGGCCGCCGTGGCTTCCAGCAACGTATCGTTGGCCACCAGGTTGAGCAGCTGTTTGGGATACTGCTCACGCGACAGCGGCCAGAGCCGCGTGCCGGCGCCGCCCGCAAGGATGACTGGCTGAATCACTGGCCGCTTCACAGGCTGGATCACAGGCATGGAGGTTGCCCGTCCCGGCGCCAACACCGCTGGCGCCTCTACCTGCGCCTGCACCATGACAGGTGGCAGGATCTTCCTCTCCCGGCTTCGCACTCTCATCATGCCCCCGCCTCTACGCAGAAATAGGTTCGCAAGATAGTTCCGGACCGCTGTCCGGACGGATGCCGCCAGTGTAGAAATTCAGCCCGCGCCATCTCTGTTCGATTCCGCACACGCTCGCCGGCGGGGCCGTGCGGCAAGACCGCGCATCTTGCCGTTCTGTGGCCCAGCGTACCGATGCGCGCGCGCGTTGTCGCTGCAATAGCGCTGATTGCGCCCTTGCCGGCCACGGCGGGCAAAGCACAACAGGCATTCGAACCTTGCGGAGAATCGACATGGAGCGCGGTACTGAAACTGTCCTGGGGACGCTCGCGGGTTGCGGCGGCGGAGCGGACTCTGCGGCAGCTATCGCCCCCGCGAACACGCGGCCGGGCGGCCTGCACGGCGAAGACGCGATCTGGCAGGAAACCAACTGCTACATGGACCTGTGGATCGAACTGCTCTACGGCTGGGGACTGGACCCGCGCGCCGCGCTGGCGTTCACGGTCACCCAGGACTTCGAAGGCGACCACTTCACGTTCTTCAAATATCCGCAGGCCGATATCGAGCAGCTTTACGGCACGGTCGTGCAGGAGATGGCCGTCTACGACACGCTGGAGGCACACGTCGCCGAACAGGTCGGACGCGGCCATACCGTGCTGGTCGAAGTCGACAGCTATTACCTGCCCGATACCCGCGCCACGGCGTACCGTCGCGGGCACGTGAAGACCACGATCGCCGTCGACCGCATCGACACGGCGGCCCAGCGGCTCTCGTACTACCACAGCGTGGGCTACTACACCGCCGAGAGCGAGGACTATCGCGGGTTGCTGCGGCTCGATCCTGCCCTGCGCGACAACGGGGACGTGCTGTTTCCGTACGCCGAATGCGCCAAGCGCGTGCGGACGCCGCTGCAGGGCGCGGCGTTGGCGAATGCCGTGGCCGTGCAGATGCGCCGGCATCTGGGCCGGCGTCCGGCGCACAACCCCGTATCGCGCTGGCGCGAGGCGTTCGGCGATCAGGTCGGCAACGTGCTGGCCCGTGGCGATGCGTACTTTCATCACTATGGATTCAACCTGCCGCGCCAACTCGGCGCGAACTTCGAGATGCTGGGCCACTGCCTGACCTGGCTCGGCGAACACGGCTATCGCGTGCCGGCATCTGCGATCCGTGGCGCGGCGACGATCGCGTCGGAGTGCAAGGTATTGCAGTTCCGGCTCGCGCGCGCCGTGGCGCGTGGCCGCCCAGACCTGTGCGCGGAGACACTGGACACGCTGGAGGCCGCCTACTCGGAGGTCATCGACGGGCTGCTGCAATCGTTCGGCAGCATCGATCCTGCGCATTCCTGAACCCCTTGTCGTGAAAGAGGGCCGACACGCCTGGCGCGCCGGCCCTCTCCCCTGCTCCATCCCCATCCCGAGGCGATGTATCAGGCGTGCACGTCGGCCAGCGCGGGCAGCAGGCGGTCGTACTCGCGCTTGACCAGCTTGTAGCACTCGCATGAGTGCTTCTCCAGGCCGCAGCGGTCCAGCACGGTGATATGGCCGCGGCTATGGTGGATCAGTCCAAGGTCCTCGAGCTTGCCGGCGGCTTCGGTCACACCTTCGCGGCGCACGCCGAGCATGTTGGCGATGACCTGCTGCGTGATCACCAGTTCATTGGTACTCATGCGGTCGATGGCCAGCAGCAACCAGCGGCAAAGCTGCTTGTTGAGCGAGTGGTGGCGGTTGCACGCTGCGGTCTGCGCAATCTGCGTCAACACAGCCTGCACATAGAGCAGCGTCACGCGCTGCAGCGCGGGCAGCTGGCCCAGTTCCGAACGCAGCACACGGGCCGGAATCCGGTACGCGAAACCCGGGCTGCGCACTTCCACGCGACTCGGCATCGTGTCGCCACCGGTCACCACTGGAATGCCCACCAGCCCCTCGTTGCCGACGGCCGCGAATTCGACGGTAGCGCCGTCTTCCAGCAGTGACAGCAGCGAGACCACCGACGTGGTCGGAAAATAGACGTGGACGATTCGCTGACCCGAGTCGGTCAGCAGTTCGCCGGCACGCAGGCGAACCAGCTCGAAGTGCCTCGACAACGCCTCCCATTCATGGCGCGGCAATGCGTTGAGCAAGTGATTGACATGCAAGTCCGACCGATGCGTGATCATTTCTAATTCCTCCTTCTGATCCCGAAGCGGCTTCGGAACGCATCCCGCGCCAATCCAAGCGCCCAGGATACGTGACCCGGTTTCGCCGCTCCACCCGTATTCGATTGATGGCGCAAGCCGGCAGCCCTGGGGCCGCCACCCGTTTTCTCCGCCGGGGTTCGACCCCGACTGGCTGTGTTGTTGCTGGCTCTATTAAGTGCTATGCCGCACAGAACCGACAGTAGGCGAACGGTTGGGTCGGCCAGTCATGCTTTGGTAGGTTGGATGGAGGAAAACGGTGGAGGTGCAAGGTGTACGCATAGGCATCACCCGCGCGGGGCGCAGCCGGTGCCAGATGCGCCCGCCGCGCCAGCGTTGGGCTGGCGGGAAAGGTTGAAGTGGGATGAAGGAGGTTGAGATCAGCCGTCGTAGCTGACCGGGCGGGAAGCATTGAGTGCCGAAACTTCGCCCGAAGGGATGGCGCTGGCGCCGCTGGTGACGCCAGCGTCATGCATCAGGCGGATGCGCCGCGTTTCACCCGGGCCAAGGTGGAACCAGTCGGTCTCAGGCTGCATGGCATGGTCCACGATATGAACCCATCGCGCGAAGCGCCGCGTGCCCACCGTGAGCCACCATTGGTCGCCTTCGCGCGCCACGCTGGCCTGCAGCCCCGGCTCGCGCAGCGCGGCGGCGCGGCGATCGGGGAGGTACACCGACTGACTGAGCGGCGGACCGGGTGGCTGATTGAGCAACCCGTTGTCCTCATCCATTGTGTGTAGCGTGGCAATGACCACGTCGTGCGCAGGCGGGCCAAACCGGTAGGCGTAGGTGAAATCGAAGAAATGATCGAACATCTCCGCCGCGCCCAGCCTGCGTGTCTCGCGTGGTGCCAATGTGAGCGTTTGCTCCGCCCGTGCCGCCACCGCCTCGCCATCGCGCAGGCAGCGCAGTGTCAAACATACGGTGCGAGGCGTGGCGGATTCGTTGATCACGTGCGCGTGCAGACCATTCAACCCTTCATCCGTCAGGATGACCTGCAGCGGCTGCCATACCTGGCGCAACGCATGCCATGCGGACTTCGGCCTCGCGCGCGCATCGACGATGCCCCATCCGGCGCCTGGCACCAGATCCTGCAACTGCCACACCAGTCCGCCCTGGCACGTGGACCCCGCACGGCGCCATTCGCCGAAGACCTCCGTCATGATCTCGGCCACTACCGCGCGCGACAGCGCCAGGTATCGTTCCGGTTGCTCGTAGCGCAGCCGGGGTGGATCGACATCGAACAGATCGCGCAGATAGAAATCGCGGATGTCCTCGAAGTCCCACGCCGCGCCCGCGTCGCGCGGTACACGTGCCTTCCAGCGGGGATCATGCAGCGGTTGGAACAGGCCCGCCTCGGAAAGCGTGCGCCCGCACGGCACGTTCGCAAAGGCCAGGCATTCCGAGGTGAAACGGACGTTGGCCATCCGCGCATCGGACAACGGGCGCTGATAGGCGCCCACGCCGTAGTAGTGACTGACACCCGTATCGGGCTGGAACGGCCACGCGCCCTCGCTCGGCGAATTACGCACGTAGATCACGTCGGGTCGATGCTCGCGTACGAGCGACGGAATCAGTTCGTCGAACAAGGGCTGGCGCCACACGTTGCGCGGCGTTCCCATCATCGCGGCCTGCTGTTCCGCCTCGCTGCCGCCGCACAGCACCGCCAGACTGGCGTGCGCCCGCGTGGACGTCAGCCACTGCGCCACTTCGCCCGCGGCATCGGCCATCAGCGCCGGGCTGGCGCTGGACTCGCTGCCATAGTCGAAGTTGGCGAACATGAAGTCCTGCCAGACCATCAGGCCGAGCGCATCGCACTGGCGATAGAACGCCTCTCCCGGATAGCAGGTGACGCCACTGACGCGAACCATATTGGCCCCGGCATCGCGCGCGAGTTGCAGCCAGCGTGCCACGGACGCGTCCGTATCCGCCAGCCCCGGAAGATCGTGACTCGACACACAGGCGCCACGGCAGAACACGCGCTCGCCATTGACGCGCAGCGCGAACGCGCCGTCGTCGCCGGAGCGGTCCTCGGTAATCGTGCGGAAGCCAGTATGCCCACACGCGATCCCAAGCGCGCCGATACTCGCCTCGACGCGGTACAGGGCGGGTTCACCATGCGTATGCGGCCACCAGCGCTGCGCCTGCGCCACGCGCAGCGTGCCCGCAAGCGTATGCCCGCCGACGCGGCGCAGTTCGCCTTGCCACACTGCGTGGTCGGGGCCGATGGCCGCGAACGTTCCCTGCTCTGGCGCCGGACCCGGAAAGTGCAACTGAAGCACCACGACGCCGTCATCACCATCCAGATGACTCGACAACTCGGCGCGCACGCCGTGTGTGACATCGGCGCCCATCGGGTCGAGCAGTTCGATGTCGCGCCATGGCCCCACCGCATGAACGGGCGGGCACCAGCCGGGCATATGACCAAGCAGCGTGGTGCGTACCGCACGCAGCGTCGGCGGCACGATCATGCGCGGCTTCCAACGCACCGGCCCGCGCTGCGTGCGTAGCCACGGGTGCATCGCGCGGAAGCAAAGGTGCAGCACGTTGTCGCCGGCCAGTTCCACTTCCACCTGGTGGGCGGTGAACATGTGCCGCACGGTCAGCACCTTCGTGCCGTTGAACCAGACCTCGGCCAATGTCGCCAGACCATTGAAGCGCAGCAGCCGGCGTCCGTCGCCCTGGAATCGAAGCTTGTACCAGTAGTCATGCTGATGCAGTGGCGGCGGCGCAGCCTCATCCCAGCGGCCTGCGGCACGCAAGGCGCTCGCGACGGTACCCGGCACCGGTGCCGGCAGCCAGTGACCGCCATCATCGAGCTCGCCCGGATGCGCGACCGCGTTCGCGAAGGTTTCCAGCAGGGTCCAGTCGCCTTCAAGCCGCGCATCGCCCACGGCTACACCCGGGCGCAATACCGGCAGCAGAGCCGGCTCCGGATCGCGCGCAGTCATGAGACGGTCTCCCCGAAGCACGCGGCCAATGCCGGCACGGTGCCCTGGTAAGCTGCCTCGAGCTGTGCCAGGCAATCCTGGCATCCGTCGGGCTTGTGGCTGATCACGGCGCGCATCAGGCGGAACTGCATCACCATAGCTTCCGACGCCATCGTGTAGCAGGCTTCGGCCACCGTATCTGGCACCACCTTTCCGTTCATCACGAGCCAGCGCACGTAGCGGCCCATCAGCTCGAAATTGGCGCCGAGCTGGCGCAGCACGCTCGCGGCGTAGATCTGGAAGTTGGGCTCGCCGCGCGACATCAGTTGCTCGAGGTGTGCCGGAAATGCCTCGCGGAAAGCCTTGATCGGGTTCTGGCGCGGACGGCGGGCCAGATGGCTGCGCAGCAGGTCCATCGACGCCCGCAGCAAGGCATCCTCCGCCTGTGCGGCAAAGCGGCGGCGCACAACCTCCGCCTGCGGAAACGACGCGGCGCCCCAGGAAGACTCACCATCAAGGCTGCGAAAGATCGACACGTAGTCGTCGCCGCTCGCGGTGTGATAGCCGTCGTGATGGTAGTAGCCCACGGCCGTGGCCTCGGGCACCAGCACGTCGATCGCAATGCAGGACCGCGCGTGCTGCCGACGATATGCGCCGGGCGACTGCGGCAGTTGATAGTTATCGACCTCGAGCAGCACCACGTTGCCGCGATTGGTCTGCGCGGCCACATGCGTTTCGAGTCTGCCGTAGGTCGACAATTCGTCCTTGACGATGCCGTAGAGCAGCTCGAGGTCCGCTGACGGAATATTCAGCGATGTGAACTGGTCACCCTCGAAATCGAGGGTGACCGTAAATGGCAATGCGGCGATGGGCTCCAGCTCCCATCCATGCAACAACTCGATCCAGAGATCGATATGGCGGTTGGCATGCGACCACACGGGGTTACCCCCGTGCAGCGCATAGGCTCCGCCGCGCGTGCGCACCTTGCCATCACCGTACATTTAGATGCCTCCCAGCGTTTCCCTTACTGCCTGAGGCCACCTGGCTGGGTCAAGTCCATGGTGCTTCAGGAGCGCCAGCACCAGCCGTTCGATACCGAAACCGACGCAGCCCGTGTGGGCGACGCCACCGTCGTGCAGTCCGATATGCCAGAGCGCACCGAAGTGATCCATGTGGTAGTTGAAGCTCATGCAGGCCGTCGGCGGCGCGCCGTCGTTCACCGGGATCAGCAGTTCGAACTTGAGCTTCAGCTCGCGCTGGCTATCTGCCACGATCTTGCCGCCGCGCCCGAAGAACGGGTCATTGGCCACGTCGACTTCCACCGGAAGCTGCAGGGCCCGACCGAACGCCAGCCCACGCTCCATCCACAACTCGCGGAACGCCACGATCCGCTCGGGGGACCCCAGGCAAACGTACTCGCGCTGCCGGAATAACTGCATCCGGGTAGGCTCCAGCGACGGTTCGTGCCGATAGCAGTACGACATCACGTCGACGATCTTGCCCTCGGCGGGCAGCGGGCCGCGCTTGCCGATGACGGGATAGATCGGGTAGCAGGCGGCGGGCGTCATCACCACGCCCGTGAACTGCTGCTGATCGGTCCAGTCCTGCTTGTCCTCGAGCCGCGCCAGCAGTTGTCGATGCCCGCGATCGTCGCCGCAGAAGCTGTGGATCGTGCCGGCAAGCTGCGGAAAGCTCTTGAGATACTCGCTGGTTTCGAAATCATCCTTGCCGATCGCTGGCGGGAAGCGCAGCACTTCGGCGTTCTGGTCCGCGCCGATCCGCGTGAACGCGGCATTCAGGCCGTCGGCGATGCCTTCGAACACGGCACTGCGGCCGTAGAGGCCACGCACGCCAGTCTGGATCAGCAGCCCCGCTGCCAGCAGCGATTCGAGGAACGTTGGCGGTTGCGCGGCCATTGGGTCCGCGCCACCTGCCGGACGTGCCTCGGTAAGAGTGTGTGCATCCATGGATGCCTCCTTCAGGAACGATCGGCCAGCAGCAGGTTCGCTGTATTGGTCTGAATGCGATCGTTGTTGATCATCAGCGGCGCCGACCACAGATCGCGCAGGTGGCGTCCCAGGCTGAATGGCGTGCCATGCTTGTAGCCCGCCATCCCGCACACCAGCAGCGCCTGCTGCACGACTTCCAGTGCCATCGTCGACATCGCCGTCTTCAGACCGTTCATCTCGGCCGCCAGCGCGAATGCGGCGGATACCGAAGCGCCCGCATGGCGGCTGCGCTGATGCGCCAGCGCCAGATCCACGCGGCCTTCCATCATCTGCAGCAGGCTGACGGCTTCGGACACACGCGATGCGGACGGCGGCAACTGGCCCGGACGCGCGCGTGCCTGTCCCTGGAAGAAGGTCTTGGCGCGCGATACGGCATCGCTGGCGATGCCGAGCCACAGCGAGCTCCAAAGAATGTGGGAGACCGGTGTCATGGTGGCGTCAGCGATCTCGCCGAACGGCACCGGCAGCACCTGATCCACCTGGCCGGTGGCTTCCAGCCGGAAGCCATTGCTGCAGGTGCCGCGCATGCCGAGCGTGTCCCACGCATTCAGGCCTTGCAGCGTGTAGTCGGACTTCAGCGCGCAGACCAGCACCTGATCGGACGGCGAGGCATCCGCATTGCGGCGCGCGGTAATCAGGATGCCGTCGGCGTGGGCGCCATAGGAAATCGTCGGCGCCATCTTCAGCAGGTGGAAGCGGTCGCCATCCACGTTGACGGCGCAGCCGCTGCTACGCAGCGCGCCACCGATCGCCTCTTCGGACGTGGCGGACGCCAGCAGCAATTGCTCGCTGGCGATGCGTGCCAGCAGGTGCTGATGCCACGGACTGCCGGTGCCGTGATCGAGCAGGCACGCCACCTGGATCTGGTGCATCGCATAGATCATGCCGGTGGACGCACAGGTCTCGCCCAGCACCTTGCAGATCGCGGCCACCGTGGCCAGCGATGCGCCGCTGCCGCCGAGCACGGCCGGCACCATCGCGCCGAGCAGACCCTGGTCGCGCAGGACTTCGAACGCTTCGTGCGGAAAACGCGCTTCCTGGTCCACGGCGTCGGCAAAGCGCTGCGCGACCATTGCGGCCTCGCGCGCGGCGGCCAGCAATGCATCGCTGGCCATCGCGCCGCCAGCGTCGGGGTTGGCGTGCGCCAGCGTAACCTTCGCTCCGGTGTTCATGCTGCCTCCTGCTGCTGGCGAATGGCTTCCACCGCGGCCGCCAGCGAGTCAACGCTGCGGAATAGCTGGCGCGTCAGCATCTGATCCGGGATCTCGATATCGAACGCGTTTTCCAGCGCCAACATCACATGCACGGTGGCCAGGGACGAGAGTCCCGCCGCGTAGAGATCGTCGTTGTCAGCCAGGGTGGCCAGCGGTACATCTAGCCGGGCCACTTCGCCCAGAATATTGCGGATGGTTGCTTTCATTCGTAGTCTCCGATTGCGTTGACGGGCTCCATTCCATGGGTTTTGCGTGGTCGTTTCGGTGCGATTTCGCACCAAACCGAGCGCGCGGCGGCGTCTACCCCTCAGTGGGTCTCTTTATTGTTGGTTCAGTAAGCCGTGGTGCCGGTCCAGCCATGCAGCGCGGTGCGCAGGATGATCCGAAGGTCGAGCTGGAACGACCAGTGCTGGATGTAGTAGATGTCGAACTCGATGCGCTTGCGCATCTTCTCGACCGTGTCCGTCTGGCCACGCAGACCGTTGATCTGGGCCCAGCCGGTGATGCCGGGCTTCACGCGGTGGCGCAGCATGTAGCGGTCGATCAGTTCCTTGTAGAGCTCGTTATGCTCCATCGCGTGCGGACGCGGGCCGACCACTGACATCTCGCCGCGCAGCACGTTGATGAACTGCGGCAACTCGTCGAGGCTGGTCCGGCGCAGGAACGCGCCGACGCGGGTCACGCGCGGATCACCGCGCACGGCCTGGGTCACGCCACCGCCGTCCTGGTGCTGGCGCATGGTGCGGAACTTGTACACGTTGAAAGGCTGGCCGTCGATGCCCAGGCGCTGCTGCCGGAACAGCACGGGACCGGGCGACGACAGCTTGACCATCGCGGCTATCAGCAACAGCAACGGGCTCAGGCAGACCAGCACACCGAGCGAGAACACGCGATCGAAGCTGGCCTTGACCACGCCCGTGATGCCCGAGACGGGCGGACTGTTCAGGTCGATGACGGGCAGACCCATGAACTCGCTGAAGCGGTGGCCCAGCAGCTCGACGGACGACACGTCGGGCACCCAGCGGATGTCGATCATCTCATTGCGGAACTGGCGCACCACGCCGGACAGATCGCGGCAAGCGGCCATCGGCAGCGTCAGCCAGATCTCGCGCACGCCATGGTCGCGCACGAAGCCGCTGACTTCCTCGATCTGGCGCAGCGGGGTCACGTCGTACGGAATCGCGTCGGACTCCTCGTCATACACGCCCACGACGCGATAGCCGGCATCGCGGAAGTGCTGCACGCGATCGTACATTTCTCGGCCCAGCGGGCCGTAGCCGAAGATCAGCACGCGCTTGGCGTTGATGCCCTGCTGGCGCACGTTGGCCAGCATCCGGAACATCACGACCCGCGACAGCGCCAGCATCACGCCCGTGCCAATGAACCAGCCCATCGACCAGACGCGTGAGACCGCCCCGATCTGGTGGATCAGGAACGCACCGAGCAGGCCGGAGATGAACACCAAGGTCCATGCGGCGGCAATGCGCAACCCCAGCACGGCGCGACTGCGGCCGCGCCATGATTCGTAGATGCCGAAGGCAGGAAAGATCAGCAGCGCGCCGAGCGCGCACAGCATCGTCAGGAACCCGTTGACGGGTGCCGCGCTCCTGATGCCGTCATGGAAATACAGCGCGCCCATGGCGATGCCGCATACCGCGATCAGTACCGCATCACCGAGTCGATAGAGATAGTGAAGTGCAGAGTGCCGCTCGGCGGCAACATTCCATTCCGACGCCATGACCGCCCCAAAGCCCTCGCGGGAAACCAAGTGCAGTCATGGTTGCGCACGTATGGCGCGTCGTCTGTTGGCAGGCGCACAAACCCCTCGAGCGCCTGCGACCTGGATGGCGTCAGCAGGCGCAACGCCGGGTCGCGCAATCCGGCCGTGCGGCGACGTTGATCTGGCAGACGCGGCAGTCCGCTTGCCAGGCCCACTCGCCACGCTCGTACGGGCGGTCACGGCCAGAAAGAAAGGTGGCGATGCCCTGCACCCAGATGTGCGTCACGCCCGCCACGCCACTCACCGGCAGCACGAGCACTGTGGCCAGCACACCGGATGCCAGCAGCATCGCAACCGGGCCGTGCGGCACCTCGTGACGCATGATGAATGGCAGGCTGACGCAGAAGCCGAGCGCCAGTCCGCTCACCACCTCGGACATCGAATGCGCGTGCAGCGCGAGCCGGGACATGCCGACGGCAAGTGCCAGCAACACGCCGGCCACGGCGGCCAGCAGGCTCAGGGTTCGATAGCGTGACGGCACGGCAAGGCATGCGAACACGGGCAGGATCGACGCAGCCATCATCGCGTGGCCGGAGAAGCCCGTGAAGTTGAGCGCGGCGCTGCCGATGCCCCAGCCCATGAAGGCGAGCTTCGACACCAGCACGAGGCAGGCCGTCAGCGAGAACGCGATCAGCCAGTGCCGCGCGACGGCGTTGGCGCCATGCCACCGCAGCCACGCATACAGGAAGACGGCGCACGGCAGCAGAAAGGCCGATTCACCGAAGAAGGAAACGAGTTGCCAACGACTCATGACACGCGGACCTCGTACGGTTCAACGTACGGATTGCCAATTGCTTGGGATGCCGCAGCGTAGCAGTCCATATCCATCCCCTCTGTGCGCAAGGGCACGCCAGGGTCTCCATCCCGAAGCATGAGATGGGCGACGCTCTCCGCCCCCGAGGATGAGATGCCGCGCAGGCGCGCGCGTCACCCTGAGTCTTCTGGTTGATGGAGTGTCGCCGCGCGATTCGATATGTTCGTAAGTAATGGGCGTTCGCGCACGCGAGCGTCCATTTCAAAGCCCGCATGGTCCCCCGGTCGGCGGGCTTCTTTTTTGGCGCGACGATCGGCGTGACCGTGGGGCGTAGCACCCCGCGACCGGGTTCAGGACATTTCGTGGTGAGCGCCGTCGGTGATGCGCGCCAGCGCGACGATCATGGCGCGTGCGGCATCGATGTGCCGGCCGGCCTCGCGCTCGCCGATCTCGACTGCCGCGATGATCGCAGCCTCCTCGGTGGCAAAGTTCCGTCCGTGCAGCTCTCCCCGATACAACAACGGCCCGCCTACGATGGCGAGCCGTATCTCATAGCAACATGCCCACTTGCCCCGGCCCTCGCGCACGGCGAAACCATGCACGGCCAGGATATCCAGACTGCGATCCATACGACCCCCTTCTTCCCCCGTGCGGCCGGCCTGTCATCTCACCGGCTTCTGATCACGAGCACATCCAGCATAGTCGCATCGACGCGCGCCTGCCTTCATCCGATCGCAGGAGATCCCTCTGGATATACCCTTGTGTGGGGTGGTAGTACCGGCGTGGACGAGATATCCGCCAGGGTTGCTGGCGGCGGCACGGGCCTCACGTGCGGCATCGCCAACGCTTCGCGGGGGAAGCATTGCCCGCCCGCCCATACCAGCGCGGCGGCAGCGCACACAAGGTCCACCGGCGCGGGCACAGCCTGGCAACCGCCGGCGCCGAGCTTCGCGGCGTGGCCGATCAGCGCGGCATCGAGCGCATCGGACAGGACAAGCCAGCGGCGCGGTGCCAGCTGCGCGTGCACGCGGTCGAGCAGTTCGTGGGGGTCATCCTCGGCGCTGCAATCGACCACGACCAGATCCACACCGCCGGGTGGCAAGGGTTCGGCTTCATCGGGATTGTCGATCGTGTGCTGCGACACGCGCGCTGTGGCGCCGTTGGGCAACCATTCCGGGCAATGCCATCGCACCGGCTGCGGTACGTCCTGCAACTCCATGCGCCGCGCGAGGATGCGGCACATCATTTCGTTTCTGGCGATCAGGTAGGTCGTCATCGAAGTACTAATGAGCATCTCGTCGGCATCGTCGCGCAGCATGTTGCGCTGGCGGGATGCCCGGTATGCGGTGGTCGGCTCATTTCAAGGTAGCAACGACCACCTGCGGCCGCCTCATGCTTTTGGATGAGGGCAGGCCGGCGAAAGGCGGAAACTGGACGATCCGAGGGCGCGCGCGCCCGGTGCGGCAACCGGTGCTCAGGCTGCCTCGCAAGCGTGCTGCGCGCTCAGGGATGACATCGGGATATGGGTCGGCCGGGCCGGCGTCGGGCCGGGCCAGTTCAACGATGCGCCGCGCTGGAGCGCGACGTACACGGCCTCGCCCTTGTTGCGCACATGCAGGCGCTGATAGAGCGTGCAGGCGTGGGTCTTCGCCGTGGCCACCGAGATATTGAGCAGGCGGCTGACCGTCTTGATCGGATAGCCACGCGCCAGCAGGGCCAGCACTTCGTACTGGCGCTCGGTGATGTTGAGCAGGTGCGCGCCAACTGCCGGCGTTTCGGTCGGCACCGCGTGGGTGTCCGCGTGCGCGGGCGCTGCGGCGTCGGCGCCGTGCAGCGGCACTACGACTGGCGTGGCAACGAGTCTCGACAACTCCGCGGGCACGGCGTCCGCGAGCGGTTCGTGGACACGATTGGCAGGTGCATGCGACGGGAAACACTCGCCGCCGGCCAGCACGAGCCGGATAGCGGCTTCCAGCGCCTCGGAAGAACAGGTCTTGGCCAGCAGACCGCGCACCTTCTCGGGCAGGCCGCCTTCCGGCATCGGCGCCGGCAGATGATCGGCAAGCACCAGCACGCGCAGCGGCTGCAGACGCAGACACAACTCGGCCAGTATCGGCCAGCCCGCGCCACTGTCGGCGGGCATCCCGATAATCAGCAGATCGGCATGATGCACCCACGGCTCGGGGGCGTGCAGCGTGGTGGGGTCGAGGTCGACGAGATCGCCGGGGACGTGCGCCTGAGACAAAAGGTGGTGCAGTCCGAGACGCAACAAGGGGTGTGGCTCGAACAAGAGGATGGTGGCCATGACTGCTCACTTCTTCTTGGCGCGCCGCACGAAGCGTTCGCTTCTGCAACGCGCTGATTGGAGGCGCTCCACTTGTAGCGTGGCTGCACTTCCATACGATCGGGTATAGCCTCCTGAGCCTACAGCAGCTTCCCGTCCTGGCCCGCCGCCGTCAAACTGGCCCTCCCTTGGAGGATGCCTGACCGCCCCGTTTGCGCATGTAGCGCATTAGATCCTTCTGAATACTGATTCAAACTAAATCTAATTCTGATGTTCAGCATAGGAAGGGCACTGAGTGAATGCAAGGTGATGGTGCGGCGCAGCGGGTTTCTCCGTAGGAGGACGCAGGGAGCCATTGCAGGATCTGTAGCGACGATTTGCGCACATAGCAATGGGCGTGTGAATCTCCGCTGTGCGGCGCACAAGAGCCCGCCTGCGACGACGGCAAGTGACGCTGCGGCAACGCCCGGATTCAAACCGGAGGCCCATAATGGCGGCCTCGATTCACGGACACGGTTCGCAGGCCACGCGCTGCGCTGCTCCGACTCAATAACTACAGGGGGCCCCTTGGCCGCTACCGAAAATACTGGCTCGCAATCACAGCCACAATCGCAATCGCCTGCCGACCTCACGGCTCTGCCCGACAACCCGGACCTGGTACCGGGCATGCCATATCGCCACTACAAGGGTGGCGCCTATCTCGTGACCGGGGTTGGCCGTTTCGAAGCCGACATGACACCGGTCGTGGTGTACGAATCCATGCGTGACCGCTCGCTGCTCTGGGTACGACACGCCGACGTGTTCACCGAGCCCGTCTCGACCGCGACGGGCGACGTCGCCAGATTCGCGCCGCACTGGGCACCGGCCTTGTCGTGTCTGGACTTCCTGCCACGCAAGACGGTCCTTCAGGTACTGGCCTTGTACGATGCGCCGTACCGCAAATACCATGACCGGCGACACGTGCTGGAGATGTTCGAGCAAGCCCACGCACTCGGCATCGCACTCAATCCTGCGCAAGCGCTGGCCGTCCTGTTTCATGACGCCGTGTACGTCCCGGGCTTCGAGCACAACGAAGCGGCCTCGGCGGCCTTGCTCGACACCATGGTCGAGGACGTGAACGCCGACGTGATTCACCTTGCAAGGCAGATCATTCTCGACACCCGCACGCATGAAGCAAGCGTGCCCGACGCCGCAACGGTCCTGGATCTCGATCTCCTCCGTCTGGCCGCCGACGATGATGTCTTCGACGCGCATGGGCTAGCCGTATTCGATGAGAACCGCGGCTTGCTGGCGAGCAGGGTCCAACTTTCCGGCGAGGCGCTGTATCACGCATTCATGGTTCGCCGCGCGGCATTCCTCGGGGCACTGGCGCAACGGCCGAAACTGTTTTTGACGACGGCATTCGCCGAATTCGAAGGTCCGGCTCGTCGCAATATCGCAAGAGTTCTTGCAAGCTTCGGGCAAGCGAAAGCCAACTGATGCAGGGCTGCGAAGACCATCTCCGGACCTGCCCCGGAGATGTGTCTGAAATATGACTGTCATCGAAATCGCACCAAAGTCGCCCCAAATGACAGATGTCATGCAAACGTCCGGCCATCTGCTAACCTGAATCTCCAGAAGCCGGTTTCGTGCAGCCTGAAGAAGGACCAATAATCATGGGCAGACACATCGCGGCGCTGGCGCTGCTATTCGCCGCGGTCAGTGCATTTGCCGGAGATGTCACTGGGGCTGGTTCCACATTCGTCTACCCGCTGATGGCGAAATGGGCGGCCACGTATTACGCCAGGACAGGCCGGCAGATCGATTACCAACCCATCGGCTCAGGCAACGGCATCCGGCAGATCAAGGCGGCCAGCATCACGTTCGGCACCACGGACATGCCGCTCAAACCCGAAGAACTCGAGCGCGCAGGACTGGCCCAGTTTCCCATCGCGGTAGGCGGCGTCGTGCCGGTGATCAACCTGCAGGGCATTGGCGCGGGGCAGATCCACATGACGGGCGCGCTGCTGGCCGATATCTATCGCGGCAAGATCGCCAACTGGAACGATGCGGCCATTGCGTCGGCCAATCCCGGCGTGCAGTTTCCCGACCTGAAGATCACGGTGGTCCATCGCGGCGACGGCTCGGGCACCACGTTCAACTGGACCGACTACCTTTCCAAGGTCAGCCCCGAATGGAAGGCGGCAGTCGGGGCAGGCACCACGGTGCGTTGGCCCATCGGGATGAACGCGAGCGGCAATGAGGGCGTATCGCTCTATATCCACAATATTCGCGGCGCGATCGGCTATGTGGAACTGACCTACGCGCTGCAGAAGAGCCTGCCCTATGCGTTGGTCCAGAACCGCGATGGTCTCTACGTGAAGCCTTCGCGCGAATCGTTCAGCGCCGCGGTGACGGCCGTGGAATGGAACCCGCGGCTCGACTTCTATCAGGTGCTGACCAATGCGCCGGGCCCGAACGCGTGGCCGATCACGGGCACGGTCTTCGTGCTGATGCAGCGTTCCGCCGCGCACCCGTCGAATACGAAGGATGCGCTGGCGTTCTTTCAGTGGGCGCTTGCCGAAGGGCAATCCGATGCGTCGGCCGAGCACTACGTGGCACTGCCGCCGGAACTGGTGAAGCAGGTGATCGCGTACTGGGCGGAGACCTTCAAGTAGCGTCGATCAGAACGCGTACGCGGCGCACAGATTTACGACGTTGGTCTCGTGGCTGCGCACCATGCCGAGCGCCTTTGCCACATCGACGTGCAGCACGCCCGGAACCTGCCTTGAACTTGCTTTGAAGTTACCTTGAGGCGCGATGCCGGCATGACCGCTATGGCCATGCCGTGCCGATCAACCGATCAACGCGAGGAATCGAGCGCCTCGCCGTTCTTCTGCACGTCCTGCGCCTTCAGGTAGCTCTCGATCAGCAGCTGATACGCGGGGAAGATCTTCGTGTAGATCTCGGCCCACTGCTGGGCGTCGTCACGGTTCCAGGTGCGCTGCAGTTCGGACGCCACCGCGGCGGTATCCATCGGCACCACGCCTGCCTGCACCACGCGGGCCAGCGTAATTTCCTGCGCCATCTTCGAGTACGTGCCCGAGGCATCGACCACGGCAAAGACCTTGTAGCCGTCGGCAACCGCGCTGATGGACGGGAACGCCATGCACACGCTGGTGATGGTGCCGGCGATGATCAGTGTCTTCTTGCCCGTGGCCTTCACGGCGGCGACGAACTCAGGGTTGTCCCACGCATTGATCTCGCCCTTGCGCGCAACGTACTTCGCGTGCGGCGCGTTCTCATGGATCTCGGGGATCAGCGGGCCGTTGGGGCCTTGCGGCACCGAAGCCGTGGTAATCACTGGCAGCTTGCTCAGCGTGGCCATTTTCGCCAGCGCGGCGGCACGTTGGCGCAGCTCGGGCATCGGCATGTCACCGACGGTCTGGAACAAACCGCTCTGGTGGTCGATCAGCAGCATGGCCGTATCAGCCGGATCGATCACGGGACGGGCGCCGTTGAAGTTGGCGGGTTGGGTCATGGTGAAGCTCCTTCTTCATAAGGTGGTGGCACGCCACCGTAAGGGGAGAGGGCCCGCCGCCGGGACGATGGCGGGTCGATGACGACAGCTTAGTTTTGGAACACTGATGGCGGTAGATTGCTAAGTTGCACATCAGAGTCCTATCTCATGAACAATGGTGCCCGGGACGCTTGTCCGCCTGCTTCGCCTGGTCCGCCTGATGCCGGGATCGAATATCTGGCCCAGCGCTTCGGCGCAATGCAGGAGGCGTAGACCCGGCATCGCGCCGGATCGCGTGTAGTTCGAACGAACTACACGCACGGGGGGACGAGATTCCTCCCTTCGACGGTCGCCCGTGGGCGACATGCTGTCTACAGTCGGTCTCATCAACAGGCGCGGCCATCGCCGCCCGATATCGAGACCGATTGCAAGCCGGAGACAGCATGTACCTGACCCAGGGCCTACACCGTCGTGTGCAGCAGACGCCCGACCACGTCGCCACAATATTCAGAAGCCGCCGGCGTACCTATCGTGAGTTCTCCGAGCGTGTCTCGCGCCTCGCCGGCGCCTTGCAGCAACTCGGCATGAACCCAGGCGACCGCGTCAGCATGCTGTCCCTGAACTCGGACCGCTATCTCGAATACGCAATGAGCGTGTGGTGGGGCGGTGGCGTCCTCAATCCAGTCAACACGCGCTGGAGCGTGCCGGAAATCGTCTATTCGCTCGATGACTGCGATACCGGCATCCTGATCGTCGACGACCATTTTCTGGCCATGGCCGAGCCGATTCGCGCCACGGCGAAGCGGGCACCGATTTTTATTCATGCGGGCGACGGCGCGCCGCCGGCAGGAATGCTGGGATTCGAGGCCCTGCTAGCAGACGCTGCCCCCGTACCGGATGCCATGCGTGGCGGCGAGGATCTGGCCTCGATCATGTACACGGGCGGCACCACCGGCAAGCCAAAGGGTGTCATGCAGTCGCACATGAACCTGTGGTCGTCGTCGATCTCGCGCCTCGCCCAGTTCCCGCTGGACGAAGCGACGATCACGCTCCACGCGGCACCGCTGTTCCATACGGCGGCGATGGCCAAGGCAGTGGGTGTGTTCGTCATCGGCGGCACGCACACGATGGTCCCGACGTTCGATCCGGCCGAGGTGCTGGAAACGCTCGAACGCGAGCGCGTCAACGACATCATGCTCGTGCCCACGATGCTGCAGGCGATCCTGGCGTGCCCGGACTTCGCCAGACGCGATGTCAGCAGCCTGAAGCGCATCAACTATGGCGCGTCACCGATCAACGGCGCGGTGCTCGATGCGGCGCTGGCCGCCATGCCGAATGTCGAGTTCTCGCACGCCTATGGGCTGACCGAAGCGTCGCCGGTGGTATCGGTCAATCCGCCTGCCAACCACGGCCCGGTGGGCCGCGCCAGCGGGCTGTACCGGTCGGCGGGCCGCCCCGGCTTCGGTGTGTTCGTCAAGGTCGTCGACCCGAACGGCGATGAAGTCCCACGCAACACGGTCGGCGAGATCATCGTGCGCGGCCCCAACATCATGCTGGGATACTGGAACAAGCCGGAGGAAACGCGGCAGGCACTGCGCAACGGCTGGCTGCATACGGGCGACGGCGCATACATGGACGATGCCGGCTATCTGTTCATCGTCGATCGCATCAAGGACATGATCGTCACCGGCGGCGAGAACGTCTATTCGGCCGAGGTCGAGAACGCGCTGGCCCAACATCCGGCAGTCCATTCCTGCGCGGTCATTGGCGTGCCGCACGAGCGCTGGGGCGAAGCGGTTCACGCGGTGGTGGTGCTCAGACCCGGCTTGCCGGCTGGCGAGGACGAATTGTGCACGCATTGCCGCGCGCTCATCGCCAGCTACAAGTGCCCCAAGAGCGTGGAGTTCCGCACCGAGCTGCCGCTCTCCGCAGCGGGCAAGATCCTCAAGCGCGAACTGCGCACGCGCTACTGGCAGGACCAGCCGCGGCAGGTCAGCTGAACCAATCGGGTCGATAGCGAACGACCCCACACCTATCTCCTCGTCACAAAAAAAGAAGGAAAGCGCAATGACCAACAAAGTGGTGGTAGCCGGTGTCGGCATGATTCCCTTTACCAAGCCGGGCGCGAGCGACGACTACGGCGTGATGGGCGCGCGCGCCGCGAAAGCGGCGCTCGCCGACGCTGGCATCGACTACGCGCTGGTGCAGCAGGCCTACGTAGGCTACGTGTTCGGCGATTCGACGTCGGGACAGACGGCGATCTACGGTGTCGGCCTGACCGGCATTCCGGTCATCAACGTCAACAACAACTGCGCCACGGGATCGACGGCGTTGTATCTGGCCCGGCAGGCCGTGGAGAGTGGCGCGGTGGAATGCGCGATCGCGCTCGGCTTCGAACAGATGGTGCCCGGCGCGCTGAAGGGCGCGTACACGGACCGCCCCGGCCCGATGGAGCGCTTCGCCCGTGTGATGAACGACGTCCAGGGCTTCGACGAACAGGCGCCGCGCGCGGCGCAGTTCTTCGGCGGTGCCGGCCGTGCCTACATGAAGGAATTCGGCATTCGGCCCGAGACCTTCGCGCGTATCTCCGTGAAAGCCCGCCAGCACGCGGCGCGTAATCCGTTCGCCGTATTCCGCAACACCGTCACGCTGGAAGATGTGATGACCTCCCCGAAGGTGTTCGATCCGCTGACGCGTCTGCAGTGCTGTCCGCCCACCTGCGGCGCGGCCGCCGCGATCCTGTGCACCGAGGCGTTCGCGCGCAAGCATGGGCTCGACACGCGCGTGGCCATCGCGGCGCAGGCCATGACCACCGACCGCAACAGCACCTTCGATGAAGGCGACATGCGCAAGGTGGTCGGCTACGACATGACGCACGCGGCGGCCACCCAGGTCTACGAACGCGCAGGCATCGGGCCCGGCGACGTCGACGTGGTGGAACTGCACGACTGCTTCACCGCGAACGAACTGATCACCTACGAAGGGCTGGGCCTGACGCCCGAAGGCACCGCCGAGAAGTTCATCCTCGACGGCGACAACACGTACGGTGGCCGCGTGGTGACCAACCCCTCGGGCGGCCTGCTGTCCAAGGGCCACCCGCTCGGCGCCACGGGACTCGCACAGTGCGCGGAACTGGTCTGGCAACTGCGCGGCGAAGCAGGCGACCGGCAGGTAGCCGGCGCGCGCCTGGCACTGCAGCACAACCTGGGTCTGGGCGGCGCGTGCGTGGTCACGTTGTACCAGCGCCAGTGACGGCCCGCCGAGCATCGACGGACAGCACTGAAAAAGACGACTAGAACGAAGGAGACACGAAGCATGAGCAAACTGACCAACAAGGTAGCGATCGTATCGGGCTCCGGCCGGGGCATCGGCCGCGAGATCGCGCTGAAGCTGGCAAGCGAAGGGGCGGCGGTTGTCGTCAACGATCTTGACGCGGAACCGGCCGAGGCCGTGGTCCGCGAGATCACCACGATGGGCGGCCGGGCCGTAGCCTGCGTGGGCAGCGTGACCGAGGCCGACTTCGGCACGCGCTTCGTGGGTACCGCATTGCAGACTTTTGGCGGGCTCGACATCATCGTCAACAACGCCGGCTATACGTGGGACAACGTGATCCAGAAAATGACCGACGACCAGTGGTCGGCCATCATGGATGTGCACGTCACAGCGCCGTTCCGCATTCTGCGCGCTGCGGCGGACTACTTCCGCGAGACCTCGAAGCAGGAAGCCGAGCAAGGCCGCGAAGTATTCCGCAAGGTGGTGAACATCTCCTCGGCCTCGGGCGTGATAGGCAATGCCGGCCAGGCCAACTATTCGGCGGGCAAGGCTGCCATCAACGGCCTGACCAAGGCGCTGGCCAAGGAGTGGGGACGCTACAAGGTCAACGTCAACAGCGTCGCGTTCGGCCTGATCAAGACGCGCCTGACCGAGGCCGTAGCAGGCGAAGGCCATGCCACCATCGACATCGCTGGCAATGAAATCAAGGTGGGCGTGAATCCGCAGCTCATGAAGAACATCGAGGCCACGATTCCGCTGGGCCGTGGCGGCACGCCCGCCGAAGCCGCCGGCTCCGTCTACCTGCTTTGCATTCCGGAATCCAACTACATCACGGGTCAGGTGCTTGTGGTGGGTGGCGGCCGTCCCAGAACGGAAGGAGACCGAGATGGATAACGCAAGACGCCGCGCGCTGCGCCGGCTAGGCTGGGGCATGGCGGGCGTGGCCGGCATGCAGATTGCGCTGCCCAGCCGCGCAACGCCGACATATCCCTCCCGCGCCGTGCGGCTGATCATGCCGTACGCAGCCGGGGGTACCGGCGATGTGGTGGCGCGTCTGATTGCCGAGGGGCTGGCCAAGACCTGGCAGCGCCCCGTGGTGGTGGACAACAAGCCTGGCGCGGGCGGCATGATCGGCGCCGATCTGGTCGCCAAGTCCGAGCCAGACGGCTACACGCTGCTGACGGCGCTGACCGGGCTCGTGCAGGCGCCATCGCTGTATGGCAAGGCCGCCTACAACCCGGTGCGCGATTTTGCGCCGATCTCGGAACTGGCTACGTCCCATCTGGCACTGGTCGTGCAGCAGGATTTCCCGGCACGCACCGCGAAGGAGTTCGCAGAGCACCTGGCGCGCCAGGGACAGCCGCTACCCTATGGCACCTATGGCCTCGGTTCGAGCGGTCATCTGCAGATGGAAATCTTCGCTCGCGCCACTGGCATCTCGCTGGTGCACGTGCCGTACAAGGGCGAGGGTCCGCTGGTCAACGATCTGCTCGGCCGGCAGATCCCCGCTGGCGTGGTTGGCGCGGTCACGGCACGTCAGTACGCGCAGGCTGGCAAGTTGCGCCCGCTTGCCGTGGCCGGCGGGAGCCGTTCGCCACTGCTGCCCGATGTGCCGACGTTCCGGGAGTCCGGCTACGCCGGGCTAGAGCGACAGGGCTGGATCGGCCTTTTCGCGCCGGCAAATACGCCCCGCGATGTGGTCGACAAGATCAGTCGCGATGTGAATCGCGTGATCGTGTCCGATGCGCTGCGCGCGCGGCTGGTGGACATGGGCATCATCGTCAAGGGCAGCACGCCATCGGCATTCGCGGACGTCGTCAAGGCCGAGCAGGAATACTGGGCCGACGCGATCCGCGCGGCCAACATCCGGCTCGAGTAAGCCGGTATCCCCACACGCTCCACTCACTCAACCACCGGAGACAACATGAACGCTCGCGAGCAAACGGCTGCCGAACAGATCGCAGCCCCATTCTCGATCACCCCCGTGACGCCCGTCATCGGCGCGGAGATCGGCGATATCGATCTGCGCGAAACGCTGGACGACTCCACCTATCAGGCACTGCGCCAGGCACTGGTGCGCCACAAGGTCCTGTTCTTCCGCGATCAGGACATTTCGCCCGCGCAGCACGTGGCGCTCGCCCGGCGCTTTGGCGAACTCGAGGTCCATCCGGTCTTTCCGCATCACCCCGACCATCCCGAACTGGTGCTGCTGGGCGGGAACAAGGATGCGAAGGGGCGCGAGAACATCTATCACTCGGACGTCTCATGGCGTGCCGTGCCGTCGATGGGATCGATGTTGCGCTGCGTGGAATGTCCGCCGATGGGCGGCGACACGATCTGGGTCAACATGGCCCAGGCATATGCCGGACTGCCGGACGATGTGAAGGCGCGAATCGAGGGCCTCGAGGCGGTGCATGACCTGATGCCGGGGTTCGGCGCGCGCATGTCGGCCGAGGAGCGCCTTGTCAACCGCGAGAAGTTCCCGCCCGCCACGCATCCGGTGGTGCGCACGCATCCTGAAAGCGGCGAGAAGATCCTCTACGTCAACGAAGGCTTCGTGACGCACCTGGCCAACTATGGCGCGCACATCCAGTATCGCGTGGGGGCGGATTTCCGCCTGGGCGAGCTCGACCTGCTGCAGTACCTCTATCGGCAGGCCACGGTGCCCGAATATCAGGTCCGGATGAAGTGGCGACCCAACACCATCGCGTTCTGGGACAACCGCTCCACCCAGCACTACGCGGTGCAGGACTACTTCCCCGCTGTGCGTCGCATGATGCGTGCGACGATCATCGGCGAGCGTCCAGTCTGAGGCCGCGCTCACTGGCACGGCGCGCCCGTGAGCGCATCATGGTGGCGCAGCGCCGCCGGTGGCTATCGAAGCAGTCCAAGACTACGCCCGATGGCGACGGCTTCCGTGCGGCTCTGCGCGCCGAGCTTGGCGTTGATCTTGCGCAGGTGAGACTTGATCGTCAGCTCCGACACGAACATTTTCTCGGCGATCACGCGATTGCGATGGCCTGCGGCAAGCATCTGCAGGACTTCCTGCTCTCGGGTCGTCAACGGTTCCGCGATGGCAACGCCGCGCGCCTGGTTCACTTCCACGCCGGCTGCGGCCAATGGCGCCGGAATCTGCGCAAGCACTGTGCGGACGAACTGAAGTTCGATGCCGGCGCGGACGCATTCCGCTTCACGCGCGTCGGCCCATCGCCTTAGCAGATCCGCCAGACGGTCCCCTTCGTCCAGGAACGTCCGCGCGAGGCCTTCATGGCTGGCGAGCCGCAGGGCCTCGGTCAACTGCTCGAACGCTTCGGACTGCTTGCCCGCGCCATCGAGCGCCATGGCCAGTAAAAGCCGGAGTTTCAGTGCGCGCCAGTGCCGCTGGCGTTGGGTGGCAACCGCAATGGCATCGGCCAGTTCTGACGCGGTCTGTTCATGCTCGCCATGCGCGATCGCGAGTCTCCAGCGGATCGAGTCTGGGAAGTCGATGTCGTTCGCATGGCCATAGCTGTCACTCGCGGCCCAGTCGGCGTGCAGTTCGGCGCTGCGCAACGCCTGATCGGCGGCATCGAGCCGGCCTTCGATCGTGGCAACGCGCACGCGCTCCAGCCAGGCCGAACAGATGGCGCGCGGCAACTGAATGCCGCGGCCGATCTCCTCAAGCTCCGCCAGCATACGCAGCCAGCGGTCGCGGTCGCCGCCCAGCAGCGCCAACCGCGCCGAGAGAATGAACCCGGCAATCATAGCGTCCGGCGGCGCGTAGCCCTTGCAGTAGGGCATCGCTTCGGCCAGCACGCGTGCGCAATCCTCGAGAGCGTTCGCCTCATAGAGGGCCGTGGCCCATGCCGGAAGGAAGGCGTGTCTGAGACTGCTCACCTCGCTAGGGCTCCAGCCGCGCTCGGCGACGGCGCGGAACCGCGCAAGTGCATTGCTGAGTCGGCCCTGCACCAGATCGATGACGCCTTCGAGAGAATCCGCGATGCCACGCTGGAATCCTGTCCGCACATCGTTCGCACCCGGCATCAGGCGCGACAGCACACGGCGCGCGTCCTCGTACCGATGACTGGCCACCAGCGAAAACGCCTGCGAGTTGACCACGCTGGCGTACCGGAAGGGCGCGTCCGGGGGAATCCGCTCCAGATGCGCCAGGCCGGCGGCCAGACACGCTTCGATCTGGTCGGTCATCGCCAGCAGCACACATCGCAGCGTCTCGACCTCGAAGGCAATCTTCGCCTGCTGGTCGGCGGGAACATCCGCCGCAAGCAACGCCGCCATCGTCTGCATCGCTTCCGAATAGCGGCGATTGAGCAACAGGACCCAGGCATAGGCCAGACCCATGCGATGGGGGTCCGCGAGCAGACGCTTGCGGTCGATGCGGTCGAGCCATCGCGCCAGCAGTCGCACGCGACCCGCCTGGAACAGGGCTGGTGTATGGATGGCAATCAGCGGCAGCGCCTCATCGTCAAGCCCGGCTTGCAGCAGGTGCTCGATCGCCGGGACGGGACGATCCTCCGACAGGTACCAGCGCGATGCCGCCACGTGCAGCGCGCGCGCCTTGTCCGGATAGGTCACTTGCAGCCGATGCTGCAGGAAGCTGGCGAAGAGGCTGTGATAGCGATACCACTGATGCTCGCCATCGAGCGGCGTAATGAACAGGTTGTTCCGCTCCAGGAAGCTCAGCATTTCGCGGCTGTCGTGCCGTCCGGTCACGGCATCGCACAGTGGCGCCGACAGTTGGCCAAGCAGACTGGTCTGTAGCAGGAAGTCGCGGCAGGATTCGCTTTGCCCCATCAGGATGTCTTCCGCCAGATACTCGGCCAGCTCGATATTGGTACCCGAGAACGAGCGGACGAACGCCGCATGATTGGGATGTCCGCGCAGCGAGAGCGTGGCCAGGTAGACGGCTGCCGCCCAGCCCTCGGTGCAGCGCCATAGCGTGGCGATCTCGCCGTCCGGCAGCGGCAGCCCGCACTTGTCCCGGATGAAGCTGGCGGCCTCTTCCGCGCTGAAGCGCAATGCGGCCGGGTTGATATCCAGAAGCTGGCCCCTTGCGCGAAGTCCACCAAGGCCGAGGTCTGGCGTGGCGCGCGTGCCGATGACCAGCACACCCTGCGGCGACAGCACTCTGACCAGTTGCTGCAGATATTCGGTGATCGCGTCATTCTGGATGACTTCGAGATCGTCGAGCAGGATGGCGAATGGGTGCGCATAGGAGGCCGCGATCTCGATGATCTCGTGCGCGATGGCTTCGCCAGCAATGGTGTCGGAGCGTTCGTCGCGCTGATGGCGGGTCAAGCCCGGCAGCCTGAGCAAGCCCGTGTGGAGATGCAGAAGAAAACGCTGCAGGTCATTGTCGGCGGCATCGCATCGCAACCACACGCAGGCTCGCTGGCCGGCCTGGCACCGTTCCAGGTACTGCTGCATCAGCGTGGTCTTGCCGAAGCCGGCTGCGGCGCGGACCAGGATCAGACGGGCCGAGGCGGCGTCCACCATCACGTCGACAAGGCGCGAGCGGACCAGATGATTCGGCAAGGCGCGGGGCAGCACGAGCTTGGAGGCAACCAGGCCCCGCCGCTGCGTGTCACTGTCACCGGGCTTGCGGCTGATGGCTGCGCTCATTGCTCCTTCCCTCACCATGCGTGGCGTGGGGCGTTCGCCATGGGTTATCTCCGTTTGATCTTTTCGGGCGGCACTTGCGGCACGCCTGTGTCCCGCGGCTGTGATCCGCTCGTCGCCATTTGAAAAGCTGTGCGGATTCTGCCATGTCGACGGCACGACCGAGATTCTCCCATCGCGGCACTAGGCTGTCGTGGTTCTTTCGAACTAGCGGGACCGATGACATATGGCTGCCGGCCAGATCATTCGAGACGCTGATAGTGTTTGGGAGGCTGCGGGCGACTATGCGCCGCAATGATTGCGATCTTCTCGTATTGCGCTCTGGAATTTCTTCCAGTGAATATCGCCAATTTTTGCTGTTTTCCCCAAATGCGCGGGCAACGGCCTCTGCGGTATACGCACGGCACGTATACACCATATATGGTGGCCAGGTGGCGCGTAAACCGTACCAATGGGGCGTCCGCGCACGAAGCGTACCCAACGCTGCGTATGTTTTTCTTTAATAATCAATGCCAAATTGAATTACACGATTTCTGGAAATTCCGCCCGTTTGGGTGCCTGAGAAGCCAGATTGCGATGGGGGTGACGACGCGGAATCCGCCCATTGGCCTTCATCAAGGTGCGTGCGACACGACAAGAAGCCGCTTGGGCGCGTGGAGAACGGCATCGGGTGGTTTGATTTGGTGATCTTTCTGGAGAGACCCATCATTCCTTCTATGAATTCTGAAAATGATGCACCTTCGGTGACATGCAGTCGGCGGACGCGACATCAAGGCGTCGATGCTGTGGCCGCAGCAGTTGGCCCTGCGCGGGCGTTGCCGTCTGGGGGTGTGTTGCCCTGCCCTGGCCGCCGTGCAGTCGTCCAGGCTTATGCCAGCGCTTCACCGGGGGGCCTAGACCAGGATGGCGTCACTGTGCTGTGCCCGATCTGCCGACAGGCGGGCCAGAAATCGGTATTCGATCCGCCACTCAGCAAGACCAGGAGTTCACTATGCTTCAGGCAAAAAATAATTTACATTGCACTTTGTGATGCAGAACAGGCCGGATGAAACAGGAGACTGGATAATCCTGTTGTAATTCAGTCACTTATGTGCGGATGGCCAATGTCGGCGTTCGCGCACGCCGGACGAAATCCCAAGCGCACAAAGTGCATTCAGAGGCCATAGACCCCCATGCCTGACGATCGAGATACGCTGGCCGCCACGAAACTGACGCGAACGGAATTTGCCGTCGTGCGGGCGTACGCCCAGGGCATGAAGCCCCTGGAGATCGCCAACCGGTACCTGCAGGACCCCGACGACGACGACGATCTGACCGAGCACCAGGCCATACAACGCATCCTGGCGCTGCGCGATCGGTTGGTCCAGTTCGCTTTGCAGCATGATCGCCCCGATATAGCGGAGATGTTCGAGGCGCTGCGCGGGCGCTCCGACGCCGGCATGACTCGCCGGGTAGATGCGCTGACTTCGATCGAACAGTTGGGCCAGGGGCGCCCACTTCCGGGGCATCAGGTCTCCCTCTGGTTCGGCCCCAGCCTGTCTCGACGACTGATGGCAGCCGGCATCCGGACGATCGCCGACATGACCGACCTGGCCAATCGAAAAGGCAGCGGCTGGTGGCGTCATGTGCCGCGTATCGGGCGACATTCTGCGGAGATCATCGTCCGCTGGCTTGCCACGCAATCCGCCCAGACGGCGCTCAAGGTCAGTCCGCATGTGCTCGCATCGGCACAAATAGTGGATCGTAAAGCACTTTATGCGAGGCCATTGGGACGAGGTATGGCATTCCCTGTTCCGCTTGAACTGATGCGTGCACCGGAAACATTTGCTCCCTGGGCGATGGCGCTGGGGGAAGAACTCAAAGACGTTCAAGGATGGGTGGCAGCACGGGCGAGCTCTCCAAACACCTGGAAGAGCTACCGTCGCGAGGCCGAGCGGTTTCTGCTCTGGGCTGCCGGGCAAGGTAAGTCATTACGTGCCATGGCTGCCGATGACCTGGATGCGTATCGGGCGTTCCTTGCCAATCCGGAGCCTTCATCATTCTGGTGTGGCCCGGCCGGTCCGCGTGACAAGGCGCACTGGCGGCCGTTCGAAGGGCCATTGCGTACCAGTTCCTGCGAGGCGGCGATGCGGGTGATCAGCGCGCTGTTGCGGGCATTGCGCAAGGGAGATCCGGCCAGGTTGGCGCGGAGCGGCGTGGTCGATGATGGGACTGCCACCGTGCAGGCATCCTCCAAACCGGCGACGTTACCCCGCGAGACGATCGAATCATTCCTGGCCTGGCTGAGTGCCAGCCCGTCTTCACCACGGCAGCGTGCCGCGTTGGCGGCAGCGCTACTGCTCGCTCGTCACGGAATTCGGATCGTCGAACTGGCTTCGTTTCGCCTGGTTCATTTTTCCTGCTCACCGTCTGCGGCGCCCCCTACGGGCCGGCTGCTGCTCGAAGCAAAGAGTACGGCGAGGCGTGGCGAGATCGTCCTGGATCAGGATGCGTGGTCCGCCCTGTCGGCCCATTGGACGGACCGACAACTGGCGTGGGATACGTTGAGTGAGGGATGGGATCCTGATGCCGCGTTGCTGGCGCCGATCGAGTACCCGTCGACAGCACGGGGGCGAGCCAAGCAATCGATAGCGACGGCAGGTTACTCGGCCAGTGGCTTGGAGCAGTTGCTCCGGGCAAGCTGGCGACGTTTTGCCGAGACGCACGACGTCGACGTGGAAGCCTTCACGCCGAGGCAGTTGCGGTTGGGGTGATTGCGATCCAATAGAGCAGTTTCGTCACCCGATTGGATCGCAATGGATCCTCATGGTTGGAAGATGCTCAGATCAGCGTCTTGTCCAGGCCGAAGCGGGCCTTGAGGACGTCCAGCAGGTCTTCCCGGGCACTGCGGTCGGTGAGTTGAACATCAAGCATGACACGGCCGGAGTCCCACTCTTTGATCGTCCCGAGTAGCTGGCCCGATTCTGTCCGAATCTTGTACTGGCGGCTGATCTCCTTGACCTTGCGGGACTTCCCTTCCTGGGCCTGCTTGCGAATCGCTTCGACCTCGCGGCTGGACATGCCGTCGTTCATGATTCGCGTGGCCAGATCGCGCGTGCGGTCTTCTCCGGCAACCTTGCAGTACAGCGTCAGCTCGTAGCCGGTAGCAATCCCGATCGCGCTCGGACGTTCGCGCATGACCGCCAGAACGGACTCGGGCAGCTTGAGCAAGGCCAGTGTCTTGTTGACGGTGCCGGCCGACATTCCGGTCAGTTCGCAGATTTCGTCCTCCTTCTGAACCTTGCCCTCATCGAGCAACTGGCGCCAGGCGATCGCGTTGTCGAGTGCGGACTGGTCCGACCGCTGCTCGTTGAGCAGGAAGGAAAGGCGATAGAAATCGAGATCGCTCAGGTCGGTCTCGATGAAGCATTCCATCTCGAGCTTGCCCGCCGACGCCAGTGCGCGCTTGCGGTAGTGACCGTCGATCAGGATGTAGTGGCCAGGACGGGTCGGGTCGGACGCAGCCAGACCCGGCGTCTTTTGACCATGCGTGGCGATCGACGCCGCGCGCTCCTGCACTACCGCCGGATCGTAGATGCGGCGGGCATTGAAGGGGTTGTCATGCAGCTGAGCGATGGGAATCTTTATCAGCGTCCGCCCTTCGATCACGCTCTCATCACTTTCAGCGCTGAAAGTCGATTGCGGCGGCATTGCGCGCGCCGACTGCAACAGCCCATTTGGATGCTGGGAAATGGCCGCCTCCGCACGCGCGAACCGGTCGATCGCGTCGCTGCGGGTCTTTTCTGCGGCCATGCCGGCGAGCATCCCCGCCTTGAGACTCTTCAATTTCGTTGCCATAGGTATTACTCAATCAGGGACAAGATTTCATCCACCATCATGTCGACTTCCTGCACGGCCTCGCGTGCTCCCGGCACACCATGCACCGTGCAGCCAATGGCTTGGCACTCTCGAAAGGCCGAACGCGAACCGACCATTGCGTTCAACAGCGGGACATCGCCGTCATCACCGAGGATCTCGATGGCCTGACGCGCAATAGACACGCGGCGCTGGACCATGTTCGCCATCACACGGATCTGAAGCGTTTCGTTCTGTACTTGGGCGTGCTGCGCCAGTGTTTTGGCGGCAACGGCTGCCCAGAGGTCTGGCGGCGACGGCACGACCGGGATGATTGCCAGATCGGAGATCAGCAAGGCGCTAGATGGGGCTGCAGAATGGACGGCAGGCGGGCAATCGACAAGGATGTAGTCGTAATCGTTGACGAACTTGCGCACTTCCCGGTGCATGGCGCCTCCCGATGGAGCCAATCCGATCACTGAGGCCGGAAATGGGCGTTCGTCGCTAGCTTGCGCAGCCCAGCGCGTAGCAGTGCCTTGCTCATCCATATCCACCAACAGCGACCGGGCACCGCGGAGTCCAAGCGTGCCAGCGATATGCATACTGACTGTGGTCTTGCCGCAGCCGCCCTTTTGGTTGAAAACGGTGATGATCTTTGCTGCCACTACGGCCTCACTTTCAGCGCTGAAAGCGCGAATGATGGTATTCAGTTAAGGCGTCACTTTAGCCAAATAGACATTCCGCTACAACCCGTTTTTCAAAAATTGAAATTTTGAAATCTGATCGAGAGCGTAAAGGCGTTACAGCGCGATCGCAAGCGAGAGATGGCCTGCCAAGCAACGGAAATCCGCCTGAATTGCCTGCGCAGATCGCTTCTTCTTGAAAAGCGGTACGGAATCCGCCTAAAGTAGGGGTAGTGCGCTCTACGGCGCACATGACACCGCAACACATTGTGGTTATGATGCCTGCTACAGTCGAGTCAAGTCGTGTCAACCTCGTCGGCTTCCGTTCGGTTTCTACGAGAATTCAACATGCTTGAGCGGTTGTTTGCGCTGTGTAACGAACTTGCTTCGAAAGGAAATTCTTATGGCAACCGGTACGGTCAAGTGGTTCAACGAGACCAAGGGTTTCGGCTTCATTACTCCGGATGACGGTGGTGCAGATCTGTTTGCTCACTTCTCGGAAATCCAGGGCAGCGGCTTCAAGACGCTGAAGGACGGTCAACGCGTGACGTTCGAAGTGAAGCAAGGCCCGAAGGGTCTGCAGGCATCTGCAATCAAGCCTGCGTAAGCTGGACCACCACCAGCGCCGGCGTATCGCGTCAGTGACTCGTCCGGCAGCAAAAAAGGCAAGCGTTACGCTTGCCTTTTTTGTTTCGCCCTGCCAAGGGGATCAGGAAAGCTTGCGGACGCTCGTTCGGGATGGCTGCAGGATCAGTGCCTTCGAAGAATCGGCATCTACCTTCGCACCAGGATAGACCACGAGCACATCCTTGAGCGCCTTACGGAACAGCGCCCGGAACTTGCGCTCGCTCTCCGTTTCCGTACCGAACTGCATCTGCAAGGCTTCCCAGGGAATCTCGGTGCGCCGCTGAATCGTGAAGAAGCGATACGTCAGCCACGAATACACGTCCAACGCGAAAGGCGACTGCTTGAGTGCCTTGAGCGCACGCATATCCACGGGTACCGGGCGGTTGACCAGCTCGTTGAAAAACGGCTCGGACAACACCACGAAGCTCTCGAACATCGAGCCTTGCCCTGGCTGCATCGGATCCCACCATGTCGACAGCTGATCCGCCAGCAAGTAGCCAACGCGATCGATCGATAGCGGTTCATGATTCGGCGCCTGATTCGGCACAGGCACCGACTTGTTCTGCACGATCGCAATCGTCGCGGAGAACAACCGAATCATCTGCTGGCGTACCAGCGTCATCGTCCCACGCTTGCCCCCCGTGGCCATCGGGATGCCCAGGTTGTACATGAACTCGGACAGCGAGTTGCCAAGGGAAATACGTCGATCCTCGACGGTTCCAGTGAACTCGCCTCGCTTCTTCTTGGCCATGATCTCCTTGCCGATCCAGGCCAGCATCAAGCGCGGATAGGACCCGTAAGGGTAGCCAAGGGATACAGTTTCCGAGACGAGCTTCTGCCGGCCGTTCGTAGCCCGCTCGGAGCGCTGCTGCGTGAAATAGCCAGGCTGGATCATCAACGAGATGTTGCCACTAGTGCGCGTCCACACCGGCGGCGCACCCTTTGGCGCGCGATAGGGCAACGTCACCTGTACGCTGGCACGGCTCAGAAAGCCTACTTCACCGCTTTGCCATGCGTCCTCGCGTTCCATGGCCTGAGCCTCGTCGAACAGGCGTTGGAATTTTTCGGATGGGACAAGGCCGTTCTCGTTTCCGGGAACGATGATACGGGATGGCTCGTTGTCCCCTACCAGGACGGAGCGATCCTCGTCGATGGCCATTGAGCGTTTGATCGGCATATTGACGGGCTTCGAATTACCCGCCTTTGTACGCGATCACGTAAACGTTGTCACGCAGAAACGGGTACGTATACGTATTTCCCATGCCTTCGTGCTGGCTAACGGGTTTCAGGTGCCGGGTATCCGGCTAGTGGCGAGATGGCAGGTCGACGGTGGGCAATCCCGAAGGGTTGTCCACGGTTGCCTGCTCATCCACTACAAGTAAACGATACCGATACGGGTTAACTACTCGTAAACCGTATACGGTGTGACTCGAGCCCTGATTACAAAAGAGAATTTGACCCTAGTTGTACCCGTTTCTGCGAGTAAACGTACCTGATTCTGCGAACGGCCGAACCCGAATCTGCGACAAACCGAACCCGTTTCAGCGCAATCGCCGAACCGGATTCTGCGTGGATAAGTCACTGATCCCACAGGGTTTTCCACAGCAGGAAAGCACCAAAGCGTACCCGTTTCTGCGCCGAAGCCTCGGGGGCCGTCGATATGACACGTATTCTTGCGTCCGAAAGGGTGTTGTCCACGCAGAATCGGGTACGCAAACGGCTTGTCAGCATCGCGAACCTGCCCTAGGCGTACCCGATTCTGCGTCCGTATCGGCCGATAGCGAACCTGTTTCTGCGCTGAGCCCCAATCGGCACGCAAAAACACCAAAGCGTACCTATTTCTGCGGCGTACCCAATTCTGCGAGTGGGGCCGAAATCACCCGCACGAGCGCGTCGCGTACCCATTTCTGCGTACGCGAATGTCATACGTAAGGACGCTGGCGTACCTATTTCTGCGAGCCGAGGTAACGTATACGGTCAGCTTCACGGGCATGCGGTACGTATACGTCGGGCTTATTGAAAAGCTAGTGCACACTTCGCACGTATACGTTCAGAGTGGCTTATTGCGTTGCGTACCTGTTTCTGCGGCGCGCCTCCGTATACATACGAGACTAAAGACAAACAAGGCTGGTGGGAAACAGCGAGGCCGTACCCGTTTCTGCGTACGAATGCCGGAAAACAGCGTACCCGTTTCTGCGAGCACCCTTCGGAATGGGGCATCGGCGCCGTGGTGGCGAGTGCGCTGTACCCGTTTCTGCGTGGATAACCCGATTGCCTCTTTGATAGGCAGGAAAGGTCGATCAGACTCCTTGACCGTGAGCGCTCAGGCTCGTTGGATCGGCGCGACATGAAGATGGACCTACTTACCCACCAGGCGTACCCATTTCTGCGGAGCAACTGGAGGTGTCCGTCGGATCCGCGCGAAAAGCGTACCTATTTCTGCGTGCCCATGCGGATGGGTTGGGACGAGGGGACCGTGCAGGCCAGCGTCGACGGAGGACGAGAGCGTACCCGATTCTGCGAGAGGGTCAGGAGTGGGTAGGGGCTGCCAGGGGGATGCCGGGCGCAGTGCTTGGCTTGGGGCGCTATGAAAGCGTTGGGCGTAAAAAAACCCGCCATAAAGGCGGGTTCTTCGCGATCGAGCGCACCGTCAAGGTGCACTCGGAATCACAACGCTTACAGCGGGGTGATGTTCGCAGCTTGCAGACCCTTCGGGCCGTTCTTGACTTCGAACGACACGCGTTGGTTTTCCTGCAGCGACTTGAAGCCGTCGGCACGGACTTCCGAGAAGTGAGCGAACAGATCGTCACCGCCAGCGTCCGGCTTGATGAAGCCAAAGCCCTTGGCGTCGTTGAACCACTTTACGATACCGGTTTGCATGGTATTGCTTTCCAAAAAAAATATAAAAGAAACCGATGGTGCACACACCACCGTACAGCGAACTCAAGGAAAGGACACCATGGACAACCGAAGTACCAAGACGGTGGCTAACGAATGAACTGTTGCCTCGTCGCTTGAATCTGGCGGAGATTTATACGGGGGATTGAGGCTCCCGTCAAGGCAGGGGATTACCCCAACCTAAGCTGGATCAACAAACCCAGCATATGGGATCATCTCGCCTTTTTGCATATTGTCGATGAAGTGCCCGTTGGCAGACAGCGCTGGCGGCGCAGTGAGCACTTCGTCAACAGTCAGGAGATCAGTGATGTCCACGTCGGACCAGAGGCCACGGCCAGGCAGCGAATCCACCCTCGCACAGCCATCGACCGGTGTGCTCGAGCGTCTCTTCAAGCTCGGTGAACACAAGACCGACGCCCGCACCGAAATTCTCGCGGGCGTGACCACATTTCTTACCATGGCGTACATCATTTTCGTCAACCCGAGCATCCTTGGCGATGCCGGTGTGCCGAAAGATGCAGTGTTCGTGGCCACCTGCCTGGCCGCCGCCATCGGCACGTTGATCATGGGGTTCTACGCGAACTATCCGATCGCGATGGCGCCTGGCATGGGGCTGAACGCCTACTTTGCCTATACGGTCGTCAAGGGCATGGGCTTGCCGTGGGAAGCCGCGCTTGGCGCGGTTTTCATTTCAGGCTGCCTCTTCTTGCTGGTGACGCTGTTCCGTGTGCGCGAGATGATCGTCAACGGGATTCCGCACGCGCTGCGCGTGGCGATCACTGCGGGCATCGGCCTGTTCCTCGCGATCGTCGCGCTTAAGAATGCAGGCATCATCACAGCCAGCCCGGCCACGCTTGTCACCATCGGCGACCTGCATCAGACGTCCGCGATCCTGGCGGTGATTGGCTTCTTCGCCATCGTCGCGCTGGATCATCTTAAGGTGAAAGGCGCCATCCTGATCGGCATTCTCGGCACCACGATCCTGAGTTTCGTTTTCGGTGGGAACACGTTCCACGGCGTATTTTCCGCGCCACCGTCCATCGCCCCCACGCTGTTCAAGCTTGATATTTCCGCTGCGCTGTCGATCGGCATCGTCAACGTCGTGCTGGTGTTCTTCCTGGTGGAGCTGTTCGATGCCACGGGCACGCTGATGGGCGTGGCCAATCGCGCCGGGCTGCTGAAGGCAGGTCGGATGGACCGTCTGAACAAGGCGTTGATGGCGGACAGCACCGCGATCATGGCCGGCTCGTTGCTCGGCACGTCGTCCACCACGGCCTATATCGAAAGCGCTTCGGGCGTGCAGGCCGGCGGCCGCACGGGCCTGACAGCGGTAACCGTGGCGGTATTGTTCCTGGCGTGCCTGTTCATTGCGCCGCTGGCTGGCACCGTTCCCGCCTACGCAACGGCGCCCGCGCTGCTCTATGTCTCCTGCCTGATGCTGCGCGAACTGGTCGATGTGGACTGGAGCGATGCGACCGAGGTCGTGCCCGCGGTGCTGACGGCGCTTGGAATGCCGTTCACCTACTCGGTGGCCAATGGCGTGGCGTTTGGTTTCATCGCCTATGCCGGCCTCAAGCTCCTGACCGGCCGCGCGCGCGAGGTGCCGGTGATGGCGTGGGTCATCGCGGCAGTCTTCCTGTTCAAGTTCTACTACCTGCCAGGGCACTGAGCACGGCGGCTTGGCCATTTGCTGTGAAAACAGGGCGGCCTTGGCCGTCCTTTTTCTTTCCGCGGGCGTTGCCATGCCATCGTCAAAATGAAAACGATGACATTCGGCGGATGGAAATGCTGCAGTGCGTACCTATTTCTGCGTATGAAACGCGGGATCGGGACACCCACCGTACCCGTTTCTGCGGGGAATGTGAGTGCTTATTTACCTTGTAGCCTCCGCATAAAGCCGCGTACACGCCTCATACAAAAGTATGAGAGTAGGAGGAAGGGGACTACGCCGGGCTGGACAAAAGAGGCCAAATGCACTGAACTATAGGCGTGGCAAAAATTTGAGGGCGCAAGAGCGCCCTTTCTTGACTCCGGGAATCGGAGGACGCCGGCGATAACCGGCAAGCGTTTCCGACAAAGCGCCAGATCCGGCAAGTTTCAGCCAATACAAGGATCGGCCGACAATGAGACCGTTCGCTTTCGCGCCAACGGCTTCGCCACCACGAAATAAAGAGCGCGCGAACCAGATACGCGTCATATAAAGACAGATCCAATCCAGAACAGAGATAGTGGTAACAAGCGAACGTGTAGTGCCGGGGGATGTTGTGCAACGGGGAACAGATCATGACCGCAGGAGAAATCCGGCGTCCCGCCATCGGGCCCATCAGCGAATCCGCCAAGCCGTCCGCCCACCGTGCGTGGACTGTCCTGGGTGAAGCGTCAGCAGGCATCGCGCTGTCAGACTGGCATGAGGATTACGCCATTGCCGAAGTCGCCGCCGTGCTTGCCGATGACCAGGAAGTATCGCCGCGCACCCGCGCCGCGGTAGAAGGACTACTGCACCGGCACCGCCTGCTGGCCGAAGAGCTTTCGCGACAGCGCAAGCTGCTCCAGGAATGGATTCTCAGCCAGCAGACCTACAAGACGCTGTACTTCCAGTACTCCGGCCAGTCGCCCGACGCACCGAACATCGAGCTGATGCTCGAAAAGGACATGGTGCGCCGACGAATCCGCGATCAGCTGAGCGCCGGACGCGACCAGGTCAGCGTCGCGGAAGAATCCCCACACAGTTTGTCCAGACCGTGATTCCCACGTTGCGCGCGGCACCGACCGCGCAGCCAGCGGACCCCGAACGGGCCATGCGGCTCGCCGCCACACCTGCGGGCTTGGGTTCCGCCACTAACAAGAAGTTCAACGTCCGGGAGAACGTCATGGACCGACTGTGCAAGGCGCCGACACGGACCGCACAGATCGTGCTCGTGTCGCGCTATGAAGATTTTGGATTTAACGCGAACCAGTTTGGCTCCGGATGGGAAATCCGCCGGGTGCAGCAGGTTCGCGACCTCGAGCGCCTGGTGCGTGCGAGTTCGCCCATGGCTGGCGTGCTCGACCTGCAGACGCCTTACACCGATGCCGAGCTGAGCCAGCTCGAACAGGCGCTACAGCACCTGCATGTGATGTGGGTCGCCATTACATCCACGGCAATGCTGGAGGACGAGCGCATCCGTCGTCTGATCCGGGACTATTGCGTCGACTACGTGCGCACGCCATTCTCGTTCGACGAGTTGCTTTACACGCTCAAGCACGCGCATGGCATGGCATGTCTGCACGGGGCTCGCTCGCCCGAACTGGTGGCGCGCGGGCCGATGATCGGAGAGTGCGCGCCCATGCGCAACATGTTCCGCTCGCTGGCGAAGGTCGCGCACAACGACGCGCCGGTGTTCATCTCCGGCGAATCGGGCACGGGCAAGGAACTCGCAGCCCAGGCCATCCACGAAGCGTCGAGCCGCCGCAAGGGGCCGTTCGTGGCGATCAACTGCGGCGCGATTCCATCGCACCTCGTGCAATCGGAACTGTTCGGCTACGAGAAAGGCGCGTTCACCGGCGCGAACCAGCGCAAGATCGGCTGGATCGAGCAGGCCCAGGGCGGCACGCTGTTCCTCGACGAGATTGGTGACCTGCCGCTGGAAAGCCAGGTTGCCCTGCTGCGATTCCTGCAGCAAGGCATGATCACGCGCCTAGGCGGGCACCAGTCGATTCCGCTCGACCTGCGCATCATCTCCGCCACGCACGTGGACCTGGTGGCGGCACAGAGCGACGGCCGGTTCCGCTCCGATCTGTTCCACCGGCTCTGCGTGCTGACACTGACCATTCCGCCGCTGCGCGAGCGTGGCGAGGACATCCTGCTGCTCGCGAATACGGTGCTGGCCGAACACGGCCACGAGGCGCACCGGCGTATTCGCGGCTTCTCCACCTGCGCGACGCAGGCCATGATGCAGTACATGTGGCCGGGCAATGTGCGCGAACTGATCAACCGCGTGCGTCGCGCCATCGTGATGACCGACAACCGGAAAATCACGGCGGAGGATCTGCAACTGCACGGTGGGGTGGAGGTGCCACGCAAGACGCTGGATGCGATTCGCGAGGAGGCGGAACGCGAGGCGATCCGCTCCGTCATGGCCAGCCATGGTTTTCACGTGGTGCCGGCGGCGCGCGAGCTCAACGTGTCGCGCGTGACGCTATACCGGTTGATGCACAAGCACAACATCCGCATCGACACGCAGCCCGGCGCGTCGGCGGAGTAGCGACTTCGATGCAGAAAGTTCTGAAACAGCACGTGCAGTAAGTGCCAAGGGAGACTTGGCGACGTCCGCTCGCCAGGTCTCCTTTGTCCTGCCGCCCGGACAGCGGTGGCAGGCTAGCGCGGCTTGGCCCGCGCAATGCCGAACGATTCTTCCTCCCGGAGTGATCAGCTCATGCTGATCTTGCCGCGCCGTCCGCGCGGCGGCGTGGTGCCATCGTGGTTGTGATCGGGCAGCGCCTCGTGCGGATCGATCGCGCTATCGCGAGCCTGCCGCTCATCGGATTTTGCCGGCTGGTCCGGCTTGAAGCGCACGTCTCCCCATGCCCAGCCAAAGGTACGGACATAGGTGTCGTTGCTGACGGCCGCATGGCTGTTCAAGTTCACGTCGTCGGGCCGGTCGAAGTATGCGTAGTTGCCTGCCAGGGCCGGCGTCGCAATGCTCGAGAGCAAGGCCAGCGCGAGGGCGGCAAGGACTCTAGCGTGCATGGGTGGCTCCCTCCCTCACTAAAAAAGGTGCCCGCCGGGGGACGGAGCACGTAAACCGGTGTAGATCCGCGCGCGACAAAAAGCAACGACCAATCACCCGCCCGCGTGAGAAAGCGGCCCGTCAGTAACTGGGCGGCCCGCTGCGGGATCGGCTGGCGCAGGCAGCCACGCCACAGCCGGCGGCCGCGCAATAGGACATGGCGGGTCGTCTGGGCGCTCGCGGCGACGGGAGCAGGGGCGGCGACAGCAGATCCTGGACGCTTGGCGCGGGGCCCGCAAGTCGATAGGCGCGTCTGCGCGCCGTCATGCGCGCTGGTGGATGACGCATGGCTGTTTCCTCTCCCGGGGTCACTTTCGTATTGTTGTCACTGGCTCGTGTTCTTCTGGCACTGACTCTCCAGAGCGACAAGCGTGCCAATGTCATGCTTTCTCTTGTGCCGCAAGGCCTGCAGGCCGTTGACGTGCCAAGCGTTCCCGGCGGGATGACATGCTTCGATGCCATTCGGTTTCGCGGCTGTAACCGAAGGCGTGAATGTCGGCTGCAAGCGCGTGCACGCGCGCAACAAGCCGGCAAACCGTGGGCGCTTCAGCGGGCCGGCCTGGCCGGCAGCCCGGGCCGGATTCGGGGGGAAACGGAAGATGAGCGGTGGATTAACGGCCTGCGCATCCACTGGAAGGGCGGCCATGCGAGTCCAGGCCACGAGGTGAGCGGTTCGGCGTCCACATGGCATGTCCGGCGTGGTAGACAGCGATGCCTGTGCACCTTGTTGCAACGCTGAAACAGGCGGTCAGGCGATCCGCTGCCGCAGAAATGGGTACGCTCGGTGCTTGCCGAACCAGACCGCACCGCGCTCGGTGCCGTGTTCTAGCGAGGCGTGCCGGCCGGGGACGACGCGCTGGTGCCTGCGGCTTGCGATCCGTTACTGGAGATGGGTTTGGGGCCCGGCCCCGGCGCCTGATTCCGATCGCATCCTGCCAGCGTGCCCAGGCAGAACGTCAGGCAGAGCGTCAGCCCGATGTCGCGCACAACATGGGACCGGCCAAGCATGGTGCGAATCACGATTGCCTCCTGGTATCCCGGCGAGTGGATGACCCGGCCGGTTATTGTGCCTTGATCTACTCTAGCAGGCGTGTGCGCGCGGTGCTTGACCGCGCGCACTATGATGAACTCACGCCCGGATGCCGATGACGGCGGTCGTATTCATCGTGGCGCGGCCGCACGACTTTGACGGTGCCGATCTCTCCACTTATGCTTGGCGAAGTTACCCAAGGATGAACGCCATGCCCCCTGAACACGCCCCAAACAACCCGGAGCAGGCTTCCTCGCAACGGGCGCCCAGGCGCTGGCTTCCAGACCGGCACACCGGTGGGCGCACCGTGCGCGTGGTGTCGGCCTCAATCAATTCGTGGCTGGACCATCGCGCCGCCAGCAAGGGCGCGGCGTTGTCTTTCTACATGCTGTTCTCGCTGGCGCCTATCCTGGTGCTGGTCATTTCCATCGCCGGACTGTTCTTCGGCGCCGAGGCGGCGCGCGGTGAGATCTTCGCGCAGATTCAGGATCTGGTCGGTGCCAAGGGCGCCGCCGCGATCGAGGGCATTCTGGCCGCCACGCATCGCGCGGGCGGCAGCGGTGTGGCGGCAGTCATTGCCACCGGCATCCTGTTCGTCGGCGCCACCAGCGCGTTCGCAGAGCTCAAGAGCAGCCTGGACGACATTTGGCATGCGCCGCCGCCGGCCGGCGCTGGCTGGCAGAAGCTGCTGCGGGCCCGGCTGCTGTCGTTCAGCATCGTTCTGGTACTGGCTTTCATGCTGCTGGTGTCGCTGATCGTGAACGCCGCGCTGGCCGTGATCGACCGTTTCTGGGGGCAGCTCTGGACGGCCACATGGTTCGCGCCGGTGGCTGAAGGCATCTCGACGCTGTTTTCGTTCGCCGTCGTTACCGCACTGTTCGCGGTGATCTTCAAGATGCTGCCGAATGCGCGCATCGCGTGGCGCGACGTGATGATGGGCTCCGTCATCACGGCCCTGTTGTTTGCCGTGGGCAAGCGCCTGATCGGCCTGTACCTGGGCAACAGTGCGGTGGCATCGTCGTACGGGGCAGCCGGATCGGTCGTGGCGCTGATGCTCTGGATCTATTATTCGGCACAAATCTTCTTCTTCGGTGCCGAACTGACGCGCCAATACGCACTGCAATTCGGTAGTCTGCGCGGTCATGATCCCGCGCAGGAGCGCGAAACGGTAAAATAGCGCCCCTGTCCGCCCTCGGGCCAGCCGCGCCCCGGTGCCGCTGCGCCGTTCGGGCCTTTGCCATCACCAGATATCACCTGCCAGGTTCCCCCAGCCGTGAGTTCGCTCGTTTCCGAAATTGCGCGTCGGCGCACATTTGCCATCATCTCCCACCCGGACGCGGGTAAGACCACACTGACCGAGAAGCTGCTCTGGTTCGGCGGCGCAATTCAGGTGGCCGGCGAGGTGCGCGCGCGCAAGGCCGATCGCCATGCCACCTCGGACTGGATGGAGCTGGAAAAGCAGCGCGGCATCTCGGTGACGTCGTCGGTGATGCAGTTCCCGTATCAGGCGCGTCCGGAGTTGCCCGAGAACATCGTGAACCTGCTCGACACGCCGGGCCACGAGGACTTCTCCGAAGACACCTACCGCACGCTGACCGCCGTGGATTCGGCCGTGATGGTGATCGACTCGGTCAACGGTGTGGAAGCGCAGACGATCAAGCTGCTCAACGTCTGCCGTTTGCGCGCCACGCCGATCCTCACGTTCATCAACAAGCTGGACCGAGAAGGCCGCTCGCCGATCGAACTGCTCGATGAAATCGAGGACGTGCTCCAGATTCAGTGCGCGCCGATGACCTGGCCGATCGGCATGGGCAAGGCGTTCCGTGGCGTGTATCACCTGATCGACGACAAGGTGCAGCTGTTCGACCCGAAGGGCGAGAAGGGCACGGCGGCGATCATCGACGGCATCGACAACCCGGAACTCGACCGTCTCCTGGGCTCGCAGGCCGAGGAGCTCCGCATCGAGGTGGAACTGGTGCGCGGCGCGTCGCACACGTTCGACAAGGAAGCGTTCCTGGCCGGCAAGCAGTCGCCGGTCTACTTCGGCTCGGCCATCAACAACTTCGGTGTGCAGTCGCTGCTCGACGCGCTGTGCGAGCTGTCGCCCCCGCCGCTGGCGCGCCAGACCGAAAGCCGCACCGTGGAGCCCGAGGAGGCCAAGTTCACCGGCTTCGTGTTCAAGATCCAGGCGAACATGGACCCGCGTCACCGCGACCGCATTGCGTTCGTGCGCGTCTGCTCGGGCCGCTTCGATCGCGGCATGAAGCTGCTGCACGTGTCGCAGGGCAAGACTGTCGCGATCAACAACGCCATCACCTTCATGGCGCAGGACCGTAACACGACTGAGGAAGCCTTCGCGGGCGACATCATCGGCGTGCCGAACCACGGCACGATCCGTCTCGGCGACGTGTTCACGGAAGGCGAGCCGCTGCGCTTCACGGGCATCCCGTCGTTCGCGCCCGAGTTCTTCCGCCGCGCGCGACTGAACAACCCGCTCAAGGTCAAGCAGCTGCAGAAGGGTTTGCAGCAGCTTGCCGAAGAAGGCGCGACGCAGATGTTCCGTCCGCTGGCTTCGAACGATCTGGTGTTGGGCGCGGTCGGCATGCTGCAGTTCGATGTGGTGGCGCACCGCCTGGAGCACGAGTACGGTGTGGACGCGATCTTTGAATCGCACGAATGCGCCACGGCCCGCTGGCTGAAGGGCGATCCGGCCGAAATCGAGAAGCTGATCGACAAGGCCGGGCACAACGTGGCGCTCGATGGTGCGGGCGACCATGTCTACCTGGCCCCAAGCATGGTCAACCTGCGTCTGACGCAGGAGCGCTTCCCGAATATCCGGTTCCTGGAAACGCGCGAGATCGTCTGATCCCCAGCGTAGTTCGAGAACGGAAACGGCCCGCAGAAGCGGGCCGTTTCCGTTGGTGCGTGAGGCGTGACCTGTCAGTACGCCAGCGATGCCTGGATATAGAACGTGCGCGGCATGCCGACGTACATGCCACGGTTGTTGTCGACAGAACGCGTGAAGTAGCGGCGATCGAACAGGTTCTTGATGCCGACTGCCAGCTTCAGGTTCTGCGCGGCCTTGCCGAAGTCGTAGCCCATGCGCATGTTCAGCAGCGCATAGCCGGGAATGTCGCCGAGCGTGCCATCCGCCGATTGCTGCGTCTGGTACATGGGGTTGTTTTTGGCCGGGTCGCCTGACGAGTGTTGCTTCGACTGCGCGAAGCCGTCCACATTGAAAGCCCAGCGGTTGCGCACGTATCGCATCCCCAGCGTGGCCACGTGGCGCGAATAGAAGGGCAGGTCGCGGCCAGCGAACGCGCCTTGCTGGTAGGTGGCGTCCGTGAACGTGTACGTGGCGTAGGCGGTCAGGCCGGCCAGCTTTTTCGTCAGCGAGCCGAAGTCGAAGCGCAGGCCCGATTCCATACCGCGGTGCTTCGTCGCGCCAAGGTTCGTCCACGCATCCTGCAAGCCGTTCCGGCCGGCGCGCAGCTGCAGTTCGTCATCGAAGTTGATGTTGAACAGCGTCAACTCACCGCCCCAGCCGTTCACGTCATGAAAGTGCGTGCCGATTTCATAGGTCTTCGCCTTCTCGGGCGTCAGACCGTTAGTGGTGCGGTTGATCTGCGAGTACTGGACGGGCCCGAACGAAACGCCCGCATTGGCGAAGGCGGTCCAGTTGTCGGTGACGTGGTACATCACCGAGACCGACGGCAGCGGCTCGTTCGCCGAGTTGTCGGTTCGCTTGCCGATCATGTTGTCCGTGATGTTCGAGCGGATGAACTCGTAGCGCAGGCCCGGCGTGATCGTCCACTTGCCCCAGTTGATGGTGTCGTCGATGTAGATCGCGTTGGCCGTGGTGCTGCCGTCGCTGGACTGGTACAGGTTGCCAGGCAGGTTGGGCGCGTACACGCTGCCCGGCGTGTAGAAGGCCGTGCGTGTTGTCCGTTCGGAACTGGCCTCGCGCAAATAGCGATAGCCGACGCTAACCTCGTTGCTGACGCTGCCGGTGCGGAACAGCTGCGAGTAGCGCGGCTCGATCGCGAACACGTGATAGCCGCGCGGCGATTTGGTCAGCAGCATCCGGCCGCCGTTTTGCCGCTCGAGTGTGCTGCCGCGAAAGCTGTCGGTGTAGTACGTCAGGACTTCGAACTTGCGGTTGTTGTCGTTGTGCGCGTACTTGAGCGAGAAGTCCGTACGGCGGCCTGTGAAATCGTCATACGGGCGCGTGGACTGGAACGGGTTAGCCGCGAATTGCTCCGGCGTGAGGCCCCCCGGCATTCCGGCGTGCGCTTCGTAGTAGTGGAAGGCGGCCGAGAGCTCGTCGGTCTTGGAGATCCGGTAGGCGCCCTTGAGCATCAGGTCGTCGATATCGACGTTGTCATTGCTCTCGCGGTAGCCATTGCCATGCACGCCCGAGTAGAGCAGGGCGCCACCGAGACCGTTGTCGTTGGTGCCGCCGATGAAGGCCGTGGGGTTGGCCTTGATGTTGCTGCCGTGGCTGTAGATGTCGGTGGAGACCGACGCGTCAGCCGCGAAGGTTCTGGGGATCGGGCGCGTCACGAAGTTGATGATGCCGCCCACGTTCTGCGGGCCGTATCGCACTGAACCCGCGCCACGCACCACGTCGACTGCCGCGAGGTTGCCCAGCGACGTAGGAGCCATTGACAGTTGTGGCTGTCCATAAGGCGCTGCGGCCACAGGCACGCCATCCATCAGGATCGTCGAACGGGGGGAGAGCCGCGAGGTCAGCCCGCGCACGCCCACGTTTAGCGAGATATCACTGCCGCCTGTGCCATTGTTGTCCTGCACTTGCACGCCGGGCACGCGTTTCAGCACGTCGCGCACGTTATTGGCGCCCGTCTCGACAACGGCCTTCCGGTCGACGATGGTCCGTGCGCCGGGATGCTCCAACACCTTTTCCTCGCTGGGGGCCTCGAGCCAGTTGCCTACCACGGTCATGGTGTTGAGCGTGGTCTCATTGGCCGGGGTGGCGGTCGGTGCGGTCTGGGAGCGGGAGGAGAGAGGAAGGGCGAGTAGGGCGACGCCGGTGGCGCAAAGGGTCAGGCGAAAAGCTGGCAGCACAGTGAACATCCGAGGTAGGTAAATGCAAGGGCCTGATGGTGCGCAGCGCAGCGCGTCGCGAAACGCACGAACTGCGTCATAAGGCCTTTAAGTCTTAAATAGGAATGATTTGCAATTACACATCCAGCGGCGAATGTTGTCGAACATGTATCGTGATTGGATCAATGTTGATACATATAAGATTGCAGGCGGCCCGGCTTGCCTCCGTTGTCGCTCGACATGGTTCGCGGCGCCAACCGCATGCGTTGCCAATCCGGTGCTCGGGAATCGTCAGTACGCCAGCGACGCCTGCAAATAGACCGTGCGGGGCATACCCACGTACATACCCAGGTTGTTGTCGTTGGAGCGCGTGTAATAGCGGCGATCGAAGACGTTCTTGAAGCCGAGCACCAGCTTCAGGTTCTGCGCGGTCTTGCCGAAGTCGTATCCCACGCGCACGTTCATCAGCGCATAGCCGGGGATGTCGCCGAGTGCGCCGTCTGACGATTCCTGGGTTTGATACACAGTCGATTGCGCCGGATTGCCTGGCGAGCGTTGTTTCGACTGCGCGAAGCCGTCCACATTGAAAGCCCAGCGGTTGCGCACATATCGCATTCCCAGCGTGGCCACATGGCGCGAATAGAAGGGGAGATCGCGTCCAGCGAATGCGCCTTGCTGGTAGATGGCGTCCGTGAACGTGTAGGTGGCATAGGCGGTCAGGCCGGCCAGCGTATTCGTCAGCGAGCCGAAGTCGAAGCGCAGGCCCGATTCGACACCGCGATGGGTGGTGGCGCCGAGGTTCGTCCACGCATCGAGCGCGCCGCCGCGGCCTCCCTGAAGCTGCAGTTCGTCATCGAAGTCGATATTGAATAGCGTTAGCTCCCCGCCCCAGCCGTTGACGCCATCGAAGTGCGTGCCAATTTCATAGGTCTTCGCCTTCTCGGGCTTCAGACCGTTCGTGGTCGACGCGATCTGGAAGTACTGCAGCGGACCGAACGATACGCCTGCGTTGGCAAATGCCGTCCATTTGTCGCTGAGGTGGTAGAGCATGGACAACGATGGCAGCGGTTCGTCGGCCGATACGTCCCGCCTGACGCCAGTGAAGTGGTCAGTCAGGTTCGTGCGGATGAATTCGTAGCGCAGACCCGGCGTGATGGTCCAGTTGCCGACATTGATCGTATCGTCGACGTAGAACGCATTGGCCGTAGTGCCGCCCGTGCGCCACTGATACACGGGTGCCGGCAAATCGGGCGCATAGACGCTGCCCGGGGCGTAAAAGGCGGTACGCGTGGCTTTTTCCTCGCTGCCCTCGCGCAGGTAACGGTAGCCGACGCTTATCTCGTTGCTGATGCTCCCGGTGCGGAACAATTGCGAGTAGCGCGGCTCGATGGCGAACACATGGTAGTTCCGTGGCGAGGTGGTCAGGCGGAGACGCTGTGGCGTGGTGTTTCTGCGCGGTTGCTCCAGCGCGCTCCCGCGGAAGCTGCTGGTGTAGTACATCAGCACTTCGAAATTGCGGTTGTTGTCGTTGTGCGCGTACTTGAAGGAGTAATCAGAGCGCCGACCCGAGAAACTGTCGTACGGGCGCGTGGACTGAAAGGGATCGTCCGCGAACTGCTGCGGTGTCAGGCCGCCCGGCATACTGGCGTGTGCGTCGTAGTAGTGGAAAGCAGTCGAGAGTTCGTCGGTCTTCGAAATCCGGTAGGCCCCCTTGAGCATCAGGTCATCGATATCGACGTTGTCATTGCTCTCGCGGTAGCCATTGCCATGCACGCCCGAGTAGAGCAGGGCGCCACCGAGACCGTTGTCGTTGGTGCCGCCGATGAAGGCGGTGGGGTTGGCCTTGATGCTGCTGCCGTGGCTGTAGATGTCGGTGGAGACAGACGCGTCGGCCGCGAAGGTCTTGGGGATCGCCCGTGTCACGAAGCTGATGATGCCGCCGACGTTCTGCGGACCGTATCGCACCGAACCCGCGCCACGGACCACGTCCACCGCTTCCAGATTGCCCAGGGACAGCGGCGCCATGGACAGTTGCGGCTGCCCGTAGGGCGCCACGGCCACCGGCACGCCATCCATCAGGATCGTCGAACGGGGGGAGAGCCGCGAGGTCAACCCGCGCACGCCCACGTTCAGCGAGATATCGCTGCCGCCTGTGCCGTTGTTGTCCCGTACCTGGACACCAGGCACCTGGCGCAGCACATCGCGCACATTGTTGGCCCCTGTCTCGGCGATGGCTTCCCGGGCGATGATGGTCCGGGCGCCGGGGTGCTCGAGGACCTTTTCCTCATTTGGGGCCTCAAGCCAGTTGCCCACCACGGTCACGGTCTTGAGCGTGGCTTCGTTGCCCGCGCTCGCGGCTGGTGGGGTTTGGGATTGGGAGGAGAGGGGGAGGGTGAGAAGCGCGACGCTGGTCGCGCAGAAGGCAAGGCGGAATGCTGGCAGCACAATGGATATCCGGGAAGCATTGACATGTGCCCGGTGCGACATTGGCGTGGCAAAAAGCGAGCCATAAGGCACAAGGCTGGGCGAGTATAAATGCGAATGGTTCGCATTTACTTTGTGCTTTCTCAAGTTCCTGCCCGAAGGCACTACATCAATGCATCAACGTTGATACATGAAAGCGTCAGCACTTCCCGACCGCCTCGTTTAGAATCACCACCTTTGTGTCCAAGTGCACGCATTCGTGCGCTTCCCGCCTCGCAGCACACCAAATATGCTGCCGAAACATCTCCGACGTGCTCCTTCGAGCGCCGATACACCCAATGTCCACCGCCCCCGCGCAAGCGGCTGACGAGCCGCAAACCGTTTTTCGTGATCCTGCTTTCCGGCATTTCTGGTTCGCCCGGCTTTGCACCACCATCGCCTATCAAATCTTCACTGTCGCCGTCGGCTGGCAGATGTATGACCTGACGCGCGATCCGTTCATGCTCGGCATGGTCGGGCTGGTGCAGTTTCTGCCGTCGATCGTCCTGCTGCTGATGTCGGGTCATGTGGCGGACCGGTTCGATCGCCGCATCGTGGTGCGTACCTGTCAGGTGCTGGAAGCGCTGATCGCGGCATTGATGGCCGCGGCGAGTTTCTCGGGCTGGGTCACGAGCGAGCACATCTTCCTGTTCGTTGCAGCGATTGGCGGATGCCGCGCCTTTGAAACCCCCACGCTCCAGGCATTGCTGCCCAGCGTGGTGACGTCACGCCAGTTGCCGCGCGCCGTGGCGTTGTCGAGTTCGGCGGGGCAGACCGCGATCATCATCGGGCCGGCGCTGGGTGGCTTTGCCTACGTAGCGGGGCCCGGTGTGGTCTATTCGATCAGCGCCGCGCTGTTCGCGATTGCCGCGATCCTGGTCACAACGCTGAAGCTCCGGCAGGCCGCGCAGCGGATGACCGCGCAGGCCAGCCTCAAGACCCTGTTCGCCGGATTTGCCTATATCCGAAGCCATCAGGTGCTGCTGGGCGCGGTGTCGCTGGACCTGTTCGCGGTGCTGCTCGGCGGCGCCACGGCGCTGCTGCCGATCTACGCGCGCGACATCCTGCATACCGGTCCGTGGGGTCTTGGCCTGCTGCGCTCGGCGCCCGCGATCGGCGCGTTGACCACCGCGCTCTGGCTGGCCCGCAACCCGCTCAACCGTCGCGTTGGGCGCGTGATGTTCACGGCCGTGGCGATCTTTGGTCTGGCGACGATGGTGTTCGGCGTTTCCAAATGGCTGCCGTTGTCGATGGCAGCGCTCGTGGTGCTCGGTGCTTCAGACATGATCAGCGTCGTGGTGCGCCAGACGCTGGTGCAGCTCGACACCCCCGATGACATGCGCGGACGCGTGGGCGCGGTGAATTCGGTGTTCATCGGCGCTTCCAACCAGCTTGGCGAGTTCGAATCCGGGGTGACCGCCGCGCTGCTCGGGCCGGTTGGCGCGGTCCTGCTGGGTGGTGTCGGCACGCTGATCGTGGTGGTGGCGTGGATGCGCCTGTTCCCGAACCTCACCGAGCGTGATCGCCTGCACGACCATCATCCGGCCAAGGCAAGCTGAGCGGCATGGCCGCTCGCCGGCAGAAAAGCGTACCCGTTTCTGCGCGCCGGTGATCGCGCTATAGTCGCCCAATGTCCGCCCCCTCCACACCCCTCCATGACAACGCGGTGTTCTCCGCGCTCACGCAATCGCGTGCGTCGCTGGAGCGTGCCTGCGCGCTGGGTGACGGGTTTGGCCTCGCGCTCTGGCGCAACCGGATGGACGACACCGCGTATGCGCGGCCCGGCCATCACACGATGTCGGTCTACCTCGAAGGCGGCTTCTCGACGTACCGGCGCGACGTACCCGACCGCAAGGGCGCGCCCGACCGCCTGTGCCTGCTGCCTGCCGACCATGAGTCTCGCTGGCACGTCGGCGGCACGCAGCGCTTCATGCATCTCTACTTCCAGCCCGAGCATCTGGCCTGGCACTGCGTGCGTGTGCTGGACATGGAGCCACGCGCGCTGCAGTTGCAGGACCGCCTGTTTGCCGAAGACGATGCGCTGGTGGCGCTGACCCGCCACATGGTTGCGCTCGACTGGGAAGCGCCCGACATGCGCATGGCCGCCAATGCGATGGCGCACGAGGCAGTGACGCGGATGCTGCTGTCACACGGTACGCGCCAGCCTTCGGTCGACTGGCGCGGCGGTCTTTCCGCCGCCGCGCGTCGGCGTGTGACGGAGTGGGTTCACGCCCATCCGGCCGCTAATCCCACGCTCGGAGACCTGGCCGCGCTGGCGGATCTGTCTGAGTACCACTTCGCGCGCATGTTCCGCATTTCATTCGGAATGCCCCCGCATGTCTGGATCATGCGCGCGCGGCTGTCACGGGCGTGCGGGCTGCTGGGCGACCGGCGGCTCTCGTTGCAACAGGTAGCCGACCAGGCTGGCTTTGCCTCCGCCAGCCATTTCAACAACAGGTTCCGCGCCGCCTATGGGGTGACGCCGGGACAAGCGCGTGCGTCTGGAATGGGCGCACTACCGTCTATTTCGGCCTCTCAGGGATCGTAAGGCGCACATTTAGGCCATCTCGCTGCACTGCGTCACGCAGAAATGGGTACGCTTTTGCTGAAGACCGATCCGGAACGTCTCGGTCCGACGGGTGTCTACGAGCTTTGCCCTGAAAGGAAGGAGCCGACGGATGGACCTGAAATTCATTGATGCCGCCAAAGTCGAGGCCACCTGGACCTATCTCGCGCAATTCGCGGTTAGCCAGGGGCTGAACCTGCTGGCTGCGCTGGCGATACTGGTTGGCGGGTGGTGGTTGTCTGGCCGCGTCAGCCGGGCGTTGACGCGGGCGCTGCAGCGCACCTACATCGACGACACCCTGAGGCCGATGCTGACCGCGGTGGCGCAATGGATCATCCGGATCCTGACCATCGTGCTGGTGCTGTCGCAGTTTGGTGTGCAGACCGCCAGCATCATCGCGATGCTGGGTGCCGCCGGCCTGGCGATCGGGCTGGCGTTGCAAGGCACGCTGCAGAACATCGCGGCCGGCATCATGCTGGTGCTGCTGCGGCCGTTCCGCGTCGGGCAGTACATCGACGCGCAGGGCGTGGCGGGCACGGTGCGCGAAACCGGCCTCTTCATGACCGAGTTGACGACGGCCGATGGCGTTTGCATGCGCGTGCCGAACGGCAAGATCTGGGGCAGCGCCATCACCAACTACAGCGAGAACCCGACGCGCCGCCTGGACATCGAGGCCATCGTCACGTTCGACAGCGACATTCAGGCGGGCCTCGATGCGCTCAAGGCCATGATGGCCGAGGAGTCACGCCTGCTGCCCGAGCCGAGGCCCGAAGTCATGGTGACCCGCTACACCGACCGGGGCATCACGCTGAACGCGCGCTACTGGACGAACAGCGGCGACTTCTGGAACGTCCAATATGGCTTCTTCGGCCGGCTGCAACAGCGGCTAGAGGATGCCGGTTGCCGCTTGGCCGTACCCGTGCAGGAAGTACGCAGGCCAGAGAGCGGCGACGCCGCCCGGGCGTAGCCCACACGCACGCGAAACGCGTCTAAAACGCGTACAAAACGCGCGCAAGAATCGTACGCAGAAACGGGTACGCTTTCGCGGCCGCCGCTCCGGCGGCCGTCCCCCCAATTCCATTAATGCTCTTCCGCGAACAGCGAACACGCGCCGGCTTCGGCTGTGCTCACGTGCGCGCGAAACCCGCCGAAGAGGTCGCGGCCCACGCCATGCCGATTGCGCGTCAGGTCAGGTGTGTCCATGGGCCGGGACGCCCACTCCGCCTCGTCGACCCTGACCGTGAGCACGCCTGCCGGGGCATCCACGCGCACGATATCGCCCGTGCGGACCTTGCCGATCTCTCCGCCCGAATGCGCTTCGGGGCAGACGTGGATGGCAGCCGGTACTTTGCCCGATGCGCCCGACATGCGGCCATCCGTCACCAGCGCCACGTGGAAGCCGCGATCCTGCAGCAATGTCAGCGTCGGCGTGAGCTTGTGCAGCTCGGGCATCCCGCACGCGGACGGGCCTTGCCACGGGAGCACGGCCACGAAATCACGCTCCAGCTCGCCACGCTTGAAGGCAGCCAGCAGATCGTCCTGGCGATGGAACACGATGGCGGGTGCTTCCACGACCTGATGCTCGGGTTTGACGGCCGATGTCTTGATGACGCAGCGGCCGAGCTTGCCATCGAGCAGCTTGATACCGCCGTCGGGGGCGAACGGGCTGTCGGCGGTGCGCACGATGGTGTCGTCCAGGGACTTCACCGGGCCGTCGATCCAGCTCAGCTTGCCGTCTCGCAGCACCGGCTCGCGCGTGTAATCGGCCAGACCGGTGCCGGCGATCGTATTGACGTCGTCATGCAGCAGTCCCAGCGACAGCAGCCCACGTATCACCACCGGCAGCCCGCCGGCCGCCTGGAACTGGTTTACGTCGGCCTTGCCGTTCGGGTACACGCGCGCCAGCAAGGGCACGGCGGCGGACAGTTCGTCGAAATCGTCCCAGGTCAGGAGAATGCCGGCCACGCGGGCCATGGCGATCAGGTGCAACGTGTGGTTGGTGGACCCACCAGTGGCCAGCAACCCGACGATACCGTTAACAAAGGCGCGTTCGTCCAGGACTTCGGCAATCGGCATGTAGCGCGTGCCGCCGTGGACGAGCCGCAGCGCCTGGCGCGCGGATTCGCGGGTCAGGGCCTCGCGGAGCGGCGTGTTCGGATTGATGAAGGCCGTGCCCGGCAGATGGAGGCCCATGATCTCCATGAGCATCTGGTTCGAATTGGCGGTGCCGTAGAACGTGCAGGTGCCCGGGCCGTGGTACGACCGTGTCTCGGCTTCCAGCAGTTCCTCGCGCCCGATCTTGCCTTCCGCGTAGAGCTGGCGGATGTGCGCCTTTTCCTCGTTGCCCATGCCGGTCGTCATCGGGCCACCCGGCACGAACACGGCGGGCAGGTGTCCGAACGACAGCGCGCCCATCACCAGGCCTGGCACGATCTTGTCGCACACGCCGAGGCAGAGCACGCCGTCGAACATCTGGTGCGATAGCGCGACCGCGGTGGCCATCGCGATCACGTCACGCGAGAACAGCGACAGGTCCATGCCGTCCTGGCCCTGCGTGACCCCATCGCACATGGCCGGCGTGCCACCGGCGAACTGCGCGGTACCGCCGGATTCCAGCGCGGCTTCCTTGATCCACTGCGGAAAGGCGTTCAGCGGCTGGTGTGCGGACAGCATCTCGTTGTAGGCCGACACGATCGCGAGATTCGGCCGCTCCTGCGCCTTGAGCCGGATCTTCGCGTCATCGGGCATCGCCGCCACACCGTGTGCGAGATTGGTGCACGACAGGTTGGCGCGTTCGACCTTCTGGCCCGCCATGGCGCGGGTGCGCTCCAGGTAGGCCTGGCGGGTAGGGGCACTGCGGGCCACGATGCGGACCGTGACCGCATCCAGTACGGGGTGGCGGGGCATGGAAGTCTCCTGTAGGGCGCTATCAGCGTAGTCGAAATTCATGGGCATCATCGGAATGCCGTCCGGATCGACGACATGTCCGTCTGCATGTGGGATTGAAGCGGCTCACGGTTGTTCCGCCACGGTGATCCGGGCCACGCAGAAACGGGTACGCTTTGGGTCCGATGTGCGGCGCGGGTCATGCTCGTGGCCACTTCCCCCTGCCCAAGCGGCGGCGAGTGACGTACCATGGCCGGAACCAATGCGCCGCGCGGCGGACTCAATAGTTGCCGGGGCGCCCCATCCCCCGCAAGGAGCCTAGGGTGAGCTTGCCCGATTTCGACATGGTGCTGTTCGGCGGCACCGGAGACCTGGCGCGGCGCAAGCTGCTGCCAGCCCTTTTCGACGCGCACCGCACGGGGTGTCTCCACCCGTCCTCGCGCATTCTCGCTACCGGAAGTCATCCGCACACCACCGAGCAATACAAGGCGATGCTCGAGGAAAGCGTGCGTCCTGGCCTCGAACATGCGCCACCCGAAGCGTGGACCTCGTTCATGGATCGTATCGGCTACGTGCAGGCCGACGCGCGCCAGCCGGCGCACTTCGACGCGCTGGCCGAGCAGGTGCTGGCCCGCAAGCCCGAAGTGGTCGTGTGCTATCTGGCCACGGCGCCGCATATCTTCGTGCCGATCTGCGAGCAACTGGGGCGAACCGGCCTCAATACACCCAACGTGCGCGTGGTGCTTGAGAAGCCGCTCGGCCATGATCTCGACTCGTCGGAGGCGATCAACAACGCCGTGTCGCGGTATTTCGGCGAGGAACAGATCTACCGGATCGACCATTACCTGGGCAAGGAATCGGTCCAGAACCTGATGGCGATCCGCTTCGCCAACGCGCTGTTCGAGCCGCTGTGGCGGCGCGAGTGGGTGCAGGACGTGCAGATCACCATCGCCGAGGAACTGGGCGTGGAGACACGCGGTGATTTCTACGATCGCACCGGCGCGCTGCGAGACATGGTGCAGAACCACCTGGTGCAACTGCTGTGCATGGTGGCGATGGAACCGCCGGCCAGCCTGTCCGAAGACGCGATTCGCGACGAGAAGATCAAGATCCTCAAGGCGCTCAAGCCAATCCTGCCGCAGGACGTTGCCGAGAAGACCGTGCGCGGCCAGTATCGCGCCGGCGCCGTCGGCGGCAAGCCCGTGGTCAGCTACGTCGACGAGCAGGGCATCGCCGCCGACAGCACGACCGAGACCTTTGTTGCCATCAAGGCCGAAATCGCCAACTGGCGCTGGGAAGGGGTGCCGTTCTACCTGCGCACGGGCAAGCGGATGCAATCGCGCGTGGCCGAGATCGTGGTCCATTTCCGCGACGTGCCCCATGCGATCTTTCCCCGGCCGCTGACCCTGTCGCCGCAGAACCGGCTCGTGATACGGCTGCAGCCCGAAGAGAGCATCCGCCTGTATTTCCTGGTCAAGCAACCGGGCGATACCGTGGAGCTGACGCCGACCTCGCTCGATCTCGACTTCGCCAACTCGTTCAAGATGCGCCGTGCGGGCGCATACGAGCGGCTGTTGCTCGACGTGATCCGCGGCAAGCTTGGCCTGTTCGTGCGACGCGACGAGCAGGTGCAGGCGTGGCGCTGGGTCGAGCCGATTCTCGATACGTGGGACCAGAGCACCGTGCCGCCCAAACCGTACACGGCCGGCACCTGGGGACCGGCGGCATCGTCGGCCCTGATGTCGCGCGACGGCGCGTTATGGCATGAGGAGGCCTGACGCGCCACCGAAGGATCGGAGACATCGGAAACATCGGATTCACCACGACACGAGAACCATAAGGAGTAGAAGGAGCAGCCCATGCGCCAATTCGAACATGCGACGTTGATGGACCAGGCTGAATCACTGGCCATCTCGATCGGTCACGCGCTTGATCTCGCGATCAAGGCCAAAGGCTGGGCCGTGCTGGCCGTGTCGGGCGGCAAGTCGCCACAAGCCATGTTCGAACGACTGCGCTACCGCCCCGTTCGCTGGGAAGCCGTGACGGTCACGCTGGTCGACGAGCGCGCGGTGCCGCCCGATGACGCCGACAGCAACGGAGCCATGGTGCGCAGCCACTTGCTGCGCGAAGGCGCGGGCGTGGCGGCCTGGGCGCCGTTGATCCGCGATGAGGCCGAGGCCGCGCATCCGCAAAGCGCGGTGGCGCGCCTGAATCAGGCCTTCCTGCAACCGGATGTAGTAGTGCTGGGCATGGGCGAAGATGGTCACACGGCCTCGCTGTTTCCGGATGCGCCTGAGCTTCAGACCGCCCTGTCCGAACCGACTCCGGGCTATATCGTTACCCATCCGTCCGTCGCGCCCCATGCGCGCGTCACGCTGAACCTGGCCGCGTTGCTGGCGGCGGACCGCATGTTCCTGGCAATCAGCGGCGAGAAGAAGGCCGCCGTGCTGGAGCAGGCGCTGAAGACGCCGACGCCCTCGTTGCCGGTCAGTGTCGTGCTGGCACGGCACCGCCACGGCGTCGATGTCTTCCGGGTCTAAGCCGATGACGGATCGCGCGATGTCCTATCCCCGGATCCTGGCCGACGTGGGCGGCACCAACGTGCGCTTTGCCATGGAGACAGCGCCGATGCGGATCGGCGAGATCACCGCATACAAGGTGGCCGAGCACGCCTCGCTCGAAGCAGCGATGCGGCTCTACATGCTGACGCGTAGCGGCGCGGCCCGGCCGCGCCATGCGGCCATCGGCCTGGCCAATCCGGTCACTGGTGACCAGGTCAAGCTGACCAACCACAACTGGGCGTTCTCCGTCGAGGCCATGCGCCGCGCGCTCGATCTCGACACGCTGGTGGCCATCAACGACTTCACCTCGCTGGCGCTGGCGCTGCCGTATCTGCCCGACGCCAGCCTTGTGCAGGTACGCGACGGCACGGCGGTGGCCACGGCGCCCCGGGCCTTGATCGGGCCGGGAACCGGCCTTGGCGTATCCGGCCTGATTCCCGCGCCGGGTGGCGCGGTGGCGCTGGCGGGCGAGGGCGGGCACATCGAGATCATGCCGGTCACCGACGACGAGTGGATCGCCTGGCACGCCGCCCACGATCAGTTTGGGCGCGTGTCGGCGGAGCGGCTGCTGTCGGGTATGGGTCTCTCGCATATTCATGCCGCGCTGTCCGCAGAAATGGGTACGCCTCTGGAGGTGCCGCTGGCACCGGCGCAGGTGACGGACGGCGCGATGCGCGCGGGCGACCCGGTATGCCGCCGCGCTTTCGACGCGTTCTGCGGGATGCTCGGCTCGGTTGCCGCCGATGTCGCGCTGGTGCTCGGCGCACGTGGTGGCGTCTATCTCGGCGGTGGTATCGTTCCACGCTTTGTCGATGCCCTACGGGCGTCGACCTTCGCGGAGCGCTTTGTCGCCAAGGGCCGCATGGGCAGTTTCCTTGCCGATGTGCCGGTGTACGTGATCACGGCCGAGTATCCGGCGCTGCCGGGCCTGGCTCGCGCACTGGCGGATCGGCTTGAAGCCGACGCGCGCCGCGCCGAGACCTCTCAATCCTGAAAGACGATGCGTGTATTGCTGGTAGAAGATGACGCCATGATCGGCGAAAGCGTGAAGGTGGCGCTGCGCCAGGAGGGTTTTACGGTCGACTGGGTGCGCGATGGCGATGCCGGGCTCGATGCCGCATCGGACCAGCACGGTCCCCGGGCCGACGGCGGCTACGACGTGGTGTTGCTAGACCTGGGTTTGCCGCGCCGCCCGGGGCTCGACGTCCTGAAGACGCTACGGGCCCGCAACGTGCGCACGCCGGTGCTGATCCTGACCGCGCGCGACGCGGTGGCCGACCGCGTGGCCGGACTCAACGCTGGCGCCGACGACTACCTGATCAAGCCGTTCGACCTGCAGGAGCTGGCGGCCCGTATGCACGCGCTGGTGCGCCGTGCCGAGGGGCGCGCGGAACCGGTGCTGCGCTACGGCGACATCATGCTCAACCCCGCCACCCGCGAAGCCACCCAGGCCGGCGCGTCCGTCCGGCTGTCGGCGCGTGAATTCGCACTGCTGTCGGCGCTGATGGCCCGACCCGGCAAGGTGTGGTCGGTGCCGCAGCTTCAGGAGCGGTTGTATGGCTGGGATGACGAAGTCGGCAGCAATACGGTGGAGGTCTATATTCATACGCTGCGCCGCAAGTTCGGCGCGGCGCTGATTCGCAATATCCGCGGGGTGGGCTATGTGATCCCCGCCGAAAGCGGCGCGGAACAAGACACCAAGGGTGGTCCCGAGGGAGCCATGCATTGATGCGCTCGATTCAACGTACGCTGCTCTGGTGGCTGGCGGCGGGGCTTGCCGTGGGGATCGCCGTGGCCACCGCGCTGATCTATGGGCAGGCGCGGCAGGAAGCCAACGCGCTGTTCGACTACCAGATGAAGCAACTGGCGGCCGCGTTGCCGAGCCAGTTTTCCGCGCCGGCGCCGCCGCCGTTCGATTCCGGCAGCGCCACCGGCGCCGACCTGCTGCATGCCGACGAGGACGTCGTGATCCATATTTGGGATGGTTCGGGACGCAGCCTCTATCTGTCGCACTCGCATCCGGCGTTGCCCCCGCAGGCGGAGCTAGGTTTCTCGAATGCGCAGACCAACTCTGGCGAGTGGCGCATCTACAGCGTGCAACTCGGGCCGGCGGTCGTGCAGATCGCCCAGCCGATGAGCGCGCGTCGCACGCTGGCCGCGCATATGGCGCTGCGCACGGTGGCGCCGCTGCTGCTGTTGTTGCCGCTGCTTGGCTGGCTGGTGTGGCTGGCGGTGGGGCGTGGCTTGCGGCCGCTGCGCGAGATTGCCAGCGAGGTGAGCGCGCGCGATGCCAACACGCTGGCGCCGCTGTCCGTGCGCAATATGCCCGTGGAGATCGCGCCGTTATCCGATGCCTTGAATCAGTTGCTGGGGCGGCTGGCGCATGCCATCGACACGCAACGCGCGTTCGTGGCCGATGCCGCTCATGCGTTGCGCACGCCGCTGGCCGCGCTGCAGTTGCAGGCTCAACTCGTCGAACGCGCCGAAAATGCCGAGGCCCGGCAGGAGGCCGTGGGCCAGCTACGGCAGGGGCTTGAGCGGTTGACCCACCTCGTGGCGCAGTTGCTCACGCTGGCGCGGCAGGAGCCAGGTGCCGTGCCGCCGCCACATGAACCGATCGACCTGCGCGAACTGGCCGTCGGCGTGGTGGCGGATATGTCCCAGGCCGCCATCAATCGCGATATCGACCTCGGTCTGGATGACAAGGCCGGGAGTCAGGCCACCGTGCGTGGCGATGCCGATGCCTTGCGCATCCTGCTGACCAATCTGGTCGACAACGCGCTGCAATACATTCCGCGTGGCGGTTGCATCGATGTGCGGGTGAGCGAGATCGCGGCGGGTGTGGAACTGGCCGTGATCGACAACGGCCCGGGCATCTCAGCCGCCGAGCGCGAGCGCGTATTCGATCGCTTCTATCGCGTTCCAGATGCGCCCACCGGCGGCAGCGGGCTGGGTCTGGCCATCGTGGCCGAGATCGCACAGTCGCACGGCGCGCGCGTCTTTCTGGAAGATGCGGCGCCGGGGCTGTGTGTGCGGGTGGTGTTTCCTGTGACCGCCTGATCTGTCGGCTGATCAGAGTACCGGCGCCACCAGCGGCTCGCCGGCAAAGTGCCGCCGCGCGTTCTCGACGAACTGGCTGACCGAGGCGAAGATTGCTTCGGGCGACCAGCCGGCCACGTGCGGCGTCAGCACGACGTTGGGGCAATCGAACAGTTCGACGGGCGGTGCCGGCTCGCTTTCATAGACATCGAGCCCAGCGCCGCCTAGTTCGCCTGCCCGAAGCGCGGCCGCCAGCGCCGCCGTGTCTACCACGCTGCCACGCGCGATATTCACCAGATAGCCCGCCGGGCCCAGCGCGCGCAGCACGGGCGTGTCGACCATATGGCGCGTCTCTGCGCCGCCCGGCGTGGCGATGATCAGGTAGTCGGCCCATTCGGCCAGGGACATCACGCTGTCGAAGTAGCGATGCGGCACGTCCGTGCGCGGGCGGCGGTTGTGATAGCCGATTTCCAGATCGAACCCGAGACCACGTTGCGCGATTCGCCGGCCGATCGTGCCCAGCCCGACGATGCCCATCCGCTTGCCTGACAAATTCGGGGCCAGCGGCAGCGCATTGCGCCAGATGCCTTCGCGCGTGGCGCGATCGTACGCGGGTACGCGGCGTACCGACGCCAGCAGCAACGCCATCGCATGGTCTGCCACGCAACTGTCATTGGTGCCGGCGCCGTTGCCGACGGCAATGCCGCGTTCGCGGCATTTGGCGGTGTCAATGTTCTCGTAGCCGGCACCCATCGCGCAGACCAGCTCCAGCGAGGGCATCGCGTCGATTTCTTTCGCGGTCAAGCCAATGCTGCCGATGGTGAGCACCGCGCGGAAGGTCTTGCCATTGGTAGCGACCTCGGTAGCGCGTTCGGCGGCAGTCGGCGCATAGCGAACGTCGTAGTGTTCGGCGATAAGGGCGAGGTGGGCAGGTTCGAGATGGTTGAGGATGAGCAGAGCGGGCTTCATGACTTCAGGACGTAACGGCAAGGCGAGGGAGAGACTGCTTCTGGATGTCGGCTTCAGCGGCCGAAGCGCCATTTTATGCCTGATGCTCGATGGCTGCCGGCCCTCGCCCACGCTCGCAGAAACGGGTACGCTTCGGGCATTTGGCGTGCGCAGAAATAGGTACGCTTTGGCGGTCGAGGATGGTGGAGATGTCCGGCATCCTCCCGCAGCCGCTCGCAATCACCCGATGCCCACTACCCTCACCCGAGAATCCCCAACCTGGCTGCCCGCCCCCGATAGCTGGCAATACCACCTGCTGCTCGGCGCGGCCGGGATGCTGATCCTGGGGCCGCTCGGCGGCATCGCCGCGGCCTACATGAACTTCTCGCTCGGGTTCTTCGTGGGGGGACAGGTACTGGCCGGCATTCTCGGGTCGGCCGTGACGGCGGGCTACGGCGCATCCGGGCGTCACGGCGCGAACTACATCCAGACCGCCGCCGCGTCCGTGGCTGGCATGAGCGGCATAGCCGTCGTGATCCAGGCGATGGGCTGGATGGGCATGACGCCGCCGCCGATGTGGCAGCTGATCGGCTACATGCTCTGCATCGGCATGTATGGGGTGGGCGTGGGAATGCTCTATACCCCGCTGCTGGTGGACCGGATGCAGCTCACGTTCCCGTCCGGGCTCGCGGTGGCCAATATCCTGCGCGCGCTGACCGATCCCGTGCTGCTGCGGCGCTCGGTTGCCCGCCTGGCGGGCGGCACCGGGCTTGGCGTGCTGGCGAGCATCGGTGCCACACGCGTGGTATGGCTTGGCGCGATCGACCTGTCGGCTTCCACGTTTGGCGCGGGCATGATCGTCGGTGCCCGCATTGGCATCGCGGCGCTGGTCGGCGGGCTCGCGAGCTGGGCGTTGACGCCGTACTTTGTTTCCATCGGCTGGCTGGCACCGGGCGACCCCTATCGCAAGATCACGTTCCTGATCGCGCTGGGCATGATCATGGGCGCGGCGGCCGTCGATGTGTCGCTGCTCCTGATGCGCGCGGCGCAACGCACGCGTGCCATTGCCTCGGGCGGCAGGGCGCCGCAGCGCTGGATCGTCGCATGGGTAGCGGTCTGGGGCGCGGCGGTCGTGGCCACCGGCGTGGCCTGGTTCGGCCAACCGGTCGGCTATCAACTGATGGCCGTGGCACTGGTGCTGATATTCGCGCTAGTCAACGGCATCTCGGTCGGCATGGTCGACCAGAATCCGATTTCGTCCGCGTTCGTGCTGACGGTGATCCTGATGGCGGCGGTGGGTTTGCGTCAGCCGCATGTCGGCTTGATTGCCGCAACCGTGCTGCTGGTCTCCACCGCGGAGGCGTGTGACATGCAGCAAGACCGTTCCACCGGCTGGCGCCTTGGCACCAATCGCATGATCCAGTTCGGCTATCAGGTCGCCGGTATCGTCGTGGGCGCGATCCTGGCGGTGCTGCTCGCGCGTCTGTTCATGGATGCTTATCCGGTTCTGCGACTGGATCAGACCACGCTGCCCGCCGATGCGCAGCCCGCGCGCTGGACGTCGGCCATGACCTACAAGATTGTCGGTGCGCTGCGCAGCATGACTGAGGACAAGCCGTATCTGCGTCTGGCGGTATGGATCGGCCTGGGCATTGGGCTCGTCACCGAAGTCCTGCGCAAGCTGATAAGGGCGTCGGCGCGTTATCGCCGGTTCGCGGAGCAGAGCCGTGTTGGCAAGGGCTGCGATTTCCTTCTGGATGCCGTGCTGCTGCCGTCGCCGTATGCGTCGTCCTTCGGCGGCTTCGTCAACTTGCCCGCCGCCGCGTGGATGGCGGCCGGTGGCGTGGTCGCCAGCCTGGTCGACAGCCGGGTGCAATCGTCATCAAAAGATGCGGCGTTGCCCGATGACATGAGCACGACATCGCTGGTCGGTGGCGGACTGATCGCCGGCGATGCGCTGGCCGCGCTGGGGTTCGGCATCGCGGGCCTGCTGGCGGTCGTGCACTGATACGGCGGACTAGATCACCTGCAGCATTGCGTGTGGCGGCTTGCGTGCGAGCAACCCCGACAGTTTCTTGAGCGCCATCGAAAGCTGCGCGCGCTCCGCCACGCCGCCGAGCGATATACGAATGGCGTTGGGCGCATCGGCTCCATCGGAAAACGCATCCGATGCGGTCACCCGCAGGTGCTCGTCGCTGGCCGCGCGGCTGAATCCGCTCGACGTCCAGTAACTTGGCAACGGGTGCCACACATGGATGCCAGATTGCGGCGACTGGTCTGCACCGATCAGCCATTGCCGCGCCATCTGCTGCCGCGCCGCCGCTTCGCTGCGAATGCCGTTCAGCAATGCCTCGGCGGACCCATCGCGAATCCACTGCGTGGCAAGCGCGGTGGCAATCGGCGACGCCATGAGGGTGATCGCGCGTAGCGCGGCCAGAATCAATTCCTGCGTGTCGACATCGGGCGCCACCACGTATGCGGTGCGCAATCCGGGGCTCAGGCATTTCGACAGGGTCGCGATATGAATCGTTTGCGCCGGCGCGAGTGCGGCCACCGGGGGCGGCGCGTCGGGCGTGAGCAGCCAGTACGGGTCGTCCTCGATGATCCGCGCGCCGCACCGGGCGGCCACCCGTGCGATGTCACGCCGACGGTGCTCGGGCATCGTGTGCGTGGTGGGATTCTGCAGCGTCGGGTTCAGGTAGATGAGCCGAATCGCGTGCGCGCGGCAAGCGGCCTCGAGCGCGTCGGGGCGCATTCCGTCGTCATCTGTCGCCACCGTCACCACGCGCCGCCCCGTTTGCGCCGCCGCCGCGCGCAGCCCCGGATAGATCAGCGGCTCCGCCGCGATGACTGACCGGGGGTCGCTGAGGCTGAGGATCACTGCCGACAACGCCGATTGGGCGCCGGGACTGGCGATCACGCGTGAGGACGCTACCGTTCCAAGCATCGGTCCGAGCCACCGCGCACCGGCTTCGCGATCCGGCTGGGTGCCGCCGCCCAACTGGTAGGTCATTAACAGGCTGGCGTCCGCGTGCAGCGTCACCTGCGCCAACCCGCGCCGGAGCATGTCGTCGAAGTCGATGCTCTCCGGCGGTGGTGGCACGTTCATGCTCAGGTCCACAGTCTGGGCCAGTTCGAAGACCGGCGCGGCGACGAAGGTGCCGAGCGAGCCGCGTGGTTCGACCAGCCGGCGGCGCCGCGCCTCGGCCAGCGCCCGCGTCACCGTGGTCAGGTCCACGCCAAGCATTGCTGCCAGTTCTCGCTGAGGCGCCAGCCGGTCCCCGGGAGAGAGCCGCCCGTCCGCCACCGCGTGTTCGAGGAATCCCGCGATCTGCAGATAGCGCGGCCCGCCGGTCGGGCTGAACTCGCCGATCCAGGCCGGCTTGCCTGTAAGCGCGGATGTCTTTGTACGCACCGAAAAATCCGTCTTGTATGGATGTTGTCTTACCTTAGCATCCCGCGCACCTCAGGCCAATCCATACAAATACCCGGAATACGCCTGTGCCCCCATCAATAGGTGTCTGAAATGCGTGAGCGAGTTACCGCCCCGGAGCATGTCCGCCGGCGGATACCCATCCCCCCCAAAGTCCGCGCGTGGCTCTACGTCGCGGCTCCCCTGATCCTCAGCGGTTGTTCCTACGATCTGCTCTCCCCGAGCGGCGCCGTAGGTGTGCAAACGCGCAACCTGATCGTGTTGTCCACCGCGCTGATGCTGTTGGTGGTCATCCCGGTCATCATCCTGACGCTGGTGTTCGCGTGGCGGTATCGCGAGACCAACACCAAGGCCGAGTACGCGCCGCGCTGGTCGCATTCGACCAAGATCGAGGTCGTCGTCTGGGGCATCCCGTGCGTGATCGTGGCGCTGCTCGGCATCATCATCTGGGACACCACGCATAAGCTCGACCCGTTCCGGCCGCTCGAGTCGAAGGTGGCGCCGATAGAGGTGGACGTCGTCGCGCTCGACTGGAAGTGGCTGTTCATCTATCCGCAGTACGGCGTGGCATCGCTGAACGAGCTACCTGTGCCGGTCGGCACGCCCATCAACTTCCGCATCACGGCCGAATCGACGATGAATGCACTGTTCATCCCGAAGCTCGGCAGCATGGTCTATGCGATGAGCGGGATGCAAACCAAGCTGCATCTGATCGCCGATGAAACTGGCGTGTTCGACGGCCGCTCCGCGGCCTACAGCGGCGCCGGCTTCTCGGACATGCATTTCCGGACGGTTGCCACCTCGCGCGAGGATTTCGATGCCTGGATCGCCCGCGCCCGCGCGTCCGGCAACGTGCTCGACGAACAGACCTACCGCGCGCTGAAGCAGCCCAGCAGCAAGGACCCGGTCACCATCTACGCAAACGTTTCGCCACGCCTGTTCCAGGGTGTCGTCGATCAATACATGGCCAGCAATGGCGACATCTGCCGCGCGGACAGCCCCGAGACGCTGCGCGCCGCTCTGCCGCCGCTGCCCGACACCGTGGAGCAATAACCCATGTTCGGAAAACTGACTCTCGATGCCATCCCCATGCACGAACCCATCATCATGGGCACGCTGGTGGTGGTACTGCTGGGCGGCGCCGCCCTGTTCGGCGCGATCACGTATCACCGCAAGTGGACCTACCTCTGGCGCGAGTGGATCTGCTCGGTGGACCACAAGCGCGTTGGCGTGATGTACATCATCATGGCGCTGGTCATGCTGCTGCGCGGCTTTGCCGACGCCATCATGATGCGCACGCAGCAGGCCATTGCCGTCGGCGAGACCGCCGGTTACCTGCCGCCGCACCACTACGACCAGATCTTCACGGCGCACGGCGTGATCATGATCTTCTTCGTGGCCACGCCCTTCATCCTGGGCTTGATGAACGTGATCGTGCCGCTGCAGATCGGCGCGCGCGACGTGGCCTATCCGTTCGTCAACTCGCTGAGCTTCTGGCTCTCGGCCATTGGCGCGGTGCTGGTGATGATCTCGATGTTCGTTGGCGATTTCGCCGCCACCGGATGGGTGGCCTACCCACCGCTCAGTGGTCTTGAGTACAGTCCGACCGTTGGGGTGGATTACTACATCTGGGCGCTACAGATATCAGGGCTTGGCACCACGCTGACAGGCATCAACTTCATCGTCACGATCCTGCGGATGCGCGCGCCGGGCCTGACGCTGATGAAGATGCCGGTGTTCACGTGGACCGCGCTGATCACGAACATCCTGATCGTCGCGATCTTCCCTGTGCTCACCGCCACGCTGGCGCTGCTTACCGCCGACCGCTATCTGGACATGCATTTCTTCACCAGCGAGCTTGGCGGGAACGCGATGATGTACGTGAACCTGATCTGGATCTGGGGCCACCCCGAGGTCTACGTGCTGATCCTGCCGTGCTTCGGCGCGTTCTCGGAGATCATCGCCACGTTCTCGCGCAAGCCGCTGTTCGGCTACAAGTCGATGGTCTACGCGACGTCGTCGATTGGTGTGCTGTCGTTCTTCGTCTGGCTGCACCACTTCTTCACGATGGGCTCGGGCGCCAGCGTCAACGCGTTCTTCGGCATCATGACGTCGATCATCTCGATTCCGACCGGCGTGAAGCTGTTCAACTGGCTGTTCACGATGTATCGCGGCCGCATCCGCTTCCATTCGTCGACGCTGTGGACCATCGGCTTCATGGTGACGTTCGCGGTGGGCGGCATGACCGGCGTGCTGCTGGCCGTGCCGGGCGCGGACTTCGTGCTGCATAACAGCCTGTTCCTGATCGCCCACTTCCACAACGTGATCATCGGTGGCGTGGTCTTCGGTTGTCTGGCGGCCATGTCGTTCTGGTTCCCGAAGGTGTTCGGCTTCACGCTCAACGAGTTCTGGGGCAAGGTCGCGTTCTGGTGCTGGCTGATCGGCTTCTACCTGGCCTTCATGCCGCTGTACGCGCTGGGCCTGATGGGTATGACCCGCCGCATGAACCACTACACCAACCCCGAGTGGCAGCCGTACCTGATCGTCGCGCTGGTTGGCGCGTGCATCATCGGCGCCGGCATCCTGGCAATCCTGTGGCAGCTCTACGTCAGCGTGCGTGACCGCAACCAGAACCGTGACTTGACCGGCGATCCGTGGGATGGCCGCAGCCTGGAGTGGGCCACCGCCTCGCCCGCGCCGTTCTACAACTTCGCGCACGTGCCGAACATCACGTCGCTGGAGCAGCACTGGGAAGACAAGGATACCGGCCGCGCCTACGCGCAGCCCGCCAGGTACGAGGACATCCATATGCCGCGCAATACATCGGCTGGCTTCCTCGTCTCCGTGTTTGGCCTTGTGTTCTGTTTCGGCTTTGTCTGGCACATCTGGTGGATGGTGGGCTTCGGCCTGGCCGCGATGATCTTCACCTTCATCGCCCGCGCGTATGACCGCGACGTGGACTACTACGTCCCCGCCGCCGAAGTGGAACGCATCGAACGCGCGCGCTTCCAGCAACTGCAAGGCTCCAACTGATCATGACGACATCCCTGAAACTCCGGGCCGACGCAGCGCCCGGCATCCATGCGCCGGGCCATGCGTCCGACGCCCACGGCCATGACGCTGCCCACGGTCACGACGGACACGACGATCACGTGGTGCAGTCGCGCACCACGCTGGGCTTCTGGCTCTATCTGATGAGCGACTGCCTGATCTTCGCGGTGCTGTTCGCGACGTTCGGCGTGCTGGTCAACAACACCGCGGGCGGCCCGGGCGGGCGCGAACTGTTCGACCTGCGCTTCGTGCTCGGTGAAACGATGCTGCTGCTGACCAGCAGCCTGACCTTCGGCGTGGCGATGATCAAGTTGGAGGACGGCAAGGCCAATCCGAACCAGGTGATCCGCTGGATAGTGCTGACGTTCGCGCTCGGCGCGGCGTTCGTCGGCATGGAGATCTTCGAGTTCATGGAACTGATTCACGAAGGGGCGGGCCCGGGCCGCAGCGCCTATCTGTCGGCGTTCTTCATGCTGGTGGGCACGCACGGCCTGCACGTCACGGCCGGGCTGCTCTGGATCATCGTGATGGTGCACCAGATCCAGGTGTTCGGCCTCGACGGCATCGTGCGTCGACGCCTGGCCTGCCTGAGCCTGTTCTGGCACTTCCTGGATCTCGTGTGGATCTGCGTTTTCTCCATCGTCTACCTGAGGACCTTCCTGTGAAGCCCACCAGCGCTACCGCTCATGAATCGTCGCACGGCAGCATTCGCAGCCACCTGATCGGCTACGGGCTGTCGGTGGTGCTGACCCTGGTGTCCTTCGGTGCCGTGATGAGTGGGGTACTGCCGCCGGGCTACGGGCTCGCGGTCATCGTCCTGCTCTGCATCGCGCAGTTGCTGGTGCAACTGGTCTTCTTCCTGCATCTGGGCCCGCGCAAGGGGCAGCGTGGCAACACGGCGATCTTCGCCTGCACGGTGTTCCTGATTGCCATCGTGGTGTCTGGCTCGCTGTGGGTCATGCACAACGCCAATCTGAACATGATGCCGATGCAGTCCATGCCGCTGCAGGCCAGCCCGAAGGGCTGAGCGAATCGAACCGATCCGGTTTGGGGAAGGCGTGGCGGCACAATGGGCGTTGTGCCGCCGCGCCCCTTTTTTATCCAGGCTTCAACTCGGCGGCGAGCCGTCCTTGAAGCACGCCTTGAGCTGGCTGCGCAACTCTGGCGTGTCCTGATGCTCGTGCACCTGTACAGCGTGCTGGACCGCGGCTTCCAGCAGTTCCTCTTCGGTATCAGCACTGAGTGCCACCGTGCAATGCATCTGGCTGGGATAGTCGCGGCAATCGATGAATTTGCGTCCCATCGTTGCCTCCTGGCGCGAATGGTTCGTCGGGATGGGAACCTCGGGGGCTCCCAGTGCGGAGGCCGGCTGCGCAGCATCCGCGAGTTCGGCTCCTCCTGCAGGCGTGGTCGTTGACGGGACACCGGCGCGGTTGGCCGATGTCATGTCCAGTATAGAGCGTGGCACGCATCGCCAAGCACGGCCCGGCGATTCACGCTAACCTGTCGCGGTTCCCATATTCCGCAGATCAGGAAAAGTCATGACTCAAGCACTCAGGATCGATTTTGTTTCCGATATCGCATGCCCATGGTGCGCCATTGGCCTGACGTCGCTCACGCAGGCGCTGGAGCGTCTCGGGGACGAAGTGGAAGCCGAGATCGTCGTGCATCCGTTCGAACTGAATCCGGACATGCCGCCGGAAGGCCGCACCATCCTCGACTACGTCAGCACGAAGTACGGCAGCACCGCCGAGCAGCTTGCCGAGCGCCAGGTACAGATCCGCGAGCGCGGCGAGGCGGTCGGATTCGAGTTTGGCCCCCGGACGCATATCTACAACACGTTCGACGCGCATCGCGTGTTGCAGTGGGCCGGCACGCAGGGCAAGAAGCTGCCGCTCAAGCTGGCCTTGCTGAAGGCCTATCACGGCGCGGGCAAGGACCCGAGCAATCACGACGTGATTGTGGAGGCCGCGCAATCGGCGGGTCTCGATGGCGCGGAGGCGCGCCGCATTCTGGAAAGCGATGCCTATGCCGATGAAGTGCGCGCTGAGGTGGCGCAGTTCCAGTCGATGGGTATCAACTCGGTGCCATCGGTCATTTTGGACAACCGCTACCTCCTCACGGGCGGGCAACCGCCGGAAGCCTTCGAGCAGGTGATTCGCGAAGTGCTGGAAAAACGGCAGTCATGAAGTGATCGTGGCCGCGTGCGGGTCTCCACCCGCACGCGGCCACGTTGCCTGCTGGACGTCGGGGCGACTTTACTCGTGCCCCTTACTCATGCCCCGTTACGAACTTCTTCGTCGAGTGATAGCCACGCTTGCTGGCATCGGCGACGGCATGGCCGGCAGCCTTGGCGCCGTCGCCAATCGCAATCGCGGTCTCGTGCACCGCGTGTCCGGTCTTCTTGCCTGCCGCCTTGACGTCGGCCTTGAATTCACGGGCGCCTTCGGCCACGCTGGCGTTGGCCAGCGTACTGAAGGCGATCAGCACGATCGCAACGAGGGAAGTTGCTTTCTTCATCAACGGTATCCCGACTCGGTCTCTGATGCGTGCATTGTAGTACCGTCCGATGCGTGTGACGTTCAGCGCGCACCGGCGCCCGGCTCCGTGATCGCGCTGTAGACCATCGTGCGCAATTGGCGGCGCACGGGATAGGCCGACGACGGCAGGAGCTGGGTCAGGAAGAGGCCGATCAGGTCTTCCTCAGGATCGACCCAGAAGAAGGTGCTGGCCGCGCCGCCCCAGAAGAAGTCTCCGGCGCTGCCGGGAATCAGCGTGGTGGCTGGCGTGAGCGTCGTGGCGAAGCCGAGTCCGAATCCGACGCCTTCGTAGGTGGCCTCGCTGAACATCGAGCGGGACATGCGCGGCAGATCCACACCGCCCGGCAGATGGTTGGCGGTCATCAGCGCCAGGGTCTTCGGACTCAGCAGGCGCGCGCCATCGAGTTCGCCACCCTGCAGCAACATGCGTGCGAAGCACATGTAGTCCGCCGCCGTCGACACCAGACCACCGCCACCCGAGACAAAGCTGGGCGGCTTCAGGTAGGTGCTGGCCAGAGGATCGTCCTGGAGCATCGGCCCACGCGGCGAAATGACCTTCGAACCCAGCGCGCCGATGGCGTAGCACGCGCAGAAGCGCGATACCTTGTCCTCGGGTACGTGGAACGCGGTATCGACCATGCCCAGCGGATCGAAGATGCGTTCCTTCAGGAAGGTCTCGAACGGCATGCCGCTGATCTTGCCGACCAGGTAGCCCAGCACGTCGGTCGATACCGAGTAGTTCCAGGCCTCGCCCGGCGAGAACTCTAGCGGCAGCGTGGCCAGCTTCTCGATCATGTCGTCGAGCGTGCCGTCCGTAGCGATGTCGCCCAGCTTCAGCCTGCGATAGGCGGCATCGACATTGGTGTTCTGCTGGAAGCCGTAGGTCAGTCCAGAGGTGTGGCGCAGCAGGTCGACCACCTGCATCGGTCGTGCTGGCGCGCGCGTCTGGAAGCTCTCCATGAAGCCGCCGGTGAAGACGCCGAGGTTTTCCCATGCGGGAATGTACTTGCTGACCGGATCGTCCAGCGCGATCTTGCATTCCTCGAGCAGCATCATGATCGCCACCGAGGTGATCGGCTTGGTCATCGAGTAGATGCGGAAGATCGAGTCCTCGGCCAGCGGCACCTGCCGCTCGCGGTCGGCCTGGCCCAGCACCGAGTTCAACACCAGCTCGCCACGCCGCCACACCTGGGTCAGCGCGCACGGTAGCTTGCCGTTGGCGATATACGCTTCATTGATGAAACGATCGATCCGCCCCAGCCGCTCCCGGGACATCCCCTGCGTTTCCCTGCCTTGCATATCCATGGCTTCTCCTCGATCCGGCGTTCAGTCCAGTGCTGCATGTGCCGTGAAGGGTCAAGGATACCCCGGGAGACGCGGATCCCGCTCAGTCGCCAGCCTTCTCCGGCGGCACGGCCTTGCCGAGCAGCTTGCCGAGCAGGCCGGTCTTGCCGGTCTCCGCGCGGCGGCTGCCCTTAGGCAGCGAGCCAGCCCGGTTGGCACCGTACTGTTTCATGCTGTTGTTGATCTTCAGACCCTTGTTCTTTTCCAGGTCAGTTTTCTTCACGGACGTCATCCCACGAGTTGAGCCCGGCATTGTACGCAGGTGGGCCGGCAAGCGGCCGGTTCGGGCCGTCAGGTGGCCTTGCGAGGGGGCATAACAATTCATTACAACGCCAGCATCCCGCCCGCATTATGCTCGCCGACCGTGACGATAAGGGATACGGAAGGATCGAATGAAAAGGGATTGCGGCGTTCGTGTGATGACGGCAGCATGGCTGCTTGCGGCAGCCAGTTCCGGTAACGCGCTGGCCCAACATGTGGTGGGCGGCATGGGCGAGCCGGTGCGGATGGGGGCGTTCGACGCGCGCGGCCAGTTCGAAGGCCAGGCCATTCTGGCTGCGCCGGTGTCAGGCAAGGAGAAGGCGCGCGCCAGACCGACCGGCACGCGCCGAGTGCCCGCCGCAGGCACGCGTGGCGTGACACCCACGCTGCCCGGCAAGCAGTTGCCGTAGGCGCCGCGGGAGGGCGGCGCCGGGCGGATCAGTGGCTTGCGGCCCCGACGGCGCCGATGCCGGTCTCGGAACGCAGTTCCTGTGCCTCGAAACCGGCACGGTCGATACGTGCCCGGGGCGACCTGTCGGTAATCGAGAAGAACCAGATGCCGACGAAGCCGATCGTCATTGAGAACAGCGCCGGAGACGTGTACGGGAACGGCGCATTCTTGAAGTGGAACACGTCGACCCACACCGCCTGCGACAGGACCGTCAGAATCACGGCTGACAGCAGGCCGAGGAAGCCGCCAACCATCGCGCCGCGCGTGGTGCAGTTCTTCCACAGCACCGACATGAACAGCACCGGGAAGTTGGCCGATGCCGCCACGGCGAACGCCAGCGACACCATGAACGCGATGTTCTGCTTCTCGAAGACGATGCCGAGCACCACGGCGATGATGCCGAGGATGATCGTGGTGATGCGCGACACGCGCAGTTCCATCGAGCTGGTTGCCTTGCCGTGCATGAAGACCGTGGAGTACAGGTCGTGCGACACCGCCGACGCGCCGGCCAGCGTGAGGCCGGCCACCACGGCCAGGATTGTCGCGAACGCCACCGCCGAGATGAACCCGAGGAACACGTTGCCGCCCACTGCAGTGGCCAGGTGAACGGCCGCCATGTTGAGGCCGCCGAGCAGCTTGCCGCTACCGTCCTGGAACGTCGGGTTGGTGCTCACCAGCACGATGGCGCCGAAGCCGATGATGAACGTCAGGATGTAGAAGTAGCCGATCCACGTGGTGGCCCAGAACACGGACTTGCGCGCTTCCTTGGCGTTGGGCACGGTGAAGAATCGCATCAGGACGTGCGGCAGGCCGGCCGTGCCGAACATCAGCGCGATGCCGAACGAGATCGCAGAAATCGGGTCCTTGATGAATGTGCCCGGGCCCATGATCGCGTCCTTCTTGGCATGGACTTCAACGGCCTTGGCGAACAGTGCCTCGGGGCTGAAGTGGAACTGCGCCATGACCATGAAGGCCATGAACGATGCGCCGCCCAACAGCAGGCCAGCCTTGATGATCTGCACCCAGGTGGTTGCCGTCATGCCGCCGAACAGCACGTACACCATCATCAGCGCGCCAACGATCACCACCGCGATCCAGTACTCGAGCCCGAACAGCAGCTTGATCAGTTGCCCGGCGCCCACCATCTGCGCGATCAGGTAGAACGCCACCACCACCAGCGTGCCCGACGCCGCGAACGCGCGGATCGGGCCCTGCTTGAAGCGGTAGGCGGCCACATCGGCAAACGTGAAGCGGCCGAGGTTGCGCAGGCGCTCCGCCATCAGGAACGTGATGATTGGCCAGCCGACCAGGAAGCCGATCGAGTAGATCAGGCCGTCGTAGCCGTTTGCGAACACGGCGGCGGAAATGCCGAGGAACGATGCTGCCGACATGTAGTCGCCAGCGATGGCCAGGCCGTTCTGGAAGCCGGTGATGCCACCACCGCCCGTATAGAACGCCGCCGCGGACGTGGTTCGCTTGGCCGCCCATTTGGTGATGAACAGCGTGCCGATGACGAACACGACAAACATGCCGATGGCCGTCCAGTTGGTGGGCTGTTTGACGGCCTGTCCAAGATCACCACCCGCGGCCAGCGCGGCCGTCGACAACAGCAATGCGCCGCCTGCGGCGATAACGTGATGCGTTTTCATGCGACCTCCCGCTTGATCTGCTCGGTGAGCTCGTCATAGGTGTTGTTGGCATGACGCACGTAGAGCCCCGTGATGACGACGGTGAAGACGATCACGAACAGCCCGATCGGCATGCCCCAAGTGGTCACGCCGTCTCCGACCTTCTTGGCCATCAGGTCCTTGTCGAAGGCAATCAGCAGCACGTAGCCGTAATACACCACGAGCATGACGAGCGTGAGTATCCAGCCAAGCCGCGAGCGCTTGTGGACGAGTCGTTGATACCGTGGGTTGGTCTTCAGTCTTTCGACCAGATCGTCATTCATCTCTGTCTCCTGCGTACTTGTGCGCTTTGCATGGCCGAGTGCCGCCCGCGCGCCACGCCAGCGGGGTGCGCAATATGAGCGTCATCAGGGAACCATGCCGACAAGGTACGGTGCTCGGCTTACCTGCTTCTTACACGGGTCAGAGAATTTCCCGGGGGTAAACGCGGAGTGGTGCGTCGGGATGGGCTTGGGGCGTCACGACATTGCGTGCTGCCGCGCGCGGGAGAACTAGAACGAGACGGTGAGGTTCGTCATGACCACCTGTTCGGACGAGCCGGGATTGAACCAGTAGCAGCCGACCGTCACGCTCTTGAACGTGAGTTGCACCAGGCCGCCACGCTGGAACTCACGATCGCCGCCGTAGATCCGCGTTCGTTGCATCACGAAGCCAAGCCGCAGCCAATCGACCGGACGATACCCAAGCTCGCTCCAGGCATAGAGATAACTTGGCGTTTGCGTGCCGGAGCCGGTCAGGTACTCGGCTTCGATGTAGTAGTCGAACTTGTACGCGGCGAGACTCGCCTCCAGCCCCGGAATCACGCCGTGGATGCTTCCCATGGCGAAGCCGATGATCGGCGTCACCTTGTAGGTGAATGTTTCGCCGCCGGCGAAGGACCAGCCAACGAAGGCCGATTGCGCGTGCATGGCCTCGTAGTTGGCACGCGCTTCGAGATGCAGCTTGTCGCGCTCCGCGATCGCGATGGCGGAAAGGTAACTCTGTTCCTGACGCGGCATGTTCCAGTAGCCGGCGAGCGAGAAATTCCAGGCGGGTGGCTGCGCTTCCTGCGATGCGTTGGCCGCAGGCGCGGCAGCCTCCTGCGCGTGCGCGCTGGATACGGCCAGCGCGATACCCAATGCGGCGACCGGGTGGCGCATCTCATCCCCCCAGGGCGATGACGGCCATCGTCAGGACGACACCGAGCGCGGTCATGCCAAGGCCGGTGGCCCAGCCATTGAATCCCGCGTGGCGACCGAGCGCCATGCCGCCGACGAACAGCATGATGAGGGTCAGGATGCGGGAAACGATCAGGGCCGTCGGCACATCGCTCAGCAACACGAATGGCAGCGCGACGGGAAACGTGGACAGCACGACGATGAAGAAGATGCGGATGGACCCCAGCAAGTCGCGGGCATTGAGCTTCGCCCGCTCAGGGAGTTCTACGGCATTGGCCATCCGCTGACGCAACATGTCGATCTCGGCGTCACTCAGCAGCAACTGCGCGCTGGGTGACAGCGCGGTGCGGATGGCACGCACGGCCTCGGTTGCGGTTGGCGCCTCCCGGGCGGCCGTTGCGACCTTGAATCGCATCCCGCGATCCGCCAGGGTACGTACCAGGAACATGATCGCGTCGACGAGCCCCCAGGCCAGATTGCAGCCAAGCGCCGTGACGAGCATCGTGTGGCCCGCGTCGGCCCCGGAAGTCGGGGAGGCTGCAGAAGTTGCCGAAGATACCGCGCCGACGAACGTCAGGGCCATGAACAGCCCAAAGCACATCTCCGCGACACGATCGACGACATTAAGGGCTGGATCGCGCCCTTCGTCCGCCTGCTCCATCGCATCGGACTCCGATTGGCTTCCTGGCATGGCTGTTCACCTGGCGAGTAAGTTGGAGTGGTTCGAGTTGGTTCCGGGCGGACGGCTGTGTTCAGGACTGCGGCGCTACTGGCCGTCGCACGCCAGGCTCGATGCGCCCGTGTCCTTGAAGGTCACCACTACCTTGCTGTCCTTGGCGATGGTGATGGTCTGGCCATAGCTCACGGTCGGCATGAAGGCGATATCCGGCGCGACGGCCACGGGCGGATTCCGCGCGCCGTCGACACTCAGCGCCAGCTCGACGCGATAGGTATCCACCGCCACGCCCTGGCCCTGTGCCTTCTGCGCGAACTTCTGCTTGAACGCGCACAGGTCGGTGGTGATCTTTTCCAGCGCGGTGGAGATATCGACGGGTTTGCCGGGCGGGATTGGCGCGGTATTGCAGGCCGCCAGCCAGCAGGGGCCCAGCACGGCAATCAAGGCGGTACGCATCAATGGCTTCAAGATCTTCTCCTGCGAGGCGGCTGTCCGTTGTGCTCGATCCACTTTATCCCTGCCGCTGTATGGTCTCCATTGGTCCAAAGCCCTAGGGACCCCCCAAGGGACCAATGGAAACCAGCCGGATGCTCAGAACTGATGGCGCATGCCGACCATGACGCCCACGCGTGTGGTGCTGTCGATGTCGGTCACCGGCGTGCCAGCCCAATACTCGGTCTCGCGGCCGACGGTGCCGCCGCGCGCGTAGACGACATCGGCCTCTACGTACAGGCTGGTGCGCTTGGAGAGCGCGTAGTCGCCGACCAGGGCGACGCTGTCGGCGTTGCCGCTGCCCAGCAGGATGGGTGTCTCCTGGAACTGCGTGGTCACGGCCCCGCGTTGCTGGTAGCGGTAATAGGCGCCAGACAGATGCAGCGCAGGGGTGAGCTGATAGCCGAGGCCGATGAACGAGGTGGCGAATGAGGCATCGCTGGCTGTTTCGCGACGTCCCATGTGGCCCAGGTAGGCCGTGGCCTTGCCGAACGCGTAGGACCCGCCCACCGAGTAATTGCGGATCGTGTTCGTGCCATCGGTGCTGCTGCGCTGGTCGTAGGCCACGCCCAGCGCCAGCGGTCCCTGCTGGTATTTCACGCCGCCGCCGAGCGTGGTGCCGCGGCTCTGGTTGCCGGGTTGCTCGCCCGCGCCGTAGTCGAGCTGGACGGAGAACGGGCCGACCGTGTTTTGATAGACCACGCTGTTGTTGATGCGGTAGTCCTGGAAGAAGATGTCGCCGCCGACGTACAGCGGGTCGGACCAGAAGTTGCCCCAGCCCCGATCGAGCGGATTGAACGCCCAGCCGATGTTGTTGAGCGCGTTGTACTGGCGCCCGAAGGTCAGACTGCCCCAGTTGCCGGAGAGACCGGCCCAGGCCTGGCGGCCGAAAAATGCGTTGTAGGCCGCGCGGCCATCGTCGCTGCCGATGCCGGCCTCGAGCTGGAAGATGGCCCTGTTGCCGCCCCCAAGGTCCTCGGAGCCCCGCAGGCCGAAGCGGCTGCCTACCATGCCGCCCGATACGAGCGCGACCTGGTCATGATGCCGGCCATCGAGGTTCGAGGTATAGCGCACCGCCGAACTGACGATGCCGTACAGGTTCACACCGGATTCGGCGTAAGTGGTGCCGGGCACGACGGTAGCGGCAAGCAGCCAGAGGCTGGCTGACTTCTTCATGGATTGTCCTCCGGAATTCGGTCCCGCCCGGCGCATGAGCGCGTCCAGGGGCAGACCGGTCAGGCAGTTGCCTGGGGGGTTCCAGTCCCGTGCGGCGGTCCCGTCAGGGCGCGCGGGGCGTTATCCAGACCGTGCGCGGCAAACGGCGCGTAGGCCCGGATCGAGGGTCGAAGCGGCAGGCAAAGCCTGGAGGGGGCGCAAGCCGGACCGCTCGTTGGCAGGTTCGGGCAGGCTGGTGGGGCGGGCGCGAGGGCCCAGGGATGTGTTCGCCGGATACCCACTTCGACGTTCGTGACGGCGGCTCGTGTGCGGATAAAGACATGCACGATGGGCCGCGTCCGGCGTGGCGAACGATGCGTAGTTTACTGCATTCGCCCCAACGCCCCGAAATGCGCGTCTTTTGACGCACGTCCCTTTCTGACCGGCCGGTTCTGGCAATAGACTGAAAGCGGCCACATGCGGCGTGCGTCGCGCCGCCCGGCGTTCATCCAATCAGCGAGCCCCTATCCATGTCACTGCCCCATCTTTCGTCTGGCCAGACCGCGAGCGTCCTGCCGCTCGGCACGGACCTGGCGCAAACACCGAGTAGCGCGCTGTTCAAGGCCCCCCACCTCGAAGTTGCCCGGCTCGTCATGCTGGCCGGCAAGCGGCTGCCACAGCACGCGGTACCCGGCCCGGTCACGATTCAATGTCTCGAAGGCGAAATCGAGGTAACGCTCGGCAGCGTTGCCCAACGGCTTCGACACGGCGATCTGCTCTACCTCGCTGGCGGGGAGCCGCACGACGTGGCGGCGCTCAGCGATGCGTCGCTGCTGTTGACGATCGTGCTGCTGAATCACGGCTGACACACGACTGACAAGAGGATCCGATGGGTATCAGCAGATGGTTCAGGCGTCGCGGGACCGAGGCATCCGGTGGGGGCGCCAGAGGCGGACGTGACGTCGAAGACACAATCGAGCGCATGACGGCGTTGAATCCGCGCCTGCGGTTGGCCACGCGCTACCAGCAGAGGCTGGCGCCCGATACCGCCGCGGCGCTCGAATACGTCAGGGGGCTGGTGGCCCAACTGCCCGCCGTTCATGAGGCATGCGCGGCCGACTGGTCGACGGATGCCTGCATCCATGCCTGCTTTGCGACGGCGGACGACGTATCCCGCGCGCTGAATGGGGCCGCGACACTGCGCAAGTTCTTCGACAACAACCTGGCGGCCGATGAGGCGTACGCGGTGCTCGGCATGACCATGGTGGAGCGCCACACGCTCGGCGTGGCCACGGAAGGCGATACCGTGCGCTCCGATGTGCCGCAGACGACATTCAGCTTCAGCGATCACCAACTCACGATGTGCGAGCCGACCGAGGCAGCGCTGCGCGAGGAGATCGTGCGCCGAATGCTCGACCAACTGGCGATCCAGGGGATGGCGCGCATTGCCAGCAGGCTGACGAAGCGCGATGCGCTCAAGCAGGAGATCGCACTGCTCAAGACGCGGCAGCGCCTGCTCGAGTCGCAAGGCAAGGGGATGGGCGCGGTAGTGGGCGGCGCGGTGGAACCGGCAATCGGTGAGGTGGCGAAACTGGACGCCGAAATCGCGCGCAACGATGCCGAACTGGCCAAGCTGTCCGAGGCCACCGGCACGCTCGATCGCCAACTGGACATCCTGATCAAGGTGATCGGGGATGTCAGGCAATTGCTCCGGGTGGATTACCGGCACGTGCGGCTGAGCCGCATGAATGTCCTGCTGACGAATGACGACGTGGGTGGCGATGACGTCGAGCTGTCGTCGGCGACCATCCCCGGTGACCCGCCGCTGGTCCGGGCGTTCATGCTGGTGCGGGTGAAGCGCAGTGCGATAGTCCCGGTGCGCAATATGCTGGACGAAGCGGAGCGCTTCCTCTAAGAGACGTTTCGTTTTCTTTCGATAACGTCTCTACGCGCTTCAGGCGTCCAGTGCCTGACACAGCGCCCGCAGATCGCGAACGATCAGGTGCGGAGGCGGGCTGCTGCGTGACCATTGCGCGGCGGACGCCTCTTCGGAGCGCACCACCCATGCGGCCTGTGCGCCTGCGGCGATCGCGCCGGCTACGTCGAGGTCGGGATCGTCACCGACGTGAAGCATTCGGCCGGGCGCGCATCCGGCTGCATCGGCTGCCGCGTGGAAAATCGCGGCGCCGGGTTTGCCGCTGCCGAAGCTCTGCGGGTTCAGCGAAGCCCGGAAGAACTGGTGCCCGCCAGTCAGCTTGAGATTCGCATTGCCATTCGATACCGCGACGAGTGGAAACCGCTGGCTCAGCCATTCCAGCGCGGGCAGCGCATCGTCGAAGAAATCGACCTGCTGGCGCGCAGCGTAGAAAGCGTCGTAGGCGGCCTCGGCAAGGCCGGGGTCTTCGTTCGACATGTCGAGCACCAGCCGGATCGAGCCCAGCCGCAGCGCGCGCATGTCGCCAGCCAGTTCGGGGCGCATGGCCTCGAACTGGACGCGGAGGTCACGCAGCACCTGGGGCGATGAAAGGATCGGTGCGGATTTGGGCGCTTGCTGCAGCAACCAGTCATGCAGGACCTGTTCCGCGCGCACGACGGCAGGTTCGAAAGCCCAAAGGGTGTCGTCGAGATCGAGAGATATTGCGGAGATACCGGCCAGACGCATGGTGGGGAACGTGAAAAAGCGGAGTTGCGGGGGGACTCCGCCGAATTTACCATCTTCGTTCGCATCGCCCCCGCAGGCCGGGTCGACCGCAAGGTCACTTCAGGCTGAGCGTGAATGGCAATAGCAACACGTTGACCAGCAGCAGCGCATACACGATCACGATGGCCGCAGGGATGACCACGGGCGGCCGATAAGGCGGGTAGGCGTGTCGACGGCGCCAGAGGACTCCAGCCGTGGTTCCTGTGATGACCAGTGCCAGCAAGGCGCTGGCCCACGCCAGTGATGCAGGTCCGGACTCGTCGGCATTCGTCGCCGTGTCCGAATCGGTCAGCGAGATGTCGACAGCGGTTGTCGAAGTGATGGGGGCGCGGGCGACAGACATGGCAACGGGTGTTTCAAACGATGTCGTGCGAACCGGCTGCGCGATGGCAGCGGTGGCTGTCGCGCGGACAGGTGCCGTTATGGTTGTCATGCGTTGCGCTGGCGCGGCGGGTGTCGGCGGCGCGTCATGACGTCCGGTCGATGGCGCGCTCGCTGCGACGTGCGGTGCGGCGGCCGTCGTGCTGTGCATCGAACTGCGGTCCCGCCAGAACAGGTGGAACAGGCCATCGAGGCAGCGTGCCGAATCACAGGCATCCCGCCGGGCGCGCCAGGCGACGATATCGGCGTTCTGGATCGTGCCCTTGTGCAGCATCCTTTGCTGCTCGGCATAGATGCGTTCGTAACGCTCGGACAGTCCCGGTGAATCGCACACCAGGCGATTGCGCGTGCCACTTGCGCGTGAGCTGCTGGTGTTCAGCGAGCAGCGCATCCCGTTGCCGCTGGGGTCATCGCAAATCACAGGGGCGTTGGTTCCGCGCGAATGGCAGATGATGTCCGATGCGCTCACGTTGCCTGCCGCGAGCAGGCCGGTTGCGAGGCAGATGGCCATACGAATGGCCCAGCGCACAGTGACCCTCTTCATCATGCCCCCCCATTGAAGCGGCCTGGTTTTATAACGTAGACGAAAGCCCGGGCGATGCCCAAGCACGCAATGCGATGGGCGGGTCATGATGCACTTGCCGCCAGATCGGGTTTCCCATACGCGCGACGTTCCGATCATTCGTCCGCCGTCGTAATTCCTGAGACGGAAAGCCTCCATCGTGGCGGCGCCGTTACTGGGTGATTGCGTGTGCATCCTCAGAACGCTCGTGACGCAGCGTGCCGTGATCAATGGGACGCCGCGCCCGGTATGTGGCGAACGGGCGTTTGAAGCCTGGGGCTGGCTCCTTGCACCCTATTGCGCCACGAGGGGCGGCCGCAGCCGCGTCGAGTCGTGGCTGTCACGAGATGAAGACAACCTGATGTGAAGCCTTTGCGCTGCGGAATTGAATTCTTTCGATGCGTCGGCCGAACGCAAGCGGTGCCCATAGAATGCGTCTGGATTGGGTCCATTGCAGTACCGCTGCTGTGGGGAGGCCCGCGGTGGCATCACAATAACCTGAGTTACCCGAGGAGACTGATATGAGCCATCGTTTCGCCGCTGCCGGCGCAGTGTTCGCGTTGTTGTTGCTGTCCGCCACCGCTGGCGCACAGACACAACCGCAGCCGCAACCACCCGCGAACGCGCAGGAAGCCAAGGCGAAGTTCACGGAGAAGTTCAACGAGGCGGATGCCAACCACGATGGCAAGCTGACGCGCGAGGAAGCCGAGGCAGGAATGCCGCACGTGGCGAAGGACTTCGACAAGATCGATGCCAAGAAGAAGGGCTACGTCACGCAGAAGCAGGTTGGCGCGTACTACGCCGCCAAGGCGAAGCAGCGCCGCGCTCAGGACCCGGGCAACCTGAACTGATCCGAGCCGCATCCGCCAGGGCGGTCGCCACCGGCGCCGCCTTGTGCGCGTCTGAGCGTATCTCCAGACCGGTCCCCCCGGTTGTCGAAAGACCCGTGTGACGTGCGTGATAACATTTAAAAAATTCGCGCGCGAACTAAATTACCCGGGTGCCGTCTTGAATCCTCGACTTGTCTACCTCCTGAATGTCGGTCAGCGTCGGCTGCATCGATGGACACAGGCGCGCACCGCCGCCGGTGGCGTCACCGCATCGCAGGCCGGAATGCTGTTCTTCCTCGGCAAGAACGATGGCGCGTTGATGAGCGAGGCAGGCGCGGCGCTCGACCTTGGCGCGCCGGGCGTGAGCGGGCTGGTGGATCGCATGGAGCGGGCGGGGCTGGTCGAACGCGGCCTGGACGAGCACGATCGCCGGGCCTTCCGCATCTGGCTGACCGATGCCGGACGCACCGCGCTCAAGCGCTCCCGGTCGAATCTCACCGAACTGAATGCCCGATTGACCGAGGGGTTCACGGCCGCCGAGATCGATGTGGTGGCGCGCTGGCTGACGAGCCTGCAGGACAAGTTCCCGGCCAGCGACGACGAGTGATGCCGGGGATGAACGAAGGCGCCGAAGCAGACGACGCGGACGACGCGGACGACGCCTTCTGACGCATCACTGCTTGGCGATCCTGCTGAAGTCCGGCTGGCGCTTCTGGGCAAACGCCGTGAAGGCTTCCTTCGCTTCCGCGCTGCGCAGCCGCTCCACGAACGTCGAACTCTCGGCGTCCATCTGCGCGACCAGTTTCTCGGCCTCCCGCATCAGACGCTTCATTGCCGTCAGAGAGCCGGACGGCTTGGTGGCGATCTTTTCCGCGATGCGTCGGCCTTCCGCGCGCAGCTGGTCGCCCGGAACCGTCCGGTTCGCGATGCCCCATGCCACGGCGGTGTCCGCCGGCAACGGATCGCCCAGCGAGAACATTTCAAACGCGCGCGCGTGGCCGATGCGCAACGGCAGCAGGTAGCTCGACGCTGCCTCGGGCACAAGCGCGAGGTTCACGAACGGCGTGATCAACTGCGCATCGTCGGCCAGAACCACATAGTCACAATGCAGCAGCATGGTCGTGCCGACGCCGACGGCCTTGCCCTGGACTGCCGCGACGATCGGCACTGTGGCATTCGCCAGGCTATGCAGGAATCGCACGACATGGCGCTCCTTGGGTGCGTTCCCGGTGGCCTGGGCCGCGAACTCCCCGATGTCGTTGCCGGCCGTGAAGGAATCACCGTCAGCCTGAATCAGCACGACCCGGACCGATGCGTCGGTCGATGCATTCTCGATGGCGTCCGCCAGGGCGCCGTACATGTCGTTGGTCAGCGCGTTCTTCTTGTCCGCTCGCGAAATCGTGAGGGTCAGCACGCCACGTTCAAGTCCTGCTTGGATTTCCGGAATCACGGCTTTGTCTCCTGCAATGGAAGGGGTAGGGGCAATGAAGATGTTCGTATACGAAGTAGATGCAAAGTATAGTTTATTCGCGTGCGAAGTAAACCGGCGCGAGCATCACCCTTTCCTCCAGAGCCGCGGCAGGCGCGTGACCTGTATGCCATCAGCAATCACCCCATGAGGGTTTGTGCCGACTTTTCCGCTTGGCGGCGTTGCAGTCTACTGAACCCAGGTTGTGCAGTGTGGCCGGGGGGCGCGCGGCGTCTCCCCGGGGTTTGGAAACCTTTCTGGAGACAACACCATGGTGACCAAGCAGGACGATGCCTTCATTCTGAGAAACCTGATCGCGCTGGCTGCCGTGGAGACACTAGGCGGCGCCATTGCACTCGGGCTGGTGTTCAATCTACTGACATGACCTGATGCTCGTGGCGCTGCGTGCGGCTGACCCGCGCGCAACGCCACGAGTCCCGGATTCCGCGCCATCCGGCGACCGGCATTTCGCTTCCAGCAGACTTTCCAGGCCATCACTACAATGGCGCATTGCCCGGCTCGTTGCCGGGCCAGATCTGGGAGTGGAGGATGCGAATTCTGGTTGTCGGAGTGGGAGCCACGGGTGGCTACTTTGGCGCGCGGCTGCTGCAGGCCGGGCGTGATGTGACGTTCCTGGTGCGCCCCCGCCGCGCCGCGCAACTGGCCGAACACGGCCTGCGAGTTAAGAGCCCGCACGGCGACCTGCATTTCCCGAATCCCCCTGTGGTGTTGTCCGAGCAGATCACGCAGCCTTATGACGTGGTGTTGCTGAGCTGCAAGGCGTACGACCTCGAAAGCGCCATGGATGGCTTCGCGCCCGCCATGGGGCCGAACACGGTCATCATCCCGTTGCTCAACGGCATGCAGCATCTGGATCGCCTCGATGCGCGTTTCGGCGCCGGGCGTGTCATGGGGGGCCGCTGCTTGATCTCCAGCACGCTCGATGACCAGGGCACCATTCTTCATCTGTCGAGCTTCCACGTTCTGTCGTTTGGCGAGCGCCCTTCGGGCAGCAGTGAGCGCGCGCTGGCCTTGGCCGCCGCTTTCAGCGATGCCGGCTTCGACGTCCAACGCAGCGACGCCATGCTGCAGGACATGTGGGAGAAATGGCTGTTCCTTGCCACGCTGGCATCGGCTACCTGCCTGATGCGAGCGACCATCGGCGATATTCTCGCCGCGCCACGCGGGCGCGAGACCATCGCGGCGTTGCTTGGCGAATGCGCCGGCGTTGCGGCCGCCAATGGCTATCCGGCCCGGGGCCCCGCACTGGAGCAGGCGAAGACCACGCTGTTTGCCGAAGGATCGCCGCTGACGGCCTCGATGCTGCGCGACCTAGAGCGCGGCGGGGCGATCGAATCGGACCAGATCGTGGGTGACATGCTGGCCCGCCGTGGCCAGACCGCAGCGCCCACGCTGGAGATGGCGCTGACCAGCCTGAAAGCCTACGAAGCGCGCCGCGCGCGCGGAGGCTGAAGCCGCTGGCGTCCGATTCGCCCGCATCGCAGAATTTGTCAGGACAGAATCAAGCCTGATACACGCGATTTCGATTGGGCGAACGACGCCGTTTACCTACACTCCGCACATTACAAGCAGCGCCCGGCACGAGCCATGCCGGGTAAAACAAGAGCGGAGGAGGTCGTAAATGCGGGAAATCCTGTTCAAGGTGGGCCTTGCCTCGCTGGCGGCCTGCACCACGCTGGGCGCCAGCGCTCAGAGCACCACGGCATGCAACGGCGCAGGTTGCGGCTTTGGCGGAGGTGGCCTGCTGAACCAGCAGACCACCTTGCGCCTGAGCGCGGCTCAACTGGCGGCACTGCTCGGATCCACTGACGATGGGCGCCAGCTCATGCAGGTTGCGGGCGTGCCACGGTGCGACATCGAGATCGTGACGCTGCGCTACCGCACGGTGGGCGGCGCCGGGGAACCGGCGAACGCCAGCGCCGCGCTGATGATTCCCGGTGGCGCGGCCTGCAGTGGTCCGCGCCCGACGCTGCTGTACGCGCACGGCACCACGACATACAAGAAGTACAACCTCGCCGATATCACGCAGACCGACCCACGTAACGGCGACGGCGCGTCGGAGGGCATCAGCGTGGCTGCGATGTACGCGGCGCAGGGCTATATCGTCGTGGCCAGCAACTATGCCGGCTATGCGGGCTCGGATCTCGACTATCACCCGTACCTGAATGGGGCGCAGCAATCGGCCGACATGGTGGGCGCGCTTGCCGCCGCGCGTGTCGTCATGCGGGCGCCGGGTGGCGGGCGCAACGTGCAGGAGAGCGGCAAGCTCTTCGTCACCGGATATTCGCAGGGTGGCTACGTGGCGATGGCCACGCACCGGCTGCTGCAGGCTGCCGGGATTCCGGTGACCGCGTCGGCGCCGGGGTCGGGGCCGTATGCACTGGCGGCAATGGGCGACGCACTGGTGGCCGGACAGGTGGGTATCGGTTCCACGGTGTTCGCCGTGCTCGTCACCACGAGCTACCAGCGGTCCTACCAGAATCTCTACCGCAAGCCGTCCGACTTCTACGAGTCGGCCTATGCGCCAGGCATCGCCAGCCTGCTGCCGAGCATGAATTCGCTCGACAAGATCTTCACGCAGGGCAAGTTGCCGCCTACTCAGCTCTTCAACAGTACGCCGCCGGCCTCGCAGTTCGCATCGCTGACGCCGCCGAAGGCGCCGCCGCTGGCATCGCCAGACCTGACGCCGGTGTTCGCGCTCGGTTTCGGCAACGCTGACCTCGTGCGCAACGACTACCGGCTGGCCATGCTTGAAGATGCGCTGGTCAATCCGGACGGCGCGTTCCCGAGTTCGACCGTGTCGATGGCGCCGGCAACGCGGCCCGTGCAACCGCTGCGCGTGGACTTCAAGATCAACGATCTACGCAACTGGCAGCCACGCGCGCCGGTCCAGCTATGCGGCGGGCATGACGACCCCACCGTGTTCTTCTTCAACGCCACGGTGCAGCAGGCGTACTGGAGCAGCGCGAAGGTGCCGGCGGGCCTGACCAGCGTGCTGGATGTGGATGCGCCCATCGCCGGCCCAAGCGACCCCTATGCGGCGCTCAAACAAGGCTTCTCGTTGGCGAAGATGAATGTTGCCGCACAGGCGGTGGCGGCGGGTGCGCAGGATGGCGGCGCGTCGGCGGTCATCCAGGCGTATCACGGCACGCTGGTGGCACCGTTCTGCATGGTCGCCGCGCGAGCGTTCTTCGGACAGTTTTGAGCGGGAATGTCGATAAAAAACGCGCGGCGGGGCGACCCGCCGCGCGTTTTTTCCATCAAGCGATTGGTCGATCGGTCGATCAGACGTCGATGGCAGCGTTTGACTGCATCTTCTTGCGCAGCTCGAATTTCTGGATCTTGCCGGTAGAGGTCTTGGGCAGCGGCCCGAAGTAGACCGCCTTCGGCACCTTGAAGCCGGCCAGCAGCGTGCGGCAATGTGCGATCAGTTCTTCGGCGGTGACGCTTGCGCCATCCTTCAGCTCGACGAACGCGCACGGCGTCTCGCCCCACTTGGCGTCCGGCTGCGCCACTACGGCGGCGGCCAGCACCGCGGGGTGGCGGTAGAGCGCGTCTTCCACCTCGACGCTGGAGATGTTCTCCCCGCCGGAGATGATGATGTCCTTGCTGCGGTCCTTGATCTTGATGTAGCCGTCAGGCATGCACACACCGAGGTCGCCCGTATGGAACCAGCCGCCCGCGAACGCCTCGCGCGTGGCCTTGTCGTTCTTGAGGTAACCCTTCATGCAGATGTTGCCGCGGAACATGATTTCGCCGATGGTCTCGCCGTCCCGCGGTACGGGCTGCATCGTATCCGGGTCCAGCACGGTGACGCCGGACTGCAGGTGATAGCGCACGCCCTGGCGCGCCTTCAGCACCGCGCGTTCTTCCTGCGACACCGTGTGCCAGGCGTCCTGCTCCGCGCAGACCGCGGCCGGGCCGTAGACCTCGGTCAGGCCGTAGACATGCGACAGGTCGAAACCCATCGCTTCCATCTGCGCCAGCACCGCCGCCGGGGGCGGGGCGCCCGCCACCATGCCGCGCACCGGCCCGCGCAGCCCTTCGCGCCACGACGGCGGCGCGTTGACCAGCGCGGTGTGGACGATCGGCGCGGCGCAGTAGTGCGTCACACCTTCGTCGCGCATCAGGTCGAAGACGAGCTTCGGCTCGAACTTGCGCAGGCAGACGTTCACGCCGGCGCGGGCCGCGACTGTCCACGGGAAGCACCAGCCGTTGCAGTGGAACATCGGCAGCGTCCACAGGTAGACCGGATGCTTGGCCATGTCCCACTCCAGGATGTTGGAGATGGCGTTCATGGCCGCGCCGCGATGGTGATAGACCACGCCCTTCGGGTCGCCGGTAGTGCCCGACGTGTAGTTCAGGGCAATGGCGTCCCACTCGTCGCCGGGCATCTTCCAGTCGAATTCCGGATCGCCGCTGGCCAGGAAGGACTCGTAATCGGTGTCACCGAACCGCTCGGCGTCGGGCCCGAGCACGTCTTCCACCGCGATCACCTTGAGTCCACGCACCTCGCGCGCCATCTGACGGGCGGCATCGGCGAACTCGGTGTCCGCCAGCAGCACCTTGGCTTCGCCGTGGCGCAGCATGAAGACCAGGTTGGCGGCGTCCAGGCGGATGTTGAGTGCATTCAGCACCGCACCGGCCATCGGCACGCCGAAGTGCGCCTCGACCATCGCCGGGGTGTTGGGCAGCAGCGCCGCCACGGTATCGCCCTTGCCCACGCCCGCGCGGGTCAGCGCGCTGGCCAGGCGCCGGCAGCGCGCGTAGGTGTCGCGCCAGTTCTGGCGCACCGTGCCATGCACGATGGCCAGGCGATCGCCGTAGACCTCGGCCGCGCGGGCGATGAAGTCGAGCGGGGTGATCGGAACGTAGTTGGCGGGGTTGCGGGCCAGTCCGGTGTCGTAGTCGGTCGGCATGGCGTGTCTCCTATGGTGATCCTTGGGGATTCGTCGAATGAAATCCGGCGCAAGCTATCATCTCGCCTCCGGCGGACTCTGTCGTCCGGATGACAGATCTGGCGTTTTCGATGCGTTGCAGCATTGTGAATGCCCAGAAAATTGATTCTTATCAAATGTCTTCGTCCCTTGATCAGGTTAACGCCCTGCTGGCCCAGCATGACTGGTTTTGTGCGCTGTCCCCGGCGCATCAGGCGCTGGCGGCGTCCGAAACCGTTGTCCGCGAATACCCCGCAGGCGGCTATATCGCCCGGCGCGGCGAGTTCTCGCGCTACTGGATCGGGGTGGATACGGGGCTGATCAAGCTCGCGGTCTATACGCCGGACGGGCGCGGTTGCACGTTTTCCGGCGTGCCCGCCGGAGGCTGGTGCGGCGAAGGCAGCGTGATCAAGCGCGAGGATCGCCGCTACGACGTGATCGCGATCCGCGACTCGCGCGTGCTGCTGGTGCCGGAGGCGGTTTTCAACATGCTGCTGTCGGACAGCCTGCCGTTCGCGGGTTTCGTGGTGCGGCAGCTCAACGAGCGCATGGGCCAGTTCATTGCCACGGTGCAGAACGATCGGCTGCTTGGCGCCGATGCGCGCGTCGCACAGGCCGTCGCGCAATTGTTCCATCCGGCGCTGTACCCGAAAACCACGGAAGTGCTGGAACTCTCACAGGAAGAGATTGGCCTGCTGACCGGTCTGTCGCGCCAGCGTGTGAATCAGGCGTTGCGCCGGCTGGAGGCTGGCGGCATGGTCAGCCTCGCCTACCAGACCATCAGGGTGACCGATCTCGAGGGATTGCGACGCTTCGGCTTGTCGGAGTTGTAAGGGCGAGAGGCTGACGGCGTCGAAATTGCGGCGCAGTGTGCGCAATCTGGTGCCGCGAGTCACGTGTCGGACACTTGCGGCTAGCGCTTTCCCTTAATGCCTTTCCCTTAATGCCTTTCCCCAAGTGCTACTGGTTGCGGATGTTCCCATACTGAGGGCTCGCCACGTTCGCGCGGCGATCACTTTGACTCATGGGATCTGCCACCATGCTCGCGATTTCTGTCTGGTTTCTCGCTTCCCTCGGTGTCGGCATGTTTGCCACTGCATTGGGACGCTCCAGCCCTGCCTGGATTCTCTTCTCGCTGATCCTGAGCCCGTCTCTTGGGCTGATCGTTGTTGCCGTGCTCGACAAGAAGCGCGTGCGGTCCGCTCGCGTGCTGGCCACTTCCTCCTCGCCCGCGGCGGCGATCTCCGTGCCCGCATAACGCTGCGGGTAGCGCAGGTGGGCCAGGGCCCACCTGATTGCTGTCGTGGCTTAGCTGTGCGCACCGTCGGTGTACGGGTCGCGCCGGTCCGTGACATTCGCGGTGTCTGCATAGACATCGAACCTGCTTGCCTTGCCGCCATCGGTGTACGGATCACGTGGTCCGATGGCATGTGCGTGACCTTCCGGCATCGCCGTCGTAGTAGGGGTGAGTCCGGCGGCGGACGTCACCGTGGCGAAAGATGCAAGCGAGGCAATGGCGGCAACGGCTGCCGCCGCGATACGGGCTTTCATGATCATCTCCTGAGGCAGTAGAAAGGGTGCCCAGCGCCTGTGGCCACAACGGGCCGCAACGGGCCGCAGCGGGTCGCAATGGATCGCATGGCCACCAACGGTCGCGCATGGGCTTGCATGCCGACCACGCGCCCGAGAATCGTTCGATCCTGTCGTTCCGGCTCTACGCGCCGCGGTGCCATGCACCTGTAGAACTGCCCGGCCCGGCGCCTTATTCCCGAAAGAAGACGAAAATATTCCTGGGAATAAATGCCGGATTCCGGCGGTAAATGCCGCTTTGAAGTGACCAGGGCGCTGCTACGCTGTGTTGATATGGCTGTCAGGCAGCCATGCTCGAGCCGGTTGCAGCGGTGCAGTTCGCCCCTGGTGGTCACCGGCATTCCCATATCAAGACGGAACGCTCATGTTCACAGGGTCGATTCATTGGTTGAGAGGCGTCGCGATCGTTGTGCTGCTTGGCGCAGCGTCTGACATGGCATTCGCCGCATCGCAGACGAAGTCGCTCGATACGCAACGCGGTATCCGTGATGGCAGCAGCGGCGGCACCGAGCTGAGCACCGCGCCGCTTTCGCAGCGGGGCGTGACCGGCACCCAGTCGATGGGGTCAACCGACGGATCGGGGCAGTACCCGTACATCGTCGCCCCGTATATCCAGGTGGGGCCCGGCGGCGGGCCGATTCCCTATCCGCCGAATCCACCTCACCCGCCGCAGCCGCCTCGCCCCAGGCCCACGCCGCACGCACCGTAAGCCACGAGCGTCAAGGGGGAGTGGCAGGTGGCTATTGCAGGTTGCCCCAGCGTGCAACCGCTGGCTCGGCATTGGCCCATTTCCACTGGCCATGCTGCTGGCAGGCCGTGACGAAGAACCATTGGGAAGTCTTGGAGGGCTGCCCGTTCGTCCCCGACTCGACAGTGGAGAACAAGGCTTCCTTGCAGAGAGCGAGCGGACTGTCGATGACGCGGATTACCTGTAGCACGCCGCGTTGATTGCCATAGGCGACGGCATGCCGGACCTCCCACGGCTGCTCGAAGCCGATGGGCGTATCACCGATGACCGCTGCGATGCTGTCCTGCTCCTCGCGTTGCCAGTACCGGTAGACGTACTTGCCAGCCGCATCGGCCGCCGCGCTGACGCCGACCGCAACACCGTATCCCACAACAGGATTTGCCGTGACGGCACCGGTGGTAATTCCGGCCACGGCCCCCGAAATTTCGCCGACGGAACTGCACGCGCAGAGACTCGCGATCGCCGCCGACAAGACCAACCTCGCGCAGAGCGGCCTCACTGAAGCGAACCCCACCGCTCGGTAGCGGGCTCGGCGGAAGCCCACTTCCATACCGACCCGTCGCGGCAAACCGCGGCGATATAGAAGCCGTTGCCCTTGTTCGCATCGTCGACGGAGAAAATGATCTCCTTGCAGGCAAGGTAGGTATTGCCCAGCAATCGGGTCACGGTCACCCATCCCTTCTCATCGGGCTCGAGCGGCACGGTGTGAGCCACTTCCCAGGTCGCCACCGCGCCGACATCGAGGTTGCCGGCCACCTGCGCGATCTGATGCTGCGTTTCGGCGTGTACCTTGCGCTGACTGGCCTGCAGGGCGGCCTTGGCGCCAGCCTGCACACCGAGGCCAATGCCCGTGGCAATGGCCGCGTTGTCCGTGACCGCGCCGGCAATGGCGGCGCCGCCCATGCCAGCGACAGCCGTCGTGCCCTCATTCATCAGTGAACTGCAGCCGGTCAGCATCCCCGCCGACATCGCCGTCAGCAGGAGGGTGGTGACACAGACAAGCTTATGCATGGGGCACATCCAGGCAGGCATTGAAACAACCTGCGGAAACTATCACGTTGCCGCAACGCCCGCAGCCATGGCCCTTTGCCATGGGTCATGAATCAGACCGTTCTGGGCATCGTCGCGGAAGTCGTCCTGGAGGCGGCCCACTGATCGAACTGCCCATACGCGGATCGAGTGCGATCACCGATCCGCCGCAAGTCCTTTGATGGTGGCAATCTCGCTTGCCGCCATGGCGAAGCGCTGGCGGATGATCTCGAAGGCCATCATGGTCGCGGGCGCCATGGTGCGGTTGCCATGCCGGACGATACCGAGCGTCAAGTCCAGTTCCAGTGCGGGCCGTACGGCAAGTTCGACAATGAGCTGTGATTTGAGCGCGGAGATCGCGGCAAGGTCCGTCAGCGGGACAACTGCATCGGTGGATGCCACGATCTCCAGTACGGTGCCGATGTCGTCCGAGATCAGCGCGAACTGGTCCTGCACGGGCGCGGGCAGTTCGTAGAGTTGCGCAAGCCGCTGTCCCAGCGATGGTTCGAAGTAGCCGGGCGCGATCAGAGGGTACTCGCGGATCTGCGCGGCGCTGACATTTTCGTTGTTTGCGAACGGGTGATCGCGCCGCGCATACCAGCCAAATGTGCAAGGAAAGATGGATTCGATCGCCAGCCCATCGTGCAGCTTTGCCACGCGGGTGTCGCCGACGAAGAAGTCGATGCGTTCGGCATGCAGGGCATCGAGGAGTCGCTCGGACGTGTCGATCAGGCTGCGCAGCCGCAGTCCAGGCGATGTGCGCAGCAGTTCGGCCAGCATTGGGCGCAGGATTGGCGTGGCAAGCGAAGAGCCCATGCCTACCGAGAACGTGCCGAGATCACCGGACTGCATCAGGCCGAGTGTCCGCAGGCCTTCTTTTTCGTCGGAAAGCATGCTGCGCGCGCGGGGCGCATAGGCGATGGCATAGGTGGTCGGGCGCAGCCGCCGGTCATTCCTGTCGAACAGCGGCACGCCAAGCATGTCTTCAAGCGCGCGGATGCTGCGAGATAGCGCTGGCTGGCTCAGATGAACCGATTCGGCCGCCGCGGCCAATGAGCCAGTATCGAGAAGGGCCAGAAAGTGGCGTAGTTGACGCGTATTCATGACGATGACAGTCCACTTGCATAAATTGCATTCTAACCAGAATTTAGTTGCAATTTACACAAGTAGTGGATGTCTCCAAACTGCGGCCAGATCCATTCCGACTGCCGCATCGTTCCATGTCATCCGCCTCAATTCAAAAGTCACTTCTTCCGGTCGTGGCGATCATCACGGATCGCATCGACCTCCACAGGCATCCGGCTTACTCGGTTCTCGGTGGCTATGTGCGGGCTGTTAGCGAGATTGCCGGTGCGCAGCCGCTGCTGCTCCCGGCGTGCGCCGACGCCATCGATGCCGACACGTTGATCGACACGCTGGACGGCATCGTCCTGACCGGCAGTCCGTCCAACATCGCGGCGGAAAGGTATGGAGCCACGCCCCTGCCGGCAACGACATGCCAGGACCCCCACCGTGACGCCGCGGTGTTTGGTCTGCTGCCAGCCCTGATCGATGCCGGGGTCCCAATACTGGGGATTTGCCGTGGCTTTCAGGAGTTGAACGTCTTGCATGGCGGCACGCTCGAGCGCACGGTGCACGCTCAGCCTGGCCGACTGGATCATCGGGAGGGCGACCACGACCGACCGATCCAGCAGTGGTACGACGATAGCCACGATATTCACATCGTGCCTGGCGGCTGGCTGGCAGGGATCGCCGGGCGTTCGGCCGCGGTCAATTCGCTGCATCACCAGGGCGTCGAGCGGCTCGGTGCCGGACTGCGTATCGAAGCGACGGCGCCCGATGGACTCGTGGAGGCGTTCTCGCTTGCCAACGCAGCGCAATTCACGCTTGCCGTCCAGTGGCATCCGGAGATGCGTATCGACGATTGCGGCCTGGCCAAAGCGATCTTTTCCGAGTTTGGACGCGCATGTGGCGAACGTCGCGCCACTCGGACGCGCGCATCCAGACCGACATTCCCTGCCTGAGGTCATCGACATATGGAATCAGCGCTGCATCATCGAGGAGTCAAGGTGCAACCAGAAGTTCGTAACCTGTTCAGTCGAACCTACGCGGAGGCCCGGCAGAAGTTCCTGCAGGCCGCCGCATCGCGCGGGCTCGACGTCGAGTCCCATGAACTGCCGCTCGATGGCGCACATGGCGAGACGCTGGCCACGGACGTCGTGCGCGACGGGCCGCTGCATGCTTCGAAGCTGGTCATCATCATCAGCGGCGTGCACGGCGTGGAAGGTTATTGTGGCTCCGCCATTCAGACCGGGTTGCTTGGCCTTGGCCCGGTAGCTGCGCCGGACACGGCGGTGCTGTATATCCATGCGGTCAATCCCCACGGGTTTTCGTACTCGCGCCGGGAGACGCAGGAGAACGTCGACCTGAACCGCAACTTCGTCGACTTCTCGGCTCCGCTGCCGGACAACAAGCCCTATGCGGAGATCCACGAGCTCTTGCTCCCCAGGGAGTGGCCGCCCGGCGATGACAACGAGCTGGCGCTGTTCATGTTGCGCAAGGAGTGGGGCGTGAAGGGGTTTCAGCGTGCCGTCTCGCTGGGTCAATACCGCTTCGAGGATGGCATGCATTTCGGCGGGCGCGAGCCAGCCTGGAGCAACACCACATTTCGTCGGATCCTCCAACGCCATGCGCGCAACTGCCAGCATCTGGGCTCCATTGACGTTCACACCGGGCTTGGACCTTATGGCGTGGGGGAGCGCATCTTCGCTTGCCTCGACGAAGGGCGTTCGCTGGAGCGAGCGCGTCGTTGGTGGGGGGATGTGACGTCCGTTCATGCCGGGACTTCGAACAGCATCCCCATGACCGGGCCGATCCAGTTCGCACTCTTCGACGAGTGCGCGCAGGCCGAGCAGACCAACCTCTGCCTGGAGTTCGGCACGTATCCGATGCCACAAGTCATTGGCGCCAGCCGTGCCGAACACTGGCTGCACCGCCACGGTTCGTCTGACCCGCTGCAGGCGGCGGCCATCCGCCAGACCCTCAAGGATGCGTTCTATCCCCAGGCGGACGACTGGCAACAGGCTGTCTGGCAACAGGGCCGCGACGTGTTCCTGCAGACCCTGAATGGACTGCGGGAAGACTGATCGTCTGAGCAGGCCCTCAGCCCATTCATAACGATTCCAAGGAGACAAAATGCGCGCCACCAGTCCGGCGTCTGCCCAGACGCTTGCGGTTCACACGGCGAGGGATGTCGGCGAGCCCGACGTTCGGCCAGTTATTGGTCGGGCCGCGGTTGCCGCCGCCGTTGCAGGCAACGCCCTCGAGTTCTACGACTTCGTCATCTACGCTTACTTTGCCGTCTACATCGGTCGCGCATTTTTTCCGGTCGGTGGCGAGTTCGGCAGCCTGCTGCTCGCGGCCGCCACCTTCGGAGTGGGATTCTTCACTCGCCCACTCGGCGCCGTACTGATCGGCGCGCTGGCTGACAGGGCCGGTCGCAAGCCTGCAATGATCCTGACCGTGGCGTTGATCACCTTTGGCACGCTTGGCATGGCCGCCACGCCAAGCTATGCGTCTATCGGTATCGCCGCTCCCATCATCGTGGTGGCTTGCCGTCTGCTACAGGGCCTTGCGCTCGGCGGAGAGGTGGGGCCAGCAACCGCGCTACTCGTCGAGGCCGCACCGCCGCATCGCCGTGCACTTTACGCGAGTTGGCAATTGGCCAGCCAGGGTATTGCCGTGGCGGTTGGTGGACTGCTGGGCGTTGCGGTGTCGATGTTGCTTCCGGCGGAAGACCTGGCCGCCTGGGGGTGGCGTATCCCCTTCGTGATCAGCATCGCGCTCGTGCCGGTCGCCCTGAAGATTCGCCGCAGCCTGCCCGAAACCTTCGAAGCCCGGACCGAGCGCAGCACCGCCGAGGTGGTCGGTGGCCTGATGAAGTCGCACCGGCGCTATGTTGTTCTGGGTGTGCTGATGGTGCTGTCTGCCTCCGTCGCGTCTCAGATTGGCAACTACATGACCACTTACGCGATCCAGACGTTGCACCTGCCCGCAACACTTGCGCAGACCAGTGCGCTGGTTGGTGGCGTGATGACGTTCGCGTTCGGCCTGGTGGGAGGCTGGCTATGCGATTGGCGCGGCCGGAAGATTGTCCTGATTGCGCCGCGCGTCGCGCTGATGCTGTTGATCGTGCCAATGTTCTGGTGGCTGGGCGCAATGCCCGGTGCCATCAGCTTCCTGACCGTGACAGCGGTACTCGCAGCGCTCACCGCCATGAGTGCCGCGGCATCGATCGTCGTGATTCCCGAGTTGTTGCCGGCTGGCTTTCGCAGTATCGGCGTCTCTCTGGTCTACGCGATCGGTACCACGCTATTCGGAGGGACCACGCAGTTCGTGGTGACAGGCTTGCTGGCCTGGACGCACAACCCTAATGCGCCGGCCTGGTATCTCGCCGCCACCAGCATCGTCAGCCTTGTGGCGATCTGGCTCCTGCCGGAAACGCGCGGCACCGACATCTCCGAATAGCACACGCCTGTTCGCCAGTGGGACGCAGTGCCGTCCCAGTGTTCCCAATCTGCAGTGCGAGCCAAAGCCGGGGTAATTCGCTGGCGGGGGGCAATTGCGCCCATTTTCCTGACCAGCAACCTGTCTGGGCCATGTCGGCTTGAAGTTTTGTGGGAGCGGTCGTGTTTTCGCGCCGTTCCGGCAGGAGTGGAAGGTCTTTCAGACCGATGAGAGGAGAAACATAACGATGAAGAAGATTTTGTTTGCGACGGCGGTGCTTGGCGCCATGGGTACTGCACACGCTCAGTCGAGCGTGACACTCTATGGTGTCGCGGATGCCAACATCGAGTACGTGAGTCATCTTGGCTCTCAGCCGCCAACACCTGCTAATGGCTTCAATGCCGGGCAGGGTGGGAACACATGGCGACTGACTTCGGGTGGCCTGTCCAGTTCACGCTGGGGTTTGCGCGGCGTGGAGGACCTCGGCAGCGGCACCAAGGCCGTGTACGTGCTGGAAAGCGGGTTCAGCATTGACAATGGTGTGCAGTCGCAAGGCCGGTTGTTCGGTCGCCAGGCATACGTTGGGGTCGACAGCCGCTATGGCCAGTTCCTGTTCGGGCGCCAGTACACGTCGCTGTTCCACATCATGGCGAACTACTCGCCCACGGCTTATGCGGTGCAGTACGAACCCGTCGTGGCATTCGCAGGTGCGAACCTTCGCGAAGACAACACGGCCAAATACATCGGCACCTTCGGCCCGGTGACGGCCATCGCGCACTGGTCGTTCGGCACGGGAGTCGCGCTGCCGGGCACGAGCCAGGGTGCGCCAAGCGTGGGCGGCAATGGCGAAGTGCCGGGCCAGTTCCGTCGCGACTCCGCCTATGGCCTCGGTGCGGAATATGCAGCCGGCCCCTTCGGTGTGGCCGTGGCCTATGACCAGTACAACCCGAGTCTTAGCTCAGCCGCGGGCGCTTTCGTCGGTACCGGCTCATTCAAGAAAGCGACGATCGGTGCCAGCTATACGCTGGGTGCCACCGCCAAGATCATGGGCGGCTATCGCTGGGGTCAGAACAAGGCGCAAGACGGCTCCACGCTGATTCTGCGGGACGACTTCTTCTGGATTGGCGGCAACTACCAGGTCACCCCGGCCCTGGGTCTGACGCTGGAGTACAACTACGACAACGTGAAGAACCTGCTGGGCCAGACGCATTTGGCCAACCCATGGCAGGTGTCCTTCATCGCTGACTACACGCTGTCCAAACGCACCGATCTGTACCTGACAACGGCGTTCTCGAAGAACGCGGGCCTCAACTTCGATACGTCGGCCATCAGCTTCGCGAACGGATACTTCCTCGCCAGCGGCCAGAGCACGATGCTCGGCGTTGCGCTCGGCGTACGTCACAAGTTCTGAGCGTCTGGGCCCCGGCCTGCCGGTGGCTAAAAAGGCCAGGCAAGTGAATCCCTTCACTTGCCTGGCCTTGTCGTTTCAACCAGATCAATAGCGCGTTCGCTTTCCTGATCGCCTCTCAGACTTCCTTCGTCATTGCCTTGAAGTCGATCCACTGATCGAACTGTTCGTTGGTGACGTGGCCCGATGCGATGGCGGCCTCGCGCAACGAGAGGTTCTTCTTCACCGCGAGCTTCGCGATCTCGGCAGCCTTGTCGTAGCCGATATGCGGGTTGAGCGCGGTCACAGACATCAGGGAGCGCTCAAGCAGTTCCTGAATGCGCACGCGATCGGGTTCCACGCCTTCAACCATGTGTTCGGCGAAGCTCGATGCGGCGTCGGCCAGCAGTGTGACGGACTGCATCAGGCTGTAGATGATCACTGGCTTGTACGCATTGAGTTCCAGCGTGCCGAGGCTGTTTGCCAGCGTCACGGTCGTGTGATTGCCGATGACGCGGCAACAGACCATCGCCAAGGCCTCAGCCTGCGTCGGATTGACCTTGCCGGGCATGATCGACGAGCCGGGCTCGTTGGCGGGCAATTGCAGTTCGGCAAAGCCGGCACGGGGCCCCGAGCCCAGCAGCATGAAATCTCGGGCGATCTTCAGGAATGACGAAGCCGTGGTGTTCAGCGCGCCGGACAGGTCGGCCAGCGCGTCGTGGGCGGCTTGCAGTGCGTAGCGGTTTGGCGCGGGCTCGAACGGCAGGCTGGTGTAGGTGGCCAGCGCGCGGGCAAAGGCGACGGCGAATCCCGGCGGCGCGTTGAGTCCGGTGCCGACTGCCGTGCCACCCTGAGGCACCGGCATCGCGCGCAGCATGGCCTGTTGCAGGCGCGACTGGGCATCGGCCACCTGTGTCATGTAGCCGGAGAATTCCTGGCCCAGGGTCAGCGGCACGGCGTCCTGCAGATGAGTGCGGCCGACTTTGACGATATCGTCGAATGCCTCGACCTTCTTCGCGAAAGTCTGCTGGAGTTTCTCCAGCGAAGGCAGCAGCGTCTGCTGGATCGCGCGTGTGGCCGCGATGTGCATCGCCGTCGGAAAGCTGTCGTTGGAAGACTGGCTGCAGTTGACGTGGTCGTTCGGATGCACCGGCTTCTTGCTGCCGACCTCGCCGCCCAGGAGCTGGATGGCCCGGTTGGAGATGACCTCGTTCAGGTTCATGTTGGTCTGCGTGCCGGAGCCCGTCTGCCAGACGGAGAGCGGAAACTCGCCTGGCCATTTGCCGGCGATCACTTCCTCGGCTGCGCGTTCGATGGCATCGGCCAGATCGGGCTTGAGCACGCCGAGTTCCCGGTTGGCGCGGGCCGCGCACAGTTTCAGTATCGCGAACGCCTCGATCAACGCAGGCGGCATCTTTTCGCTGCCGATTCGGAAATTCTGACGCGATCGCTCGGTCTGGGCACCCCAGAGATGATCCGCCGGGACGGCGACGTCTCCAAGGCTGTCTTTCTCGATACGGGTGGCGGACGACTTCTCGGACATGGACGGACTCCTTCAGGAAAGGGATCGCAGCGAGTGCTGAGTACGATCTGCAAGGATAGCCGCCTGATGTGATATCCGCCGTGTACGGGAACAAAGTCCCTGCCGCCGGTGCGTGCATAGATGCACGCCGGCGGCGGTTGCCTGGTCAGGTTGGGACGGGGGGCTTCAGGCAGTCATCTTCAGGCACATCTCCATGCAGGCGGCGCAGGCCTTGGCGCATTCCTGGCAATGCCAATGGTCATAGCGCTCGCATTCCTCCTTGCACCACTTGCACACTTCGGCACAGTCTTCGCAGACCAGCGGCGCGAACTCGCTGTTGCGCAGCATGTAGGACGCGGCCAGGTTGGCGATGCCTGCGCAATCCATGTCGAGCGCAATGCAGCGCGTCATCTTCCTCGTGTCGGGCTCCTCCAGGCAAGCGGCCGCGCACTTGAGGCATGCGGCGGCGGCGGCATTGCAGGCTGCGATACAGTCGGCGTAACGGGAGAAATTCTCCTGCACGGTGGGTCGAATCATCGGTGTCCTCCTTGGGGGGTAGGTGGTAGGCAACCGTTATCCACAATAGCAGGCGTATCGTGGTCGTGCCGGACACGCGTACTGGTCTACAATGGCACGCCCGTGCCATGCGCCGGCGGAGTCTGGATGAATCCTTTGAGTGGGGTTTGGCCGACGAAGCGCGCAGAAGGCCGTGGTAGACGAAAACAGGCAGTCAGAAAGGACAGCATCATGGGTGAGGCAAAACGGCGGGGAACGCCCGAGGAACGGGCACAACAGGCGCGTGCGCGCGTCGATGCACTGCGGCCGGCACAACTGGTCTGCGGGGCCTGCAAGACGGCGTTCACCAATTTCGATGCCATCCCGGCGCCGGGATTGCACGGCATCGACGCGGTATTCGGCGGTCAATGCCCGAACTGCGGCAACGACGTGGTCGTGTTCAAGGGCGAGTCCAAGGCCGTGGCCGAGGCCATGCTGGCCTACGAGAGGATGATGGGCGAGAGCGCGAAGCTCGGTTACCAGTCGGCGGACGGCCGCCATGTGCCGTTTGACGCGGATGCGCCCCAGGCGTCGGACGCTTCCGACGAGTCCACGAAGCACTGAGCAGCAGCTCCAGCTCTGGCGCCACCGGCCAGCCGATTCTGACACTGTCAGGCGGCTTTCAGCGCCGAAAGTGGGTCAGGCCCCAGCGTCTGCCAGCAGTTCCGCGGGGCCGATTTCGTAGCGACCCCGGCCCAGGGCCTTGGCGCGATACAGCAGTACATCGGCCTGCCGCATCAGCGTTTCCTCGCTGATCGGCGTGCCCTTGTAGAGAGCCACGCCGATGCTCACGTCGACGTCGGCCAGTATTCCATCGAAATAGAAGTGCCGACCGACCGATTCCAGGATCGCGCCGGCAATTCGCTGCGCCGTGGCTGGCGTGCCGATGTCCTCGAGAATTACCGCGAATTCGTCCCCGCCGATGCGCGCGACATGATCGCTCTCGCGCACACAGCGCCGCAGACGCAGCGCGAATGCCTGCAGCAGCAGATCGCCGGTGGCATGGCCGTGTATGTCGTTGACGGCCTTGAAGCGATCCATGTCCAGATAAAGCAGGGCCATCAGTTGCTGCTCGGCGCGGCTCAGCATCATCGCGTCCCGCAACTGGCTTTCGAAGGCGTTGCGGTTCTGGAGTTGGGTCAGGTGGTCCGTTCGCGAGATGTGCGACAGCCGCAGATTCTCCACCTTGCGCCGCGTGATGTCCTCCACGTGGATGTGTACGCCCACCACCTGCCGGCCATCCTCGCCCCATTCCGGGCGATAGTTCATTTCCATCCAGTGATGATGCGGGAAGTGATACTCGGCCTCGAAGCTGACCTCCTCGCCCCGCAGCGCGCGTTGCAGGAAGGGCTGGGCGCGTGCGTATCGTTCCTCGCCCAGCACTTCGCGCACGGTCTTGCCCTGGATTTCATCCAGCGACATACCGAACACACGCTCGTAGGCGATGTTGTTGAAGACGTAGCGTTCGTCGCTGTCGATGAAGGCCAGCAGTGCCGGGAGCGTGTCGGTGACCGCGCGCAGCCGCCGTTCGCTGCGTGCCAGTTGCAGTCCGCGCTGGCGCATGTCACGCATCAGGCGGATGAAGGCGCCGGTGACATCGCCGATCTCGTCGCGGTGCGGACGCTTTGGCAAGCGCTGAAATGCATCCAGGTCGTTCGCGCTCGCCTGCACCACCTGATGCAGGCGAGAAAGCGGCGTCAGCAACTGGCGTACCGCCAGCCAGATCAGCAGCGCCACCACCGACAGGGCGATGGCCGACATCATCAGGAATCGACGCTGCATCTGGCGCAGTGGCGCATAGGCTTCCTGTGCCGGCATCACGGCCACGAGTTCCCAGCCCGTGCTTGCCATCAGCCGGCGGGCGATCACGGGCCGGGTCGGGGTGAGAAATTCCAGCGGCGCGCTGTGATCGTCCACGCCGCAGGTCTCGCCAACGGCGTGGGCGGGCTTGCGCGCCATGGTGGGGTCCGGATGCTGGACATAGACGGGTTCGCTGCCGGCCGACACCAGGCAGTAGAAGCCCGTGGTGCCCAGCCGGTTATTGGCGATTTCCACCAGGAAGTTCGAGTTGGCAAGGTTGAGCCAGCCCCCCGCGACGCCCAGGAACTCGCCGGACAACGAGAGCACCGGTACCGCCACCAGGACGCCCACATAGCCGCCGACGCGGGAGCGGATCGGCGCGGCAACCACGACATTGCGCGTGCGAATGGCCTCGAGGAAGTAGGCGCGGTCACCCACCTCGACGGGCTTGCCGTCCATGGTCAGGACTGTGCCAGCCGCGTCGACGACCATCACGGCATTGAACGCCTCGGGCATTGGTATCGTGCGGTCGATTGCCTGCTGTAGCGCCGCCCGTACGGCATCGTGTGGCTGCTCATGCGCGGAAGCGAGCGTGTCGCGCAGTTGCGGTGCCAGGTGGGAGAGCAGCTCGATACGGTCATCCATCGCCGTGTCGAGCTGGTCCACCGATAGCTTGACGATGGAGTCCTGCTGATTCTGCAGCGCGTCTTCGAGATCGAGATGGGCGAAGTAGAGCGAGCCGATGACGATGCCTCCGCCGAGAATGCCGGCAAGCACCGTGGTGATCAGCGCAATGCGTACCTTGAGCGACGGCAGTAACCGGGGCATGTGAGTGTCACGGAGTCGATGTGGCATCGAAAGCCTGTGAATTCGCTGGAGCCAGCGCTTTGCGCAGATCTGGTTGCTGGCGAACGTAAGTTATCACGTTCGCCTGATGATGAAAGTCCGGAGAAACCGGGTTTGACAGCCTGCGTTCCATGCGTCTCTTGTCATCGAAAACGAATCGACCGCTACTGTGCGGGCGCAAGCACACAAGGTATAGTGCGCCAGACACGGTGTTCTTCGGGTGTCCATCGCCAGAGAAAGGGCCCACAACGCCTCCACTGCTGTTTCATTCTTTCGTTCATGCAACCGCTCTTGTCACCGCTCGTCTGGCTTCCGCTGCTACTCGCGACGGCTGCGGTCATGCTGGCGGGATGGCTCGCAGGCCGTCTTCGGCGTGAGCGCCAGGAAGCGCGCAAGCAAGCGACGCTTGCGGATGCCTATATCAGCCACATGGCAAAGCACGATGCGCTGACGGGGCTGCCAAACCGGTCGGAACTGCATGAGCGATGCGAAGTACTGCTCGCGGAAGCGCGCCGTCGTGGCACTGGTGTGGCGCTGCTGTTGCTCGATCTCGACCATTTCAAACACATCAATGAAACGCTCGGCCATCCCGTGGGGGACGACCTGCTGCGGACCATCGCCGACCGCATTCGCGGGGCGGTGCGGCCCCGCGATGTGGTGGCGCGCATGGGCGGCGACGAATTTGCCGTGGCGCTTGGAGACTTGCGCTTCGATGGCGAGGCCGAGCTGGTGGCTGCCAAGATTCTTGCGCGCGTGTCCGAGGACCTGCCGCTGGCGGGCGAACATGTTCGCGTCACGCCCTCGCTCGGCATGGCGATCTTTCCCCAGGATGGCAATTCGCTGACGGACCTGATGAAATCGGCCGACGCGGCGATGTATGCCGCCAAGCATGGCGGGCGCGCCCAACTGCGGCGTTTTGCCAGCGAGATGGCGGAGGCATCGCGGACGCGCTTCACGATCGAGGGGTTGCTCCGTCGCGCGCTGGCCAAGGGGGAGTTCCGGTTGCGCTACCAGCCGATCGTCGACGTTTCCAGGCTGGCGTTGCTCGGGGTCGAGGCCCTGATCGCCTGGGAGACCCCCGAGCGCGGCGTGATGCAGCCGTCTGAGTTCATCCCGATCGCCGAGCAGTGCGGTCTCGTCAGCGAGCTTGGCGAGTGGGTGCTGGGCAAGGCTTGCCAGGATATCCAGTCGGTGCGTCAGGAGCTGGGGTGCGATATCGATGTCGCGGTCAATATTTCGCCGCTGCAATTGCGTCAGGCAAGTTTCCCGGCGGCCGTTGCGCAGGCGTTGCGCGCTTCCGGGCTGCCGGCCGCCAGTCTGACCATCGAGGTGACCGAGGGCATTCTCGTCGACGGCAGCGAGACCACCGTCGAGACGCTCCGGCAGGTGCGCCAGCTGGGCGTGGGGATTTCGATCGACGACTTCGGTACGGGCTACTCGGGGCTCGGGTATCTGACCCGCCTGCCAATCAGCAAGCTCAAGATCGACAAGTCGTTCGTCGATGATCTCGCCGTGCCGGGACACGACCGGGCGGTGGCCGCGGCCATCGTCGCGCTCGGGCGCCAGTTGCATCTGCAGGTGGTGGCCGAGGGCGTGGAGACAAAAGCGCAGTTCGATTTCCTGCGCGCCGAAGGATGCGATGCCGTGCAGGGTTACCTGTTCAGCCAGCCGGTTGGACTGGATACGCTGCGTCAGATCCTGCGTGGCGATAGCAGTCTGGCCAATGCGGACGTGCTTGCGGCCTGACATGGCGGCATGACGTCTGGCACGCCGCGGGCGTCCGCAGAAACGGGTACGCAACGTCACGCACGCATCGGGTGGATACGCGGTGGCTGAGACGTTTGATCCCACCCAAACAAACAAACCGGCAGGCCGCTGGCGCGGCGTGCCGGTTTCGTCATTCAAGCGTGGCTTGGGAATCAGGAATCAGGTGTGGGAAACGGTCGCCGGTGCCATGGCGACGGTCTCGGCGACGGGATTGTGGAGTCGGCGATACAACTCGTCGATCCGTGTGCGGCTGGTGGCCAACTCTTCACGCCCCAGTTCGGTGAGCAGGTAGACCCGCCCGATACCGTCGCGCAGGACGCTTTCGAGATAACCCTCCATCTGCAGCGCACGCAGCAGAGGTCGTACGGAGCCGATGTCTACCTGGAATCCGTAATCCATGAGCATTTCCGCAAGCATCGCAACGGTGGCGGGCACCTCCATGGCGAATTGCATGACGTAGACGCGGGCGAGCAAGCCGAGGAACTGTCGTTTCATGTCGCTGGCAACGCTGTAAGGGGGAGGATGGTTGACGCGGGAACACAACGTGCACCATACGCCAGTTGCTGTATGTGGCCCTGCTGTGACATACGATACAACTTTTCGTCACGACAAAAAAAGAAGCCGCCAGGATTGCCTGGCGGCTTGTCGGGAATGCGTCGGAGGGGTCAATTAACTCTGGCGCAGTACAGATTTTAAAGGAATCGAATACGCGATGTCACGCCCTGTGGTAGTGCCCCCTACATTTGAGGGGTGATTACGAAAGGCAATCGAAAGCAATATGCGGCGGAAGCGCAACAATCGCTGTACTTCTACGCTTTAAGATGCGATTTCGATGATTTTGCGGCGCAGCAAAGGCGTCTCCTGGTGGAGCAGGGGAATGTCCGAATCCAGCGTGCTGCTTGCCGGTTTCAGCGCTTTAATACCTTCCCGTGGCGCCGTTGCTGCGCGTGGCATCGACCAATGTGCCGATTCTGTCGCATATCGACAACGGTCTGATGTTTTTCGGTTTGATCATTGCATTTCATAACCCAATGAGACCCGCTGACCTGTTTCGTCTTCTACTGCTGTCGGCCATCTGGGGCGCCAGCTTCTTATTCATCCGTATCGGTGCCCCGGTGCTCGGGCCGCTGCCGACGGCATTCTTCCGGGTGCTGATCGGTGCCGTGACGCTTGCCGCCTGCCTTCCGATGCTCGGGCTCAAATGGGACATGCAGGGCAAGTGGCGTGCCGTGATCATCCTCGGCATCATCAACTCGGGCATTCCTTTCGTGATGTATGCCATCGCCGCGCTCTGGCTGCCAGCTGGGTACTCGGCGATCTTTAACGCGATGACACCGCTGATGGGAGTGCTGATCGGCTCGCTGTTCTTTGCCGAAAAGCTGACGCGTGCCAAGGCTGCCGGTGTCCTGATGGGGCTGGCGGGTGTCGGCGTGCTGACGCGGACGGGGCCGGTGGTGTTCTCGCACGAGGTGTTGCTCGGCGCGCTGGCTTGCCTGGTGGCAACGTCGTGCTACGGACTGGCGGGCTTCCTGACGCGCCGGTGGATCACCGCTCGTGGCGGTCTGGACAGTCGCCTGGTCGCTGCTGGCAGCCTGGTGGGCGCAACGTTGTTCCTGCTGCCTTTCAGCGCGGTCGCGCTGTGGCGAGAGAACACGCTGCCGGCTGCGGGGCCCGGCGTCTGGGCGGCGATGCTCGCGGTCGGGATGTTCTGCACCGCGATCGCCTACGTGCTGTACTTCCGGCTGATTGCCGACCTGGGTCCGGTCAGATCGCTGACCGTGACCTTCCTGATCCCGCCGTTCGGCATCGTTTGGGGCTGGATGTTCCTTGGGGAATCGCTGTCGTGGGCCCACGCCGCAGGGATGGCGCTGATTGGCGTGGCGGTCTGGCTGGTGTTGCGACCGGCCGCGCCGGCTGTGGCGCCGGCGCCGGCCCGGTCGTGATCGTCACGCTGGATCAGCGGCGGTAGTAGTCGTCGTGATGGTGCCACGCGTGGTACTCGCGACGGTCATACCAGCGGCGGCCGTCCCAATAACGATCCCCGTGCCAGCCGACGACGACTGCCGGCGCCACATAGACCGGCGGGCCCGGGCGGTAGACCACCGGAGGCGGCGGCGCTATGTAGGCGGGTGGTGGGGGCGCCACCACCACGGGCGCGGGAGCCACAACGACGGGTGCGGGAGCGACTACCACCGGCGCAGGCACGCCGAGACTGACGCCGATATCGACGCGAGCCATTGCGGAGGCGGAGGCAGCGAGCGCGGCTGCGCCAGCGAGGAAAATCGAAAAGTAGAGAGGGCGCTTGTTGTTCACGGTCTTCAGCCTTCACCAGAAGGGGTGAGTTGCTACGCCTCCACTCTACCCATGTGGCGTATTACCATTCGCGCGCGTTTGTAACGGAAGCTGGCTATTCTGTAAGCAACATCCGGGGTGTCAGCGCGCCGCGTCGACGCCTGCTTCCACCGCCCCAATGCGTGACCGCTGGCAATCGGGGCAGAGCCCATACAGCACCAGCATGTGCTCGCGCAGCACGAAATCATTGCGCGCCGCCACCTGCTTCTGGCGCTGCTCGATCGCCTCGTCACGAAACTCCTCGACGCGCCCGCATTCCAGACAGATCAGATGGTCGTGATGACCGCCCTCGTTGAGTTCGAAAACAGAATGATCGGATTCAAAGCTGTGGCGTAACAGGATGTCCGCCTGCACGAGCTGGTTGAGCACCCGATAGACCGTCGACAGCCCGGCATCGATGCCCAGTTCAAGCATGGTCCGATAGACGTCTTCCGCGCTCAGGTGGCGGCGTTCGCTTGCGCGAAGTACCTCAAGCACGTGCATGCGCGGAGACGTGGCCCTCAGGCCAGCGCGCTTGAGTGGGACTACATCGGCATTCACGTTGGAGGTCATCATGCGGATCTCACCCGCGGGCGGGCGGTGCAATGGAACCAGGCGAGGGCCTGGAATGGAACGGGAAAGAAGAAGTCAGGCGGAAGACGCCCGGTCCGGCGCGTGTTGCATCGTCCCGGGCGGCGCGCCGTGCCTGGACGGCGCGCGGAATAAAAAGGTGGCCTGGCTTGTTGCTGGATGACGCGATCGGGAAAACGGGGTCTGGTTGTTTTCCCGATCTTCCTGCAACTGGCTACTACCAAACGCTCCGTGTTTCGGAGCGGTCCCCACAAAAGTCGGTATAAGGCGTCGCGAGCCCGGTTTCGGCCGGAGACGACGCTCTGAAAACTTGTACCGTCCGGTTCCGGCGACTTGCCGCGCGTCAGACAGTGATCGAATAGTAAATAGGAATCGATCTCATTACAAGAGATTTTTTCGATCGTGGCTTGTGGTCTGATATGTAGGGCAGGTATCGAGCAGCGGGTTCGTCGATACTCGCGCCACTGCGGCATTTCCGCTAGCCATGCCGCTCCTGACTGCCCGAAGAAGTTCGGACCGAACATGCTCCAGTCTTCTGGCTGCTAGCGCACAGATCTTGCCCTTCTAGCGAGCGTAGTAATGGCAATACTTGCCGGGCCTCTGGGCAAGTGCCAGCTCTGCATGCTTGCCATGCCACCATCGAATCCGCGTTGACGGTGGGGCGGCAAAGTGCAGTGCGCCGTCGTCCCGACATTCGTAGGATGCGCTGTGGGTGACAATCTCAAATCGGCTTTCGCCGCTCTCATATCCGCCAGTGTCATTATCTTTGCCTATGCAAAGGTCTCGAACACCGAGGTAACTTCCGTGCTCGCGCAGTTGTTCCACGTGGTCGTCGAGCCGTTGCGCTGGCTCCTCTAGAGCCGCCGACGTCCCTTGGCGGACGCACAGCACTGCACGGAACGTATCCCTGGGCTGGATCCCGGGCCAAGTGCATCGACGCGATCGCAGTGGGAAGCCAAAGCCAGCCCTGGAACGTTCATTCCCGCCTGACACGCTGGTATTCCCCGGCTGCCGGCGCCAACCCCCGAAACCTATACTTCAACGTTGTTGCAGCGCGACTTCTTGCCAGTCGCCCACGCCTGACGGCGGGGTACGGTTGGGTGTTGGCTCGAATGCCGCGCACCGTTCGGGGTATTGGTAATTCGCTGTTCATTCGAGAGCGCTCTACCGCGCCAACCAGGAGACAAGGATGAAAGACGGGGCATCAGGAGCCGCAGCATTCGTCGCCGCACGGGACTTTCTGCTGCGACATCGCGCGGACTACGATCGCGCATATGGGGAATTTGCCTGGCCACAGCTCGGCGAGTTCAACTGGGCGCTCGATTACTTCGACGTCATGGCGCAGGGAAACGACAATCCCGCACTCTGGATTGTGGACAGCCCCAATGATGCAGGCGCGCCATTGTCTTTCAGGGAGATGTCGGAGCGCTCTTCTCGCATGGCCAACTACTTACGCGGCTTGGGTGTCTCGCGCGGCGACCGGCTCCTCCTGATGCTGCCCAATCGGGTCGAGTTGTGGGATGTCATGCTGGCGGCGATGAAGCTCGGTGCCGTTGTGCTGCCTGCCACGACCCAGTTATCTCCCGACGATGTTCGCGATCGCGTGCAACTCGGCGAGGCGCGGTTCGTCGTGGTCGACGGTGCGGAGCTGGGAAAATTCGAAGATGTTGACGCGAGTGTCACCCGTATCGCGGTGGGCGAGCGCGTCGCAGGGTGGCATCACATTGGTGACGCGTATCAGGCGTCGCCAACCTTCGTCCCGGACGGGGTAACCCGCGCGACGGATCTGCTGCTCCTGTATTTCACGTCGGGCACGACATCGAAACCAAAGCTGGTCGAACACACGCATCAGAGCTATCCCGTTGGCCACTTGTCGACGATGTACTGGATTGGGCTCCAGCCCGGGGACATTCACTGGAACATCAGTTCCCCGGGATGGGCCAAGCACGCATGGAGTTGCTTCTACGCGCCGTGGAATGCCCAGGCGTGCGTCTTCATCTACAACTTCGCCCGCTTCGCTCCGAGGGATGCGCTGGACGTGCTCGTGCAACGCAACGTCACTACGCTCTGCGCCCCGCCAACGGTATGGCGAATGCTCGTGCAGGAGCCGTTGGCTTCGTATGCGGTAAAGCTGCGCGAGATCGTCGGGGCAGGAGAACCGCTCAACCCGGAAATCATCGAGCGGGTGCAGAGCGCGTGGGGCATCACCATTCGCGACGGATTCGGGCAGACCGAGACAACCTGCCAAATCGGCAATCCGCCGGGTCAGCCCGTCGTGCCAGGCTCGATGGGCAGGCCGCTTCCTGGGTACCGTGTCGATCTGGTGGATCCGGATGATCATCCCGCAAACGAGGGCGAGATTGTCCTCTCGCTGGCCAGCCGCCCGCTTGGATTGATGGCGGGCTACTCGAACAACGAGAAGGCGACTGCGGAAGCCATGCGCAATGGCTTCTATCACACGTCCGATATCGCGATGCGCCGGGAAGACGGGTACCTTGTCTACGTGGGTCGCGCGGACGATGTCTTCAAGGCATCGGACTACCGGCTGAGTCCATTCGAGCTGGAGAGCGTCCTGATCGAACACGAGGCCATTGGCGAGGCCGCCGTTGTGCCGAGCCCGGACCCGGTAAAGCTGTATGTGCCGAAGGCCTATGTCACGGTTCGCCAGGGCTACGAGGCTGGCCCCGAACTGGCCAGGGCGGTATTCCGCTTTTCGAGAGAGAAGCTCGCTCCGTACAAGCGGATTCGCAGGCTGCAGTTCAGCGAGCTACCCAAGACGATCTCCGGAAAGATCCGGCGCGTTGACCTCCGCCGCCGCGAGATGGAGCGCGAGGATCAGTCGTCGAGGATGCCCGGTGAATACTGGGAGGAAGATTTCCCCGACCTACGTTGACTGATGTTGCTTGATGCCGACGGATGGCGTGGCAAGACCCGCGGAGGGTGGATCAGGAACCGCGCTCCGCTAGCCGCGCTCCCCATTCCGCACTGGCGGCCGGCACCCGACGCGGTCTGGTTTTCCCGGTTCCATCACCCCTGATCCAGGCTTAAACTTGATGCCTCGCTGATATCAGGGGGCGCTCAGATGGATAACAGGACGGTCAAATCCGCAGATCGTGTGTTCGACCTGCTGGAGTTGTTCGAACGCGTGCGCCGGCCGCTGCGCGTTGGCGAGATTGCCGAGCGCCTTGGCGTCCCGCAGTCCAGTGTTTCCATGCTGCTGCGAACGATGGTGGCGCGCGGCTATATGGAGTTCGACGCGCAGATGCGCAGCTACTGCCCGTCCGTCCGGGTGGCATTCATGTGCGGCTGGACCACGCGAAAGCAGGGCGCCGGCGCCTCCGTCCACGACGCGATGCGGCGGCTGTCGAGCGAGACCGGCGAGACGGTGCTGCTGGGGCGCCAGAGCGGCAACATGCTGCAGTACTTGTCCGTCATCGAATCCAGCCAGGGGCTGCGCCTGTCGGTATCGTCCGGCACCCTCCGGCCGATGCATCGCACCGCCATCGGCATCATGCTGATGAGCCGGATGGAAGACGATCAGATCGGACGGATGCTGCGCCGATTCAATGCCGAGGTTCCTGCTGGCGAGTCAGCCGTGCGGCCCGCCGAGATCATGCGTGCCATCGAGCAGGCGCGTCGGCAGGGGTACTACGAATCGGCCAGTCTTGCCTCACCGGGGGCCGGCGTAATCGCCACGCTTGTGGCGACGCCGATACGTGGACAGTGGCTCGGCATCGGCACCGGCGGCCCGGTGGCGCGGCTGCACGCACGGCGCAAGAAGCTGCTGGCCGCCGTGCTCGCGGTGGCGCAGGACTGCTGAGCGCCGCTGTCCCGGAAGAATCAACCAGTTAGCCGGGCAACTGCTGACTGCGTGTCTGAATCGCATCCAGCTTGGTTAGTAGTCGCGTCGCCTGCTCCAGGTGCAGGCGCTCGACCATGCGTCCATCCAGATTGATGACACCCGCCGCTTCGTGTTCGCGACGCGCGAAGGCGGCCACGATCGCGCGCGCATCGGCAATCGCGGCGTCTGACGGCGTGAACGCCCGGTTGGCGGGCTCGACTTGCGAAGGGTGGATCAGCGTCTTGCCGTCGAAACCCATCCGCACTGACTGCAGCGCCTCGCTGTCGAAGCCCGCGCGGTCGCCGAAGTCGTTCCACACACCATCCAGCACCTCGATGCCATATCGCTTGGCGGCGAGCACGATGGACATCAGCCAGGGCACCAGATATATGCGATTGTCGCCAGGATAAACGCCGGTTTCCTTCGCGATGTCGTTGGTGCCGACGACCAGGCACGCGAGCGAGACCCGGCTGTCCTTGCCGGCACGCAAAATGTCGTCGACATGATGGATGGCGCAGGCGGTCTCCATCATGGCCCACAGCCGGGGCGCGGGGCCGTCCACAAGCTTGCCGACCGCGGCGGCGAATGCCTCCAGATCGGCACCGGTATCCACCTTTGGCAACAAGACGGCATCCGCGCGGCACGTGGCGGCCGCGCGAAGATCCGCGTCGAATTCGGCCGTTCCCAATGCATTCACCCGTATCACGGTTTCGTGCGCTGCAAATGGCTGCGTCGCGAACGCGGCGATCAGGTTCTCGCGGGCCTGGGCCTTCATGGCGGGCGCCACGGCGTCCTCCAGATCGAACACGATGACATCGCAGGGCAGGCTGCGGACTTTCTCTATGGCGCGTGGATTGCTCGCGGGCACGTAGAGCACGGAGCGGCGAGGCGTGGTGGTGTTCATGGTCATGGGGTAGTGGGTGATGAGAGACGACGCAGGCATCAAGGATGACACGGATGCCGGGACCGGGATTGCGATCGCAACCGAACGCTGATGAAAGTTTCCGCTGTGAGATCGTCGTAGCTCATCACGTATGTGATGGATCGGCGCAATCCGGAACCATCACATATGTGATACAACGCCTGCGGCCATTTGCCAATACTCAAGCCCATCGACAACAACCCAGCGCCCGTCACCACGGGTCGCCTCCGAGTGGAAACTGATAACACCATCGATGAAGCCACTGCTGGCAGCGGCACTGGCACGGGCTTTACCCAGGCAATGGGCACCTGGATCAGCACGGTCGACGATGCGGAGATCGGCGAGCCAGCTTTCGAGTGGGCACGACATGCCATGCTCGACTGGGTCGCGGTCACCATCGCCGCTGCCAGTGAGCCGCTCGTGGAAATGCTCACAGCAGAATACGCCAGCCAGGCAGCACTGCCTTGCGCCCTGCTGGGCAGTTCGCGCCGCGCGGACGTGGCGCAGGCCGCGCTGATCAATGGCTCCGCCGGCCACGCCCTCGACTTCGATGACGTTGCTTCGGCGATGCATGGCCACCCGACCGTACCCGTGGCGCCCGCGGCGCTGGCGGTGGCGCAGGCCACCCGCGCCAGTGGCAAGGACCTGCTGCGCGCGCTGGTGGTGGGGCACGAAGTGGAAAGCAGGATTGGTGAGATCGTAGGCACGGAACAGTATGAGCTCGGCCTGCATCCCACCGGCACAACGGGCACGCTAGGTGCGGCCGCAGCGTGTGCCAGGCTGAGTGGACTGGACCCGACCACCACGGCGCACGCGCTGGGATTGGCCGCGACGCAGGCCGCCGGGCTCAAGTGCATGTTCGGCACGATGGCCAAGCCACTGCACGCGGGCAAGGCGGCCATGAACGGCGTGATGGCCGCCCGGCTGGCCGCACGCGGCTTTACCGCCAATCCGAACGGCATCGAATGTCCGCAGGGCTTCGGCAGCACGCAGTCGCATGCCGCACCGGCGTTTCCGGATACGTTCGAACGGCGGACGATCATGGCCATCGAACGCACGCTGTTCAAGTTCCACGCATCCTGCTACCTCACGCACTCGACCATCGAGGCCGTGCGTGCCGCGTGCCGTGAGCACCAGATCGATCTGGAC